>SXKJ01000484.1 GCA_005778115.1 Planctomyces sp. | reverse complement strand
CGGTGCGTCGAGAACGAACCGGGGGGCTGACGCCGCCCCGCTCGCCTGGGTCATTTCCTACGCCGAGCCAATCAGCACAAACTCGGCCCAATACTTCGGATGCTGGAACGGACGGGGTACATCGTCCGCCTCGTTGCTCGCTTTCGAGTCTCCCGTCGGAACGAACTCGCCGCGTTGCCAGCTTTTCCAGAGTCGGCAGGCCTGCGATTGCGAGAGTTGTCGGAGCCAGGCTTTCGCTTCACGTAACGCTTCGGATGGCGGAAGCGGGGCCGTCAGGCCGGGACGCGAGGCCCAGAGGTTTTCGTAGAAGCGTTTCATCAAGAGGGCTGTCGCCTGGTCGTCCACTTTCCAGAGCGATAGCAGCAGGTTCTTCGCGCCGGCCAGCAGCGGTGCCTGCGCGAATCCCAGATAGCCTTCGTCTCCGGCATATCGGCCCAAACCGGACTGGCAGGCCGATAACACGACCAAGTCGGCGTCCAAAGCCCAGTCGCGGAGCACACGCTCGGCCGACAGTTCGCCGCGATAGACCGCCGCATCGAAGCCGTCGTCCAGTTTGATGTCGGCCAAATGGTCGCGAGCCAGGATCAATCGAGACCGTAGCGGTTGCTCGGCATCCGGGACGCCGTGAGTTGCGAAGTGCAGCCAGCGAAACTTGCGGAGCGTCTCTTGAGCCGCCAGTTGAGCCAATCGTTGCTCGCTGGCATCGCTCCCCAGCAACAACTCGGTTTTCGCGACACGCGAGCCGTGATTTGTGGAGATCGCATTGAGTTCCAAGCGTGTTCCCGGCAACTGCTCGAACTGGTCCTTCAAGAATTGAAGCGGCGAGATGGCGCGCACATCTGCCGCGCCGACGGCCGCTTGATAGGCGATGATCGATACACCCAACTTGCCAACTCCGACGTTGACGCTTTGACGTTTCGAGTCTCGCCAAATCTCGACCGCGACCGTTGTGACATCCTCTTTCAATCCCTTCTGGGCTTGGAGGAAATCGGCCAATTCCTTCAGCGGCGAGTCCGCGTAGCTCAGCAAGATGTCCCCCGCTTTCAGTCCCGCCCGTGCCGCGAGTCCTTGCGGTGCGACTTGAGTAATCTCCAATCCCGCGCGTGGTGGTGGCACGGCGGGAGTTGGCGCGAAGACGGGATCGCCGACTCCCAGCCATTCGCCCGGGGCAGCGTCTCGTTTCCCCTTTGATCGCAGCCAGACCAGGACGGTTGCTGAGGGGGCGTAACTGACTTCCCAACTCTCCGGGACCAAGAGTTCGACGGGGACGCCACGAAGGCTTGAAGAGGGCAGAGCGATCAGCTTGCGAACGGCCGGAGCTTGATCGTTCGCGTCAAGCGCCTCGCGCAGCGGAGCGAACCGTTGTTGTCGCAAATCGGCAATCAGTTTTTGAAGACTCGTGTCGGAGAGTGCGGTCGCTCGGCCGGCGGAGTTCGCCAGAGAGCTCGCGAGCTCAGAACCGAGTTCATCTTCGTCATCGCTCGACCAGGGCTTCTCCTCGGAAGAAAGGTTGACCCAGCGCGGATCTCCACGGTGCCGGAGGACGACTCCCCAGTGTTCTCCGTCAGGTCGCTGCGAATGTTCGCGGCCCGGCAAATCGATCCAGGCGATGACGGCTTCGTCGTCCGCTAAGACTTTTTGAATCGCTTCCCGTTCCGCCGAGTGACCGGCGGGGACGGCAGATCGTTCCAGCAGCTTTTGTTCAAACTCGGCCAGCTCGACGAACAAGCGAGATTCACGCTCACGCAGTTGAGCTTTCGACTCCCCCGCAGCCGATGCTCCGCCGCTCAGCGCGGCGATCCGCACTTGGACTTGTTGAAGCTGCATCGTCAACGCACGCTGCTGTTGCCGATCCTCGTCTGAAAGACGCTGTGATTGCCGAGTCACCAAATCATCCAACAACCCGCGTGCGAGGCTGCGTTCCAGCATGTCCCAGGCTGCCGTCGGTTGCTGTCGGCGTGCGAGCAACACCGCCAATGGTTCCAACGGGCTGTACTCTGCCGATCGAGCGGCTCGGCCGATCCCCGTGAGCGCGATGCGTCTCCGGGCCTGCTCGAAACTCTGCGCGGCACTGCGCCACATGGGCTCCGCGAGATCCTCGTGTCCTTGATCGGAGGTGTGCCGCGCCAGCAACGCGTAACTATGAGCGGTGTCGGGATGCCCTTCACCCCACGCCTCGCGATGCAACTCCAGCGCACGCTTTAAGAGCGACTCGGCCTTCGCGCTTTCGCCGCGAGATTCCAGGCACAGGCCGAGTTCGCGAAACCCCAATGCGGTATCGGGATGCCGAGGCAGTCGTTTCTCCAAGATGTCCGCTGCCCGTTGCAGGTGAGTCAGCGCGTCGTTCGCGCGGCCACGATGATTCAAGTTTACTCCGAGATTGAAATGCGCCTGAGCCGTATCCGGGTGCTCGTCGGAGAGCGTCGCTTGCCGCACCGCCAGGCAGTGCTCGAAGTATGGCTGAGCCTCGCTGAAGCGTCCCTCGCGTATCAGATTGTTCGCCAAATTGTTGCTGGCCGTGGCGTGGCTCGGATGCTGATTGCCGACCGTGCGACTGAGCAGCGCCAGAACCTCTTCATAATCGGCATGCGCTTCTTGATAGCGTCCTTGCGACGCCAGTGCGTTGGCCAAGTTATTGATCGGCGTCGCCAAAGCGGCCCCAGGTTGCTGTGACAGTCGCTGCCACAATCCGATCGACTTGCGAAACGCCGTCTCGGCTTCACCGGCGCGTCCTTGAACGAGCAGATTCAGACCGAGAACGTTGTAACAAGTCGCGGTTTCCGGACTTGGTTCCGGGGCGACCTTTTGAAACGTCTTGAGTGCCAGTCGAACCAATGGATCGGCCTCATCGAACCGGCTCTGTGCTCGCAGACAATCCGCAAGCTGAGTCTGCGTAACAGCCGCCTCCAGACTCTGTTCCCCGAAGATCGTGAGCGCCTTCCGGAAGTGCTGCTCGGATTCCTGATAGCGGCTCAAATGAAACAACGGGATCGCAAGGCGATTGTGGCTGACGGCCGTTTCGGATCGCTGTGGCCCCAAACACGCCACGCGAATTTCCAACGCGACCTGATAATGCTCGATCGCCGAGCGGTATTGTCCTTGAAGAGCGAGCCATTCTCCCCATTGATCCTGAGTCGCGGCGATCGCCGGATGTCGCTTGCCAAGCTGCTTCGTCTGAAACTCGATCACCTCGCTGATCGCGTCATAGGCCGCCTGCTGTTGACGCTGTCTCCAGTGGAACCGTGCCTGTCGCTGACGAACCTCGATCCAAGTCAGCGACGATTTTCCAAACAAGTTGATCGCAGTCTCGGCCGCGTGTTCCAGCTCCATCAACGCTTCATCAAACTGGCCGAGCGTGATGAGTTCGTCGATCTCGGCCAACGATTTCTGGAGTTGTTTGGCCGAGTCCGATTGTGGCTGATCGAACTTGGCTCGCAGCTTCCAAGTGTCGGCGGTGAGCAGCGACTCGCGCGTCTGCCAGTGAGTCTCACCTTGTTGTTCACGACGCAGCTTTGCGATGGAGTCCGCCATTTTGGTAGCAGCGTTGAAGTCCTCTTTCAGTGCGAGCGATGCAATCTGTTTTTCCCAAGCCCGCACCTGTGCCGCCGATTCATTGGTCAATGTGCGTTGCCAGTCTGGTTTGGGTTCGTCGTCGGCGCGACTGACGGCGAACAGGCACGCGACGATGAGGGCGGCGAGCGGTGCTAACGAACCAGGCGAGCGGGGGGGCGTCAGCCCAATGGGATTCGCTTTGAGCGGAATGGCGCTAGCCACCGGTGATTCGGAATTGACGATTTCCGGCAAATTACCGGCGGCTAGCGCCGTGCCGCTCACGAAGCGAGTGCCATTGGGCGTCAGCTCCTCGGTGTTGTTTCGAGACCACCGGAGGGCTGTCGCCGCCCCGCTCGCCAAGAAATGGAGAGTCAAGAAATCGTGAAGCGACCGGCGATCCATGCGCCACTCCATGAGACAGTTCATCGCGACCGAGCGAGTGTGTCTCGGTTGGCGACTTTGATAGTATCGGGACCGACTCCTTTCGTGTCACTGAATTTGGATTGTGAGAAATGCGGCGTTTTTGGCGAATGCTGAATCCGACTTATCGAGGCGCGGTGGTCGGTCTGATCTGTGCATTGGCGTGTTGCCTGCTCAACGAAACCGTTGTGATGCGCGGTGCCGAGAATTGGGCGTTGGACAACTGCTTTGTCCTACGCGGCAAACGCTCGACGAGTGCCAATGTCGTCGTGGTCGGAATTGATGAAGACTCGTTGCGAGATCTCAAGAAGCCGCTGGCGTTCATCAGTCCCGAAATGAGCGAGGTGGTTCGGTATCTCTATGCCGAAGGGGCCAGTGCGATTGGCCTCGACTTTTTCATTCCCGCCGATGCGGAGGATCGTCCTTACTTCCGGCCGGGGGCCGACGGAGACGCCGACCAGTTGGGGAAGGCGATCGCTCAATCGAAGAAAGTCATCTTGCCCGAATGGCAGCTTGGCGACGAATGGCTCTCTCCGTTGTTCCAATGGAAAACCAAAAACGAAATCGATCCCGCCTGGACCGACTTGGGGTATGTGAATCTGACGACCGACAACGACACGTTTCTGCGCCGGCAGTAATTGCGAGCGAAGTCCAATACCAACGAGGCCAAGCCACAATTTGGTTTCGCCGCGTTCGGGCTTTCGCAGAAAAAAGACGAAGACTGGTTCACCGCTAAGTCGCTGATGCTGGACGGGAAGGAAATCCCCACCGAGTCCGGTCGCCTGTTGATCAACTTCGTCGGCCCGCCGGGCACGATCAAAACGGTTCCGTTTCATCACGTCCTCAAAGCGGCGCGGGGAGACGCGACCACCCCGCGTCACTCTTGGAAAAACGCGACCGTCCTGGTGGGCGTGACCGCTTACACCTATCAAGACCAGCACGCGACGGCCTACTCGAATCAGGCGGCGATGTGGGCGATTCAGTATTTCACATCGTCGCCCAGACTAGACCGCATGGCCGGCACGGAGATTCAAGCCAACATCGTCGCCACGCTTCAGGATCGCGCGTTTCTAATCCGTCCTCTGGGAAAGTTGACGACGGCCGTGACGTTGCTGCTGATCGGGCCGTTGCTGGGGATCGGGTTCGCTCGCCTGAGCTTGGGCTGGGGCGCATTGCTGACGATTCTGCATCACTGGCTCTGGAAGCTGCTCTGCCTGGGCCTGTTTTCGTGGCTGAATTGGCGGGTCGAAATAGTGTCGATGCTGCTGATGGGGGTGATGCTGTATGGCGTCACGTTTGGTCTGCGCTGGCGCTGGATTCGCGGAATGATGGGCATGGTGAAATCCGAAGCGGTGGCTCGTGCTCTGGAAGCCGATCCTTCAAAGCTCGATCTGCAAGGGGAAGAGCGTGAGATCTCGGTGCTGTTCTGCGACGTTCGGAGTTTCACGACGTATTCAGAGCAGCATACTCCGCACGAAGTGGTGAAGTTGCTCAACGCCTACTTTGGGATCATCGTGCCGATCATCGAAGAGGAGGGGGGCATTGTGAATTCCTACATTGGCGACGGGCTGATGGTCATGTTCGGGGCCCCTGAGCGGCGGCCCGATCATGCGTTTCGAGCGGCTCGCGCGGCGGTGCGAATGGTGAAGGCCGTGTATGGCCTCAGCCAGCGCTGGAAGGAGCTTGGGGCTGCGGAATTCCGCATCGGTGTCGGCGTGCATACGGGCAAAGTGATCGTCGGCACGATTGGCAGCAAAAATCGGCTGGACTACACCGCGATCGGAGATACGGTGAATACAGCCTCGCGATTGGAATCGGCGACGAAGGACGCGCAAACGGATATCTTGCTCAGCGAGACCACAGCCGCGGAAATCTCTGAGCAGGATCGTGCCACGCTCAGCGATACTTGGAATCCCGTGGGACTCAAGCTCAAAGGAAAAGCGGATAAGTTAAAAGGGGATCCCATTAGTTTGTGGACCGGGGCGTCGGCGCTCGGTAGCGGTTCGAATGACAAGCCCAACCAGTCGATCGAAATTTAGTCTCAGGCAAGCGGGGCGGTGTCAGCCCCCCGGTCAGTGCCGCTCAAACCGGGGGGGCTGACGCCGCCCCGCTCGCCTGGGCAAATTCTCTTTTGCGGCTCGACCGCATTCAGGAGTCGGAACATGTTGCGACATCAATTCGCGTTTCGCAGTCGTTTCATCGTCATCATCGTCAGCCTCGTGTTGTCGGCGAGCGGTTCACTCGCGGAAGCCGCCAAACCTGTGGGGCGCTTTTTGGAAGTCACCGGCAAAGTCCGTGTGCTCGATGTCGCTGGCACACCGCGCGATGCGGAGGTCTTTGGATCTGTCTATGCCGACGAAGCGGTGGAACTGCCGGCGAATTCGTTTGCAGTTGTCTCCTTCCGCAATGGAAACTGTGAACGCATCTCGGACGTGGCCAAGGCGACCATTAAAGAGTCAGGCGTCGAGCCGGCCTCCGCCGCCAAGCCGGTCAAACTTCCGACCAAGGCTAAGAAGTTCGTCGGCGACAGTCTCGCCGAACTCGAAAAGAACGCCGGCGGAGTCACCGTGACTCGCAGCGCGGGGCCCGTGAAACCACCTTCAATCGCGGTGTCACCTATTCTCGGCAGCACGGTTCTGACTACGACGCCGACGTTCTCCTGGCCGGCGACGAAGGACGCGAAGAATTACGAACTGGTGCTTAAAGGCGCTCGAGGCGAGAAACGTTTGTGGTCGCTCGACACGAAAGAAACTCAAGTCAACTACGCGGGAGCCGAAAAGCTGCGTGAGGACAAGGAGTACCGCTGGGAGGTCTTCGTGACGCTCGAATCGCTGTGGAATGGATCTTTTCGGATTGGTACGACGGAAGTTCGTGAAGCGGCCGCGGACCTCGTGGAACTGGCGAATGATTCAGAGCCGCCGCTCGTGGCGCTCGCCGCGATTCGTCTGGAAGAATTGGGACTCTTCGCGGAATCCATTCGGCAGTACGAGCGGCTGGTGAAACTCGCACCTCGCCGCGCCGAGTTTCCAGCAGCGCTGGCGGAACTCTACGACAAAGCCGGCCGAGCAGCCGATGCCACCAAGGCTCGCGAATTGGCCACGCAGCTCGGTTATTCCTTCACCAAGAAAACCGCCCCCTAGCAGCGTAGGGTGTTGCCAGAGCAAAAGACTGGTGTTGGCCACATCAGCCGCAGGGCGCTAGCCCCGGTTCAAGCGAGATTAACCGGGGCTGGGGCCCTGCGGCTGATTTGCGGAACCCCAATTCTGAGTCGTGACCCGCCCTACGTTTCGTGGCTCAACAACTTCTCGCGGGGGGGCCCTCTGGCTATCCTGCCGCCCCTCTTGATCCCCCCGCCTTATTAACGAGCCGCCTGCGACTATGACCCTTCAGTTAATCTTTTCGATTCTGCAAATCATTCTGATCGACGTCGTGTTGTCCGGTGACAACGCGGTGGTCATCGCCATGGCGGCTCACAAGTTGCCCGAACATCAGCGCAATCGAGCGATCTGGTGGGGCGGCGGAATCGCGATCGTGATGCGGATCGGCTTCACGATGATCATGTCGTTCCTGCTGATGGTCCCCACCTTGCGGCTGTTTGGCGGACTGCTGCTGATCTGGATCGCCTGCAAGCTGCTGCGCAGCGAGTCGGAAGAGGATGTCACTGCCGACAATGCGGGACGCAGCACGATTGCCGCCATCAAGATGATCTTTCTCGCCGACTTCGCCATGAGCCTCGACAACATGCTGGCTGTGGCCGGTGCCAGTCACGGAGATTGGAAGCTGCTGTTGGGCGGTCTGCTTATTTCTATTGCGATCATCATGACCTGCAGTACGTTGATCGCTCAGTTGATGAACCGCTATCACTGGATCGTCACGCTGGGTGCGGCGATTCTGGCCTTCACGGCTGCCGAAATGATGCTGGGGGACCGCGAGGTGGCCGGCTACTTCGTGCGTCATCATCAGATCAGCCTCGATCATCGTTGGGAAGGCTACATGGTGACTCACGCTCACCCCGCCAAATTCCCAGAGGACGCCTCGAAGCTGCCACCGGAACTGAAGGAAGTGCTGGATTACAAACCGGGAGCGGCGAATCAGCCCGGCACAATGACATTCATTGGCCAGATGAACTTGGCTCAACGTGATGCCCTGTTGGATCGTATGATGTCCGAGCCGGACAAAGCCCAGATTCATGAGCTTTACGAAGCGACACGAAACCGCGATGTCCCGACCTGGGTTCCCGCAGGTTGGCGAACCACGGTCGATTCCTGGTTCCAGCTCAAGTGGCCGGCCGAGCATTGGCGCGGGATTGAGGGACATCGGCATCACTATGTCGCGTGGATCTTCTACGCCTTGGTGATCGCCTTCTGTCTGACCTCGCCTCGCTGGTGGAAGCACGCCCCTAAAGCGAGTCCGTCAGAGCCGTCGCCACCGGCCCAGAGCTGACCATCAACAGGCCACTACTCAGTCGTCTCAGTCGTCTCAGTCGTCTCGCGACGCTCCTTGAAGAGCAGTGCGAAGACCACGATTAGCACGGCGGACATCGCTGCGGGGATCATCCAGATTTCCTGCCAAGAGTGCATGTCGCCACGTTTGTAGTGTTCGCCGACAACGCCGGAGAGCCACGAGCCGATAAACATCCCCGCGCCGAGCGTGACGACTCCGTGCAAGCCCTGAGCGGCCGCGCGGATGTCTTCGCTGGCGTGCTTGTCGACGTACATCCGGCCCATCACAAAGATGAAGTCGTAGCACATGCCGTGGATGCAGATGCCCAGAAACAGCATCCACAGCGCGTCGCTGTTGCTCACGAACCCAGAGAAGAGTGCGAACCGCAACGCCCACGATCCGATCCCCAGCAGCAGGACGCCCTTCACTCCCAATCGCGGCAGCAGCACCGGCAACAGCACCAGGAACACGACGTCTGAGACTTGCCCCAGCGTCATCTTGGCCGCGGCGTTCGGAATCTTGAGCTCGTTCATGAAGAGGTTCATCCAACTGAAGTAGAAACTCAGCGGCACGCAAATCAGGAATGAGCAGACCATAAACGTCGCGAAGGAGCGATCACGCATCAGCTTCAGCGCATCGAAACCCAACAGAGCGCCGACCGAGACCGGAGCGTTCGCCCCCTTGGGCGGCGTGTGCGGCAGCGTCAGCGAGTACAACCCCATCACCAACGCCGCGCTCGCCGCAAGCTGAAACATCCCCTCCGTTTTTTCCACCTTCAGCCAACTTACGACCAGTCCCGCCGCGATCCAGCCGACGCTGGCCATCACCATCACCAGCGGAAACTCCTTCGCTGGATTCTTCGAGTGGTGCAGCGTCAGCGCGTTGGTCAGTCCGTGTCCCGCCATGTACGTCACGGTGTAGGCCAGCAACGCGGGATAAAACTGTCCGAAGCCCTTTAACGTTGAGACGAGATACAGCAAACCCGCTCCGGCCAGATGCAGAAACGCCAAGATCCGCTGCGTGGCGAAAAAGCGGTCGGCCAAGATCCCCACGATGAAGGGCGAGACCAGAGCACCGACGGCAGTCGAACCATAAGCCAATCCAATCTGTCCCCCTTCAAAATGCAAAGTCTGGTCAAGATACGTCCCCATCGTCACGTACCAGGCACCCCACACGAAGTAATGCAGAAAGACCATGATCCACAGGCGAAGAAACAACGTGCGTTGCATGAGGGCTGGTGCTTTCTAAAAAGTTGGCGATGAGAAGGTGCGAGGTCCGTCGCGATCGTGGTGAGCCATCAAGGCCAGGGTTGGGCGCGACAACCTAATCGCAATCGCTCGCCGCGTGAACTCCATGGCAGATTTCGCTCCTGATGAGATTTGACCGTCGCGGCACAGGGCCTGCTGTTGCAGCGGCCTGTCCTGAGAGCGATCAGCGGCTGAGCCGCGAATTAATCGTGATCAGGGCCGATTCGCGACGAACGAGCGACTCTTCGGCGGAGCCGGAACAGAGTGGCTTTGTAATTCCGTCCGTGCGCGTTGTCGGAATTACAAGTCGTTCGCAAATTCCCAGGCAAGGAGGCCGGACATGCACGTCGTTGCGTTTTGTCTCGTCGCCGCGGCTGTCGCCGCCGCGGAACCCGAAGCGGTTGTGTTGGAGTTCACCGCTCCCGACCGATGTCCTCCCTGCCAGCAAATTGCTCCGCTGGTCTCTCGGCTGAAGCGCGAAAACTTTCCCATTCAGATCGTCAACGCCGACGAAAGTGCCATCGTCTGCCAGCAGCATCGCATCCACTCGATCCCCACGTTCGTGCTGCTGATCGGCGGGCGGGAAGTCGATCGCATCGAGGGCAAACCTCCGGAAAGCGAACTCCGCCGCATGTGCGAACGCGCGCGGCTGGCCAATGTCACCGCAGTTGCTCCGGCCGAAAGCCGAGAGCCGAAAGCCGTAAGCCTTCAGTCCAAACCCGATACCGCTGAATTGAAATCTGAAATTTCAGATTTGAAATCGGACAGCAAGAGTCTCAGCCCGACCGATCCAGTCATTCGCGCCAAGAACGACGACTCGGCAAACCTTCCCCCTCAAAACAGCATTGATCCGCTGCACGTTTGCCCGCGCATCCGGGTCAAGGACTCGTTGGGAGTCAATTTCGGAACCGGCACGGTCATCGAAAGTCGCGAGGGGCGGACCACGATCCTGACCTGCGGACACATCTTCCGAAAGCTCGATGACAAGTCGGTGATCGAGGTCGATGTCTTCAACGGAGCGAAACATGAAACATTCGTAGGCCGAGTGCTCCGATACGACTTGGAAGCAGACGTCGGCTTGTTGTGGATTCCGATCACTCGCGCGCTCCCCGTCGCGGCGGTTGCCGGTTTGCCGACTGCTCCGAACGTTGGGCAGCACGTCTTCAGCGTCGGGTGCAGCGGCGGTGATCCTCCCAGCAAGCTGCAGCACAGAGTCACCGCACTCAACCGCTACCTCGGCCCGGATAACGTCGAATGCACGGGAGTGCCGATTCAAGGCCGCTCGGGAGGCGGGTTGTTCGACACGGCGGGACGCTTGATCGGAGTCTGCATCGCCGCCGATCAACGCGATCAGCGCGGCCTGTACTCCGGCCTCAAACCGATTCACGAATTGCTCGACAGAGTGAAACTATCGCACCTGTATCCGCACGCCGAAGCGCGTCCGCACGTCGAGACGGCCGCGGCTCGAGAAACGAATTCCAAGCCGAAAAAGTCACTGAGTCCCGCATTGGCCGACGAACCTGTCTTCGAGGAAGACGATTCGGAACTCATTACGAAAGAGGTCGCCAGTCCTTTTGCATCCTCGAAGCAGGCCACCGAGGCTGACATTCCCGATCTAAGCCAACTGAAAGCCGCCGTGCTGTCCGCATCGCTCGCGTCCCCGCAAGACACGGTCGGTAACTTCGATCCTCAAAGCGAGTCCGAAGTCGTCTGTATCATCCGCCCGTTGAACAATCCGCGCTCCACGAGCCGAGTGGTCATCATCAATCGGGCCAGCAGCAAGTTTCTTTCGCAGCTCTCCGGAGAACTCGACCAACAGGCCCAGCCGACATCCGCCGTCGTCCGCGAGGCAAAATATGCCGTGCCCGGTTTCGTGACTCCGCGACAGTATCGGCGAACTCGGTAGTGACCAGGCGAGCGGGGCGGCGTCAGCCCCCCGGTGCTACGGCGACCCCACAGCGATCCACCGGGGGGCTAACGCCGCCCCGCTCGCCGAAATGCTTCAGATCAATCCTCTTGACCGAATTTTCTTGCGCGGGCTATCGTCCGCGCGTTCATGGATCGAACTCTTGTCCGCGAAAGGAATCGCCGATGTCCGACCAAATTCTCTCCTGCAATGCTCCTTGTGAGCCGGTGCCGTTCATCTCGTTGGTCGCGCAGCATCAGACAATTGCTCACGAAGTCACCGCCGCCGTCGGTCGCGTGCTGGCCGAGCAAAAATTCATTCTCGGCGAAGAGGTCAGCTCGCTCGAAACCGAGATCGCCAAGTATTGCGATTCACGTTCCGCAGTTGGCTGTGCTTCAGGGACTGATGCCTTGATGCTGGCGTTGATGGCGCTGGGGGTCGGCCCCGGTGACGAGGTCATCACCAGCCCGTTCACGTTCTTCGCGACCGCCAGTGCGATCTGTCGACTGGGAGCCAAGCCGGTCTTCGCGGATATCGACCCGGTGACGTTTAACATAAATCCCGAGGCTGTCGAAGCGGCGATCACTCCGAACACGAAGGTCATCATGCCGGTGCATCTCTTCGGATTGTGCTCCGACATGGAACGCTTATGGCGCATCGCCGTGCGGCACGGAGCGGCGATCGTCGAAGACGCCTGCCAGGCGATCGGTGCGGAATACCGTGGGCGTCGTGCGGGAGTGCTCGGCACGATCGGCTGCTTCAGTTTCTTTCCGACGAAGAACCTCGGCGGAGCCGGCGACGGCGGCATGTTGACCACCGATGACGCGGACCTCTGCAAACAACTCCGATGCCTGCGAGTCCACGGTGACACCGGCAACTACCACCATCTCGAAGTGGGACTCAACAGTCGCTTAGATGCGATCCAAGCAGCAATCCTGCGAATTAAGTTGCGGCATCTCGATCAATGGACCGATGCCCGACGTCGCAACGCGCAGAATTATCGCGATCTGTTCGCGGCCTATAGCCTGTCCGATGAAATCATGCTGCCGATCGAGCCGCGCGAATACAAACACGTCTACAACCAATTCACCGTCCGCATCACCGGCGGCCGCCGTGACGGCGTGCTGCAAAGGATGCGAGCCAATCACGTCGGCTCGATGATTTACTATCCGATCCCGCTGCATGTGCAGCCCTGCTTCGAGTTCCTGGGTCATCGCATCGGCGAGTTCCCCGAAGCCGAAGCCGCCTCACGCGAAGTTCTGTCGCTGCCGATTTACCCGGAGATGCCCGCGCATCACGGTGAGTTGGTTGTGCGACAACTCAAAGCCGCGTTCAGTCAAACGCGACCGCAAACGGAAGTCCGCCGCGCCGCCGCGTAGATGGAGTCTGGCGAGCGGGGTGGCGTCAGCCCCCTGGTTATGCGACGGGCACACCACCGGGGGGCTGACGTCACCCCGCTCGCCTAGTTTCATCAATGCCTTCGCGGCGCGAGCTACGGCGAGTTCAACGGTTGGCCGACACGGAGATAAGTGAAGAGGTTCCGAACCTGCTCCTCCGTGAGATTGTTGAGCAGCCCCTCCGGCATCAGCGATTTCTTCTGCGGGACGATCTCTTCGATGTTGTCGCGCGAGATCGTGATGTTCTGGCCGTCGATGCCGCGAACCACCAGAACGCGAGCGTCTTGATCGGCTCGGAAGCCCGTCACCGTGCGACCGTCGGTGGTGATGACGACGATCGCTTCAAATCCCTCGCGGATTTCGGCGCTGGGGTTGATGACGTTGGTGAGGATGTGCTGCACGTCGTTCCGTTTGAACGCCGTCAGGTCGGGGCCGATGCGACCTCCCTCACCGAACAGCAAGTGACACTTGCCGCACGACTGCATGAAGATTTTCTTGCCCTCAAACGGTTCGCCCCCTTCAGACTTTGCGACCGACGCAAATCGAGCGATCATTTCCTGCATCTCGGCGGTGCTGGCTCCTTCGAGCTTCGGCCAATGCTTCTTAACCAAAGTGGCCAGCTTCTCGTCTTTGAGGAACGTCAGTTTGCGAACGACGTCCATCGGCAGCAGGTCTTGTTTGAGCTTGCCGGCATCGATCGCTTCCACGAGTTGCCGTGCCCAAACCGGGCGGCTGGTCAGCAGCGTCAGCGCGACCGACTGCACGTCGTCGTGCAAGCTGGCAAAGACGGTCAACACTTCTGAACCGATCGCCTCGTCTTTGTAGCCAAGCAACGCGGTGAGCGCGGCCGAACGAACCTCGTTGTCTGCTGACGACTTCGCAATCGCGACCAGCACATTGACCGAACCGCTCGGCTGAACTTCGCCCAGCGTCTGCACGAGTTCGATGCGGCGTGTCTTGGCCTCTTCGGCAGCGGCTTTCTGTTTCGGATCGGGCGGAGCCGACGGCTCAACAGCGACGAGCTTGAGAGCTTCGTCGATGGCGGTCGCGTCCTTCTGACGGACGCGCAGCGCGAGCGATCCGCCACCGGCCTCGGTGATCTCCTTGACGAGTTCATCCGGCAAGCCGCTCAGCGGTCGGCCTTTGAACGCGGCCTCGAAACCGCGTAACAGTTCTTGTTTGTGCTCGGCAGTCGGAGCCTTTGCCAGCAGTTCGGCGGCGACGAGCAGATCGTTGCGCGTCCCGGACTGAGCGAATCGCTGCATTGTTCGCGAAGCCAAATGTTTCTCGACCAGCGGCCGTTTCCAGACCTCCGGGTTCTTGAACAGGTTGACGATCAATGCCGAGTTCTTCGTCGCCTTCGATTCCAAGGCCCACCACAACAGCAGCGGGATGTGGATGTCGTCGGCATCTTCGTTGTGCGTCGTCAGGGCGTCGATCAGTGGCAACGCTTGATCGGCCGGCAGACGTTTCGCCGTTGATGCGAGTTGGCTGCGGACTCGGACGTAGGTTTCCGACTTGGCGACATCGACCAGCTTGCGAGCCAGCGGAATCGACGTGCGTGTCTCGCCAAAGCGATGCCCCATCAGATGGGCATCCTGGACCTGACGTGGTCCAGGCACGCCGCGCCCCGTGGTGTTCACTGCGGCCGCTAGATCGAGCGGCATATCGCCGCTCAACCGCACCGTCCATTCACGGACGAGCGGCTCTTTGTGAGCGAGGCACTGCTGCGCGAACGTGTCGTCGAGTCCTCCGAGCTGATACGTCGCCCACAAGCATTCGAGGGCGAATTGGCCGGTGCTCGATTCGATGTTCTTTTTCAGCAACGGCAGAACCGTGCGATCGCGGCGCTGACTGATCAGTCGCAGCGCCGTTTGACGCTGCCACTTGTTCGGCTGCTGAAGATGCTCGACCAGTTCCGGAGTCGTCTTCTTGCCGAGGTCCGTAGCTTGGCCGCCCTCAGCCGAGGGCGGCCGAGCTACTTTCGCCGACAGGCGATAGATGCGGCCGTTGTCTTTGTCGATCAATCCTTGGAAGTGTTGCCGGTGCGCAATCTGCGGCTCATACATGTCGGCGATATAGATCGCGCCATCAGGACCGGCTTTGATCTCGACCGGGCGGAAGCGAGGGTCGGTTGAGGTGATCGAATAGCCGAGGTCTTTTGTCTTGAAGGAGGAACGATCGTTCGTGATCTCCGCCTCGACGACACGGCCTTGCAGCGGTTCGATTCCGAATAAGTGGCCCCGATATTTGTCGGGCAGAGCGGCTCCGGCGTCGATCACAAAGTTGTGCGTGAACCGCGGCACGTTCGCATGCCCCATCGCGGCGAAGTAGCCGTTGGCATACGGATTCGATAGCGGGCCGTGCTTGTTGAAGCCCTTCTGATAATAGCCTCCCTGCGTGTAGTGAAAGCCGCGTGTGTCGCCGCCGTTGTGGCCGGAGAAGACGCGGCCTTCCGCGTCGATCTCGCAGCCGAAGCTGTTGCCGCCCCCTTCGGAATAGATTTCAAAGCGGCGCGTCGCCGGGTGATACCGCCAGATGAGCTGTCCCATCGAATGCACCGGCAGCTTGTCGAGTCCAGGCCGCATGACCGCGCTGCTGGTCGTGCTCCCTTGGCAGCCGTAGAGCCAACCGTCCGGTCCCCAGCGCAGTGAGTTCGCGACCGAGTGTGTGTCTTCAAGTCCGAAGCCTTGCAGATGCACTTCAGGATCGCCGTCAGGTACGTCGTCGTGATTCTTGTCGGGATAGAAGAGCAAGTACGGCGGGTTCATGACCCACACGCCGTCGCGATCGAGGGCACAGCTCGTCACGATGTTCAGTCCATCGAGAAACGTCTTGTGCTTGTCGAGCACTCCATCGCCGTCGGTGTCTTCATGGATTGTGATCTTGTCGAGACCCGGCTCCCCCTGCGGCGGCGGAGGAGGAACTTTATCGTAGACCGCTCGCCAAAAGACGTCTTTACTGACCATCTTCAATCCGGCCGGATACGGATACTGCAAATACTGCACGACCCACAGCCGGCCCCGCTCGTCCCAGGTCATGTGCAACGGCTGCTTGACGTGCGGCTCGGCGAGTACGAGTTCCAGCTTGAGGTCATCCGGTACCGTAAACGTCTTGAGGGCGTCATTCGGCGGTATGATCGGCGAGTAATCCGTGGGAGCCTTGCCGATCGGAGCGCTGGAGGGTGACACCAGAAGTTTGCTGAATGACGCCGGAGCGTTCGGTAGCTTCGCGGCATTCTTGTCATCGACGCGAGCAGAGAACTCCGCGTCGTCACCGAGTCGAAAGTCCCACTTCCCCTCCATGCGAATCGTCTGCCCTCCGGCGCTGACGCTGGGGGCCGCCCCTTTGAAACCTCCCTTGCCGTCATGATCATAGACGCGAATCGCGATGACGTTCGCCTCGCCGTACCGAATGTGCTCGGAGGGGACGACGTATTTTTTCAACTCCTTCAAACCGCTTTCGTACTTCGGAGGAAACGCTCCCGCGCCGCCGAGTTTCACGCCGTTGAAGAACGCTTCGTGAGCGTTATCGATCTGCTCGGTCGCGATGGTGACCTGCGTGGATTGCCACTCGGCCGGGATTTTGGCCTCGGCCCGATACCACGCGATGCCATCAAACTTGGCGAGCACGCCGTTCGATTGATCGTCCCACGTCCCCGGCACGGTCAGTTTGTGCCACGCCGCGCGATAATCCTTTTCGGTCAGCGTCACCGGATCGGCCGCGAAGACGGAACACAATCCAACGGTCAGAACCAACAGAGACGTTCGCAACGGGCTGGTGATTCGCATGGTGGTCACCTTTCAGTCAGATCTTCGGAGAGAATCGAACGGCGGGATCTACGGGGACGCTCAACATAACGGACTCGCGGAAGGATGCCACGCTCGCAGGCCGCTTCTAAGCATTCGATGACAGTTGCTCCCGGATTGACCGCAGTCGTTCTACAATCCCGCCACAGTCGATTGCTCTGGTCTTCAAGGTGAAAGGTTCCACCGCCATCATGGCTGATCCGAAAGCAGTTCCCGTCGAAGTGACCTGTGCTCAAGTGAAGGCTCGGCTGAATGCCGGCGACAAGTTTGTGTTCCTCGATTGCCGCGAGCCGAACGAATACCAGACAGTCTCCATCAGCCAGGCCAAGCTGCTGCCGATGAGCGAGATTCAGAATCGGTTGGCGGAATTGGAGTCGCATCGCGGCGACGACATCGTCATCCACTGTCATCACGGCGGCCGCAGTCTGCGAGTCGCCAACTGGCTGCGCCAGCAAGGATTTTCCCAAGCCCAAAGCATGGCAGGCGGCATCGACCAATGGGCGGTCGAGATTGATCCGAGCCTGCCGCGATATTGAGTCGATCGATCGCCGTACCGCGACCGTCAGGAAGCGGCCAGCGATGACAAACCAAGCCGCTCCCTGATGGTCGCGGTACGGATGACGGACCTTTGAATCTAACGAGAGAACCAATCATGTGGATGCGAACTGCTCTGGTGGCCTGTTTGACGGCCGTGTTGTCGCTGCCAACCGTTGGTTGGTCGCAGGCTCCCGCGCCGAACGAATCCCAAATCACTCAGTCCCGGCTGAAGGGGGTTGAGTTTCTCAAGTCGAAACAGCTTGAAGATGGAAGCTGGGAGTTCCCCGCTCACGAAGTCGGGATCACGGCGCTCTGCACGTTGGCGTTGCTGGAGAACGGCACACCGCAGTCCGACCCGGTGATCGACAAGGGACATCGGTTCGTTAAGAAGAGCACGAAGGAGCTAGGCTCGACCTACGACATCGCGCTGGCGATCGTGATCCTGTCGCGGCTGGATGAGTACGGCAACAAGCAGGCGATTCGCGATCTCGGTGCGCGACTCATCGCAGGTCAGAACGTCGGCGGCGGTTGGAGCTACACCTGCCCGGCGAAGATCACGTCGTCGATCCTGACCAATCCTGAATCACGGCCGAAGCCTCCGGAAGGAGTTGGCGACAACAGTTGCACTCAGTTCGCGGTGCTCGGACTGTGGACGGCGTCGAGGTCGGGCATGGATATCGACCAACCGATGGCGGCGATCGCTCGGCGATTTCGGACGACTCAGAACAGCGATGGCGGCTGGCCATACACCTCGGCGGTCGCCAATCAGGGAGACGCGGCGGTGGCTCCGAATCCCTCCGGTTCGGCGATGACGTTCGCCGGACTCTTTTCGCTGACGGTCGCACGGGCCAACAAGCTCCGCAAACAATTGGAAGAGCGTGAACTCAGCGGCGACAACAAGTCCAAGCCGGGGACTGGCGGCACTACCAAATCGACAACTGGCTCCACCAAGAAAGACGACAAGAAGAAGGACGAGAAGCCGGATGACAAGAAAGACGCGCCGCCGGAAGCTGCCGAGAAAACGGATGAAGGAGCCACGCTGCTGAAAGATCCCATCTTTGCGAAGGGGCTGGCCAAAGCAGGTGAATTCGTCCAAGGGGGCGATCAAGCGCGGTACTTCTTGTGGACCATCGAACGACTGGGCGTGCTGCTCGGTCAGGAGAAAATTGGCGGCGTCGATTGGTTTGCGAAAGGCTCGGACATCCTGATCAAGACGCAGCAACCCGACGGCTCTTGGCCGGAAGTGCATAACGACAAAGGACTGTCTCAAACGTCGTTCGCCATTCTGTTCCTGCGCAAGGCAAACCTCGGCAGCGATATCTCGCGATTGCTGGAAGGGGAGCCGGAAAAAGCCTTCGTCATCAGCGGCCGCGCGGACAAGCCGCGCTTCGCCACGCTGGAAGAAGCGATCAAAGCCGCTCAGCCTGGCGAGACTCTTCGCATCGAGGGGGACGGGCCGTTCAAAATGCCGCATGTGCTGCTCGACAAGAACCTGACTGTCGAAGCGGGACACGGCTACTTGCCGACGTTCACTTACGACGTGGGCTTCGATTCGCGCGGCATCCGTTCGCGGCCGGACAAAGACCCGGAGGCGCGTTACATGCTCAAGACAACTGCCGCATCGGTCACGCTGGAAGGATTGAAGTTCCAGTTCGATCCGCCAGAGATCGGCGCGACGGTCGCCTGGAGCGCCGTTCGTCTCGCGGGGGGATCGGTGCGGATGCTGAATTGCTCGATCACCGAGGAGGGCCGCAAAGGGGCGGCTTTGATCGAAGTCACCGAGCCGTCTCAGGTGCGACTGCAAAACTGCCTGCTGGGAGGTGGCCGAGCCGCCATCGAGATCGCCGCCAAGGGAGCTCAAGAAGTCGAAGTCGAAAACTCTTTGCTATTCAGCGACCAGTGTGTCGCGGTCCTGAAGAACGCGACGTCAAAGGAGGCGGAGACAAAGTTGGCTCTTCACAACTGCACGCTGCAAGGGACGAACGCCGTTCACGCGCCGTCGGTCACGACACCGATCGCGATCACGGCCGACGGGTGCCTCATCAAGACCGATGGAATCGGCCAAGCGCTGCTCGTCGCGAACTCGGCGAAGGACCGCTCGTGGTCTGGTGAGAACAACATCTACAGCGTGTCGAAGTGGCTGGGGACCAACAACCAGCCGCTGGCGAGTGTCAACGATGCAAAAAGCTTCGCGAAGTTCTGGGGGATCGAAGACAAAGGCTCGTCCGCCAAGACGATCGTCTTTGAAGGGAAGCGGCCCAACAAATCCTCCAGCCATCGCATGCGAGCCACCGAGTTCGCGCTCGGATCGCAATCCGAGCTATCGCTCTCCGGCTCGAAGACCGGCATGCAGTTTCTGATCGTCGGTGCCGGCCGAGCGTTCAGCCGCTATCGCGAAAGCAGTCTCTACTCAGATTGGAAAAAGACGCTGGCTGCCGCTCCGTAATTGTGAAGCATTGGGAGATGCCCATGTCACTGTTCGATGCCACCTTGGCTGAATTGACTCGCCGCGCGTTCCTCGGCCGATCGGCCGGAGGGATTGGCGGACTGGCTCTGGTATCGTTGCTGGCGCGAACACAAACGGCTCGCGCGGAAGTGAGTGCCCAGTCGACGGCCAAGTCCATGATTTGCCTGTTTCAACATGGAGGTCCTAGCCAAATGGACCTCTATGATCCAAAACCGGCGCTCCAAAAATTTCATGGCAAGAAGTATCCGGCGGGTGAACTCGAAATCCATTTTGATAAGCAGGTCGGCAACGTTTTGGGCTCTCCGTATTCGTTCCGCAGTTGCGGCGAGAGCGGCATGGTGTTGTCTGAGTTGCTGCCGCACACGGCGCGGATCGCGGATGACATCACGCTGGTTCGCTCGATGAGTACCGAGTCGGTCGATCATGAATCGGCGTTGCGGCTGATTCACAGCGGCAAGTTCTTGTCCGGACTGCCGACGCTCGGCGCGTGGACGATTTACGCGTTGGGGACCGAGAACGAGAACCTGCCGGGTTATGTGGTTCTCTCGGATCCCGGCGGACTGCCGGTGGATGGCGAGAAGAACTGGACCAGCGGCTGGTTACCAGCGGTCTATCAAGGGACTGTGTTTCGCTCCGGTAAGTCGCCGGTGCTGAATCTGCAAACGCCCGACGGCATCACGCCGCTGGCACGCAAGAACCAACTGCGGTTTCTCGACGAGTTGAACCGCACGCACCTCAAACGTCATCCGGAGAACAGCGAACTCGCCGCACGAATCGCGAACTTCGAGACTGCCGCGCGGATGCAGGTCGCCGTGCCCGATGTGCTCGACTTGTCGCAAGAGACCGAGGCCACGCACAAGATGTACGGCCTCGACAACCCGGCCACGCAGGAGTACGGCACGCGCTGTTTGATCGCTCGGCGATTGATCGAGCGGGGTGTGCGGTTCGTGCAGCTCTTCATGGCCGGACAACCGTGGGACACGCATAGCAAGAACGCCGAGAGCTTGAAGGGCCTCACCGCTCGCACCGATCAGCCAAGCGCCGCGCTCGTCCAGGATCTAAAACAACGCGGATTGCTCGACGAGACGATCGTGCTGTGGACTGGTGAGTTCGGACGACTGCCAGTCTCGCAAGGAGCCGACGGCCGCGACCACAACCGCCGTGCGTTCTCGCTGTGGCTGGCAGGGGGCGGATTCAAAGCCGGCTACGTCCACGGTGCGACCGATGATTTCAGTTACGAGTCGGTCGAGAAAGTCGTCAACGTGCATGACCTGCACGCGACGCTGCTGCACACGCTCGGCCTCGAACACGAATCGCTGACGTATCCTCACGAGGGGCGCGAAGCGAGTTTGACCGACGCCGAAGTCACGCACGCGAAGATTGTCGGCGACTTACTCTCCTGAATTCCTCTGCCGAGCCATTTTGGCGAGCGG
This sequence comes from Planctomyces sp., assembly GCA_005778115.1. GTDB lineage: Bacteria > Planctomycetota > Planctomycetia > Planctomycetales > Planctomycetaceae > SXKJ01. The sequence goes on along the minus strand of SXKJ01000484.1, from coordinate 4,392 downwards.
GGCGGCGTCAGCCCCCGGTTTCCACGGACTCAGCGCGACGCACCGGGGGGCTGACGCCGCCCCGTTCGCCAATGGGCGTTAGAAGTGGAATGTTGGCGATCAACACGGATACGAATGATGCTGCGCGGAGGGGCCCGACGCGGACTTGCCGGTCAGCTTTAGCCGCACGCAGCCGGCGGCACCGATGTAGCCGGCGTCGCCACCGAGTTGCGCGAAGTCGATGCGTGTCCGCTCGGATAAGAACGGGAACGCGCGGGCTTTGATTTCGTCTTTGATCCGTTGCAGAAATTTGCGGCCGACCGGGTTGTCGTTGCGGCCAAAAGTCATGGCTCCGCCGATGAGGATCATGCTGGGATCGATGGTGTGCATCATCGTGACCGACGCGACACCGAGCACACGCGCGGTCTCCATGATGATCTCATTGGCCAATTCATCTCCCGCTTCGGCGGCCGCACCGATCAGCTTCGCGCTCAGTGGCTGCCCGGCTTCGATCTCGGCCTTCAAGGAAGAGGCTCGGCCCGCATCGAGTGCTTCTTGGCAGCGTTTCACCACCGCCGTGGCGCTGCAATAGGCTTCGAGCGATCCGTACCGGCCATCGACGTTTCTGCGGCCTCCGTCCATCTGCACGATGTTGTGTCCGCTTTCGCCGCCGTGCGAATGCTGTCCTTCGATGATGACGTCGTGAATAACGATGCCGCAGCCGACGCCGGTCCCCAGCGTCCACATCACGGTACTGGGAACTTCGTGAGCCGTGCCGACCCAGAATTCTCCGAACGCGGCGGCGTTGGCGTCGTTTTGCAATACGGTTGGCTTCTTCAAACGGTCAGCGACGGCCTGTCGGATCGGGAAGTGATGCCAGGTCGGCAAATTGCCTGGAGTTAGCAACGTGCCGGCCGAGATGTCCATCGTGCCGGGAGTCGCCAAGCCGACGGAGTGAATGTCATCCATCGTCAACCCGGCGTGCTGGACGGACTCATGGGCGCAGCGTTCCAGGTTCGCCATGCCCACATCGACCGGCTTCTGGGCTTCGGTGGGAACGACCACTCGCGACAGGGACTGTCCTCGGTCATCGACGATTCCGATCTTGATCGTCGTGCCACCGACATCGACTCCCATGAAAAAGGGGGCTTGAAAGCCAGGACGATGAGCCATTTGAAAAATCCCTGAGGATGAAGGTTTTGTGACGGGTCAAGTGGGGCGGGAGTATAGGGCGAGGAAAACATTCTCCCAAGCGGACTTCATCAGTTGTATCGGCGTGCGCCGCAGGCATGCACGTCGAATCCCGAAGGCATAGGTTTTGAAGTTGCCTGTTTTGAGAGTCGCGAAGCGACGTTAGTAGTTAACCTTGGGCGTCAGCCCAAGGAGTCGTTGGAGGTGATTCTCCTAGCCGCGAAGCGGCGACAGAAATGAGCGCGGCAATCATTTGCTGTCGCCGCTTCGCGGCTCACTAAAGAGTTCCAACATTTCTCTGCGGGCTGACGCTCGCAGCTAACTGCTGTCGTCGCTTCGCGACTCAACAGCGAAATTCCCTTTGACCCTTTCGCGGCGATTGACCTACAAGTCGTGTACCGCATCTCACGCTTGGTCCGCCTCTCCCCATGAGCACACTCGCTGGTGAAACACGATTGGAACGACGCGACTACTTGTTGTTGTCGTTGTTCTGCACAGGTCTATTCGGCCTGGGAATGCTCAACGGCGGCGAGCTGTCCTGGTCGGAGTCGGTCGTGCCGCAGACGGCGAGCACGATGCTCAGTGACGGCGACTGGTTGATTCCCAAGCGAGGTGGTTCGCCGTGGCTGGAAGGGGCTCCGCTGGCGCAGTGGTTGTCGGCGTGGACTTGGTCGCTGCTGGGTGGCGAAGGACGCGTCTGGCCGGCGCGATTGCCTTCGTTGTTGTACTCACTCGGAACGGTGCTGTTGACCGCGTCGCTCGCGGCACGATGGTTCGGTCGCGCGACCGGATTACTGAGCGGGTTATCGTTGGCCACCGCCAGCCAATTCGCGGCGCAGGCTTGGCGAGCACAGGACATTACGTTGCTGACTCTGTTGGTGACAGCGGCGCTGGCGATGTTCGCTCATTGCGAGTTGCCACGCGGTGAGATTCATCAATCGCGCCGACATGTCTGGCCGGAATGGATTGGCGGTCGATCGGCACGCTGGTTGTTTCTGTTTCTCTTGCTGGGAGCCACGAATCTGGCCGGGCCCCTGGGATTGGGACCGATGTGTGTGGCTCTTCCGATTGTTGGGTTCTTGGTTTGGAATTGGGACGCTCGGCGAATTCAGCGGTTCGGATGGGTCTGGGGTTGGCTGGCCGCGCTCGCGGTCGGTCTGATGTGGCCGATGATGGTCGCATCGCGGCTGCCTCAAGCTTGGGAATTCTGGTCATTCGACCTACGAGTGCGAGTCGCTGGTGAGGACACCGGTTTTGGGACGGGGCTTGCAAAGCCGGTGTGGTTTTACGCGGCCATGCTGGCTTGGGTATTGGCTCCGTGGTCGCTGGTCGTTCCGGCGGGCTTTTGGAGAACTCGGCACGAAGCGTTGGCCGAGCGTTATTCCCCGCAGCGATTCATCTGGTGTTGGGCGCTGCTCTGGCCGCTGTTCGCATCGCTCATCCCGGGCAAGTCGCCGCTGTATCTACTTCCGAGCTTGCCGGCGTGGTCGATGCTGGCGGCGTTCGGCTTGCAGTGGTTGCGAGATCGAATCTGCGAGTGGCCGAATTGGTCGCTGCGACCGTTGCCTCTGACCGTCGTGATTGTGAGCCCATTGACCGTGTGGTTGTGGCTGGCGCGGATGGCGATTGGCGGGCGAACGGGAGCTCCGTTGTGGTTGTGGCTCTGTCCTCCGGTCGCGGCATGGTGCGTGTGGAATCTACACCGCCTAGATTTTCGCCGCGCCGCGCAAGCGATGTTCCTGAGCCTGGCCATCCTGTATGCGGTCAGCTTCACCGAGTCGGGGTTGCGTCGCGAACCGCAACTTCGCACGGAAGCAGCGTTCCTGCGGCAGGTTCGCGAGACCGTGCCAACCGATTCTGAATTGTTTCTGGATATGAGCCTGGGTGGGGCGAAGGGCTGCTGGTGCCAGTTCCTCCTGGGGGAGCGAGCGATCCCGCTGCACAACCTCACGTTTCTGAATGCCGAGCAATCGAGCGGACGTGAGGTATTCGTCGTCACCGATGGAATGAATCGCGTGTTGCTCGATCGGCTGGGCGAAGTGATGCCGATGCTGGACAGCGGTGGCACAGGCGAACCGGCCTTGAAGCTGTACCGTGTGATCCGCAACCCAAACACGCCGCCACCAGCGTTCATCGCCAAGCCCGACATCTCACCACTTCAATCCAAATACTCGTCGCTGGGACCGTACTTGGAATCGGGAGCGCAGGTCGGCAAACGAACGCTGGATTCGTGGCGCTGACTCCTGGCGAGCTACGTCAGCACGGATTCGCTCTCTGTCGGTGCCGGCGGTGCCATTGTCTGCATCGCCTCTTGGACCATGCGGTCGGAGAATTTTTTGAGTTCGTTAAACTCTTCCGATTTCGACACGTCGAAGCCGGACTTCTCGGCAACCAGCAGGCTAATGAGCAGTCCCATCAAGCCTTGTCCGGTTTGGCCGCCGGTGCTCGCGCCGTCGGAACCGCCCGCCACAAAGAGGCGTTCTGGAACCAGCGGTTGAGCACTTTGAGCCAACTGCTCAGAGACCAATGCCAGCGCGTACAAACGTGGGTCGCCGTAGGACGCGACCTTGCGCAGCAACACCGATGCTTCGGAGAGGCCGATCTGCATCACCTTCTGGGCTTCGCCTTTGCCGGCGAGAATGCGTTGCTGACTCTCGGCCTCGGCCAGCACGACGGTTTGCTCGGCCTTGCGTCGCGACTGAGCCAGTTCGGCGTCGGCAGCGACGATCGTTTGCTCGGCTCGGCGTTTCGATTTCTCCACCTCCGCATCGGCGGCGACGACGGTCTTCTCAGCGTCCTTGCGAGCACGGGCGAGTTCGGCCTCCGCTTCGCTCTCGGCGATTTGAATCTGCACGCGAGCCTGCGTGAGCTTCGCTTGCAGCGCGGCCTGGGCCGTCGATTCGTTGAGCGCTCGTTGCTTTTCGGCAGCGGCTCGCTGGCGGTCAAAGGTTTCGAGCTGCTCGACCGACAACTGGCGGCTCCGCAATTGATCCAGCAGCGTTTCGATCGAACCGCCACCGGCTCCTGTGTCCGGTTTGCCGATCAACACGTCCACGCACTCCATGTCGAACTGACCGAATCGAGAACGGAGTTCCTCACGCGCCTCGACCTGGATCGCATCACGCTGTTGCAACAGTTCCAGCATCGTGCGGCGATGAGCCACGTCTCGAAAGTACGCGCTGAGCATCGGGTCGAGCGTCTGCGTAATCAGCTTCTTCACGT
>SXKJ01000483.1 GCA_005778115.1 Planctomyces sp. | reverse complement strand
TCCTTAAAACGACGCTGGCAGATCGCACGCTGCTCCTCAACGGAGCACCAGACATCTTTTTTCGGCTCTCCGCCATTCGTGTTGATTTCGGTGCCATGTGAGCCGCAAGGCGCTAGCCGCGGGTTCTTTTCCTCGACCCGCAGCTAGCGCCTTTCGCGCTCACGAATTCGTCTTCAACACGAATGGCGGAGAGCCATCTTTGCCAGACAAATGTGGCCAAAGAAATCTTCAGCCAGGACGCGAATCACTTGGTGCCCCACTCGGCCAGTGTGACTTCGACGTCTACGGCCAGTCGTTTGTGAAGATTTTCGAGTTGCTCTTTAGCGGCGGGGTCTTTGACGGACTGCAAGCGTTGCCAAAACAGGATTTCTTCTTCGTCGCCACGGAGGACTTCGACTTTGATTTTGTCGCCCGGTTGCTTGTCCTGAATGAGCGACACCAATTCTTCAAAGTCCGCGACCGGTTTGCCGTCGAACTTGGTCACGACATCTCCGGATCGAATCTTCGCTTTGAAGGCGGGACTGTCCGGAGACACGTCTCCGACGTAGCAACCGGGGAGGCGATTCTGCGGACTGATTCCCAGGAACGCGGGACCGCGATAGGCGACTCTCAATCGCGGCATGTCCCGACGGAGTTGTTCGACCGCCTCTGGCGTGACTCCGGGAGTGAGAAGTTTTTCGGTGACGCGATTCTGCAACAGGTATAGCGCCGTGTCGCTAGACAGTCGCCGGACATATTTCAGCCCGTCATCACCGCCGCGCCAGTCTCGCCCCAGAATAACCATGAGTTGTTTCGATTCGCCCGGCCCGATGGCTCGCAGTCCGTTACCCGGCAGCTCCTTCACCGATCCACCGAGCTTGTTGATCTCGGCCAAGGCTCGATCCTGCCGGATCGTGTCCGCAAATTGCTCGAGTGTCGCATCGGCTCGGCTGGCGATGTGTCGGTTTTTCGATTCTTTGAGCTGCTCGAATGAGACCTCGGCTGGCTCGATCAGTTCATCTTTGCCGGAGGTGTACCAATTGCGGAGGATCGTGTTGATACGGCAAGTGACTTCGAGGCTCCCTGTATGAGCCGCTTTGACGAGCGGTTCGGCGGCCACGCCACCAGCAGCGATGAGCCTTCGCGTCGCTTCTTCGCGTTTGGCGAATTCCGGTGCGTTTAGGTCTTGAATCCAACGCTCGATGTCATCGGCCGAGGGCTTTGGGAGTGCCGCGACCTTTGGCGCAGCCGGTGGTTCTTCGCCGTGGGCCGCTGCGATCGGCAGGATGCCCAAACTCAACAACATGAAGAAAAAGAGGAATCGCATGAGGCTTCTCGACGTGATCAACTTGTCTCTCGTCGAATCCGCCAACGGCGGACGAGACGCACCCTCGGTGCCAGATTACGGCATCGCCTTGTCCGCGCCGAGGGCGGACTCCGGAAGCACAATGCGGATCGGAGTTGAGGTCTCGAAGTGGTTTCCGTCGGCGGCATACATCCGCACTCGAAGTTTCAAATCGCGTGATCGCGGGGGAGCCTGCCACGGAAGTTCGAGGCGATATCCGAAACTCCCCAGAGTTTTCACCCACGCGGCGCGGGTCTTCAGCACGTCGAACGACCACAAGCCCAACCGCTGCTGATCCGCCGGTTGCGCGGGGTCGAGCAGTTCGCATTCAACGCGGCCGGGAACTTGGACAATCCGGTCTCGATCATCGACGGCCGTGAAGAAGAGCGTGATTTGATCGTCGCCCGGCTTTCCGTCGCGATCGAAACCGCCGGTCAACAACGTATTGATCTTCAAGCCGGTGACGCGAAAGTGCAGTTCGTCGAGTTCGAAGGTTTCGTCGTGACTGGCCGGTTGCACGAATTGCTGCTTCAGCGATTCGTTGAGTCGGCGAGCGGCCGTGAGCTCGGAATTCGCCTGTTTGACTTGCGCGTGCAGCGTGCGAACCTGGTCTTCCTGTTCGCGCAGCTTCGCTTCCAACAGATCGACATCGCGCCGACCGGCGCAGCCTCCAGCCAGAAGAGCCAACAGCAATAATAAAACAGTGAGCCTCATCCGTGATGGCTCCCACGTCGCCGTCACCGCTCCGCGTGACGAGCCGCGCGTTTCAAACGTTTGGAACTGAGAGACGACTCCGGCCGTCGAGAACATTCAGCTCATCACGCGGAACGATGATGGCTACGTAGTCTCGCCGGTGCGGACCGGCAGTTTGCTGAGGACATGATCGATGAGGCCGTACTCCTTGGCCTCATCGGCGGTCATGAAGTTGTCTCGGTCGGTATCGTCTTGCAGTTGGTCGAGCGTTTTGCCGGTGTGCTTCATCAGGATTTCGTTCATGCGGCGTTTCACGCGAATCACTTCCTTGGCGTGAATTTCGAGTTCGGTCGCGGTCCCCTGCATTCCGGCCAGCGGCTGGTGGATCATGATCCGGGCATTCGGCAGCGCGTACCGTTTGCCGGCCTTACCGGCGGTCAGCAGGACGGCTCCCATGCTGCTGGCCTGACCGATGCAGTAGGTGGCGACGTCGCAGTTGATGTATTGCATGGTGTCGTAGATCGCCATGCCCGCCGTAATCGAACCGCCCGGCGAGTTGATGTAGAAATGAATGTCCGCCTTGCTGTCCTCGAATTGCAGGAACAGCAATTGGGCGACGATGGCATTGGCGACATCATCGTTGACCTGGCTGCCCATGATAATGATCCGGTCCTTGAGCAACCGGCTGTAGATATCCATGACCCGCTCTTCGCGGCCACTCTTTTCGACGACCCAAGGCACGACCGACATAGAAAACTCGCTTTCGCAGTTGTGATTTCTGGCGAGCGGAAAAAGTTTGTCCGCACAGTCCGAGATGTTTTGGTACCGCGTCCGTCAGGAAGCGGTTGTCGATCCTAAGACTCCGCTTCCTGACGGACGCGGCTCCAAAAAAAGATCAAAGGTTTTGAGTTACGTCAGGACCGGAGGTGTTTCGGCCGGAGCCTTGCTGAGCACCTCATCGACCAGTCCGTAGGCTTTCGATTCGATTGCCGTCAAGTAGCGATCGCGAGCGGTGTCGCGAGCGATCACATCAATGGGCTGCCCTGTGTGACTCGCCAGGATTTCGTTGAGAACCTGTCGCGTGTCGATGATGTCTTTGGCCTGAATCTCGATGTCCGAGACTTGTCCGCCCACTTCGCCGTAGGGCTGATGGATCATCATTTTGGCATGCGGCAGGATGTGGCGTTTGCCCTTCGATCCGCCGGCCACCACGATCGCTCCACCGCTGGCCGCCAGGCCGACGCAGTAGGTCGCGACTTTGCAGTCGATGAACTGCATCGTGTCGTAGATCGCCATCGTCGCCGTGACCGAGCCACCAGGCGAGTTCACATATAAATGGATGTCTTGCGTGCGGCTCTCGGACTGCAAGAAAAGGAGCTTCATCACGATCAAGTTGGCGACGCCGTCGTTGATGACTCCTTCCAGGAAGACGATCCGATTCTCCAGCAGCAGGTCGCCAATCCCCATCTGCCGTTGCCGCGCGTATTCGCGCCGCGAGTTTTGCCAATCGCCACCGCGAACATTCTCACTGCGGGCCATCCACTGATCCAACATGTTGCCTCCTGATTGCTCGATCCGCCAACTCGGCCGGGACCGGGGCGGGTGGGATATCGGATGCTTACAACGACCGTCAAGAGAGACAAATGAAATGACGAATCGTTTCAGTTGCACGAGGACTCAAACCGCCATTCGGCTCGGTCGTTGCGGACATCTTTCTGTCCAACATCTTTTCTGTAGACGCCTTGTTGGTGGAACAGAAAAATGTGGGACAGAAAAATCGGATTCCCGGTTGTTGTCAGACTTTCGTCATTCGGACTGCGCCACTCCTTCGTCATTCATTGTTGGCCTCTGGCGGCGATACTCGGCGACGATCACCAGAAACGCCAGATAGTCGTGAATGGTGTGCGTGACCATTGGCGTCAGCAAATTGTTGGGCTTGGTCAGAGTCATCAACCAGCTCAGGTAATTGCCGATGACGCAGGCCAGCAGCGCATACACTGGCGTGACCCAGTGGACGACACCGAATACGAGATTGCTCAAGAACTGCCCGACTCCATCGCTGTGGCAGGCTCGCCCAATCCAAGGTTGCAACAAACCACGGAATAGCAATTCTTCAGAAACACCCGCGAGGACCGACAAGAGAACCAAGTCATACCAATGCAGGTTCGACAACGACGGAGCCAATTCGCGCGACAGGAATTCGCGAATCTTTCGCAGCGACCCCACCGGGTAGCGATAAGTCAGCCAAAAGATGGCGAAGGTCGGAATGGTCGCCAGCACTCCCCATCCAAACGCGAGCCAGTCCCAGGAAAGGTACTCGACAGGATTGATCGACACGCACCAGCCGATGCTCAACGCCGCCAGTGCCAAGCCACCTTCGATCAGGCCGGCGAAGTTCAAAAATTGACTGCGTTCCTGCGGATTAAACATGTAGCCTGACTCTCCGAGTCGGGACAGTTGGCGGCGGACTCTCGACTCGGAAAGCCAGGCGACAATGGGTTACGCGACACGCCGGAACTGGTCCGCGGATGAATTCGGAATCGAATTCGACGAATCAACAGTGCAGCCAGATCGACCGCCCAATTGCGACAAGAATTCATCCATGAGTTGGGGCTTACCACGGTGGTAATCCCCGTCTTGCAGGTATGTTTCCAGGAAGTCGATGTTCTGCCGCGGCAGACTTGGCTCGCGTGCCAGCCGCTCCAAGGCCGCCGTGATGACGGGCACGACGGGGGCGTGATCGGCGACATGCAGCATGTTTTCCTGAGGCAACGGAATCAGCGTGCGCACCGCGCGAAAATCGTTCGAGACCAGCAACGCTCCCGCATAAATCGCTTCGTAGTGCCGGTAGCTCCAGCGAGCGTTCCCCGCAGGAGTCAACACGATCTGCGAACGGAGCAGGTGATACAAAAACTGACTGAAGAGCAGCCGTCCTTCTGGAGCGATGAGGTCGGTCAAATCGCCGAGCGTGGGTTCGAGCCGCGCTCGATTCGCAGCCGACGCCTGCAATCCTCCCCAGAACGAAAACGGCCTCTCGGATTGGCGTAACTCGCGAAGCCATTCGACTCGCTGGTGGTAGCGTTTATTGGAAGCGACTCCCTGATAGGCGGTGCAATTGCCGAGAAACGAGACCTCGTGATCGCGCCGGCAGAGATCGGGATAGCGTCCGCGAAACAATCCGCGCAGGAGTTTGACGTGCCAGGTGAGCGCGGGATACCGCCGAATCGGCAGCGTGCCCCAGCGCAGACCAAAGTCCCAGGACTCTTCCACCCAAGGCTTGAGATACACGTCCGTCAGCGACCGCAGCCAAGACTCAGACTCGGGCGACCAGACTGGACCACCCAGATCGGAATAATCAAACAACACCGCCTGGCGAAATCGAACGCGAGCCAACTGCTGAGGATCTACGGCCGTCGGCATTCCGAGGCACAACACGTCGGTCTCACGCACCGGACCGCGATCGAGATCCCGCGCCTGGATTAGTTCCACCGCACCACGACCGTGAAAGATTCTGAGGAAACGCGACAGGTTCGCACCGCGTGCTCCACGCCCGCAATTCGCATCGCATTGCACAATCAAAAAACGAGGCATTGCCACTCGGCAGGCCGCGAAGCCTGTCCTCAATTCACTCGGACGGAAGTAGGGCGCGGATACTCTAGCTCCCCGAAAAACGTGTCAATCCCGTCTCAATCGCAATGACTGAAAGTCTCGGCCGACGCCGATTGACAGGCACGGCCAAAATCGGGAGGCAACGGATCTCTCAACAGATCGCCATCCGCGAGGAAATGGTACAGCTCGCCGTAGTGTCGTGTTTCGTTCGCAGAGAGGCGGTGCATCAAGTGCCACGGGCGAAGTTCTTGAGCGGAATCGAGTCCCAATGCTCCCAACATCTCCGCCAGGCTGTGGATTGTCTGCTTGTGATAGCTCGCGACACGAACCGACTTGTCGGTGGGGTCCAGGCCGGCCATCAGATGTGGGTCCTGAGTCGCCACGCCGACCGGACAATGGTTGCTGTTGCACTTCAATGCCTGAATGCAGCCGATGGCCATCATCATGGAGCGAGCACTCATGATGATGTCGGCGCCGATCGCCAGGCGTTTCAACATGAAGAAGCCCGATGAGACTTTGCCGCTCGCCAGAATCTTGATCTTGTTTCGCAGCGAATACCCCACGAGCGCGTTGTGGACGAAGATCAGCCCCTCGGTCAGCGGAGCACCGATGTGGTTCGAGAACTCCAGCGGAGCCGCACCGGTTCCTCCTTCTCCCCCGTCAACGGTGATGAAGTCGGGCGTGATTCCCGTCTTCGCCATCGCTTTGCAGATGGCGAGAAACTCGCGCCGCCGACCGACGCACAGTTTGAACCCGATCGGCTTACCGCCACTAAGATCACGCAACTGTTTGACGAACTCCAACAAGCCAATCGGCGTCGAGAACGCGGAGTGCGTCGGCGGTGACAACACGTCTTTGCCCATCGGCACACCGCGAATCTCCGCGATCTCTGCCGTCACTTTCGCGGCGGGCAAGATCCCTCCGTGTCCCGGCTTCGCCCCTTGCGAGAGTTTGATCTCGACCATCTTCACGTTCGGAAGCACTGACTTCTCGGCGAACTTCGCCGGCGAGAAATTCCCCTGCGCGTCACGGCAACTAAAGTAGCCCGTCCCGATCTGCCAAATCAGATCACCCCCACCTTCCAGGTGATACGGGCTGAGTCCTCCCTCTCCGGTGTTGTGAGCGAACCCGCCAAGCTTCGCGCCGCGACTGAGCGCCAAAATCGCATTCTGACTGAGCGATCCGAAACTCATCGCCGAGACATTCAGCAAGCTGCACGAATACGGCTGCCTGCAATCCGGTCCGCCAACGGTGACGCGCATGTTGCTGGCCTCGACATGCTTGGCCTGCAACGAGTGATTCACCCACTCGTAACCCGGAGCATACACATCCATCTTGGTTCCGAACGGCGTCGTGTCGCGAGCATTCTTGGCTCGCTGATAAATCAGCGACCGATGCTCCCGATCGAAGGGAACCCCCTCGGTGTCGCTCTCCACGAAGTACTGATAAAGCTCCGGCCGAATCAGTTCGAGCAAGTACCGCATGCGTCCCAGCACCGGAAAGTTCCGACGAATCGCCTGCTTCTTCTGTGTCATGTCCACCAGTCCGAGCACCACGAGCGGCCCCAGCACAATCCACGGTCCCAGTGCGTAATTCGGACCAAAGGTTGCGAACACAATTCCGGTCAGAATCAAAATTCCGATGACCGACCAAAGGAAGACCACTCGAAACCGCGTCTCGATCACCTCGGCAATGTGCATGCTGACTCCGATTGTTCACAAGGGACCGAAATTCGAAACCGCTGAAACAAGATCCGATTCATTTCAGCCAACGACATCTCTCGCTCAATCCATCCACGAGACGATCTCAGAGTCATCTCGTTTGAGCAACACTTCTTTCCGGCACGGAAGCGCTGCGTCGAGAGCTGCCAGTGATGATCTCAACCGGCGTGGGACCATCGCAAAAACCGCGTGCCACGCTCAATCAGTCGCCGAGCCACCAAGGCATCATTGTGGCGATGAGAGTAATTCCGTTATGGCTTTCCGGATCAAATCTAAGCTGCCTGCCGAGAGGCGGCTGTTGTTCGTGGTGCCCGCATCGTTGTCGTTGGTCGTTGGGACGGCGGCGGTGAGTGCAATAGTCGGCTGCCCCCCAAGACTCGACTACGCCAGAATCTCGTTGATCACTCTTCCATGCACGTCGGTCAGACGGAAGTAGCGGCCTTGGAATTTGTAGGTCAGGCGTTCGTGATCGATGCCGAGCAGATGCAGCACCGTTGCTTGGAAGTCGTGGACGTGGACGGGGTCTTTGGCGGGGTTGTAGGCGAAGTCGTCGGACTCGCCGTAGGAGAAGCCTCGCTTCACTCCGCCACCGGCCATCCAGATGGTGAAGACGTAGGGGTGATGGTCTCGGCCGAGCGTTTTCTTGTCGTTGATGTCCCCCTGGCAGAACGGAGTGCGGCCGAACTCGCCGCCCCAGATGACCAGCGTGTCATCGAGCAACCCGCGCTGCTTGAGGTCTTTGACAAGCGCGGCGCTCGGCTGGTCGGTGTCGCGGCATTGGATCTCGAATTGCGTCGAGAGATTGCGGTGATGATCCCAGCCAGCGTGGAAGCATTGCACGAACCGCACGCCGCGCTCGACCAGCCGCCGAGCCATCAGGCAGTTGTAGGCGAACGATCCTTGCCGGGTGACGTCAGGTCCGTAGCTTTCGAGGACGTGCTTCGGCTCAGTCGAAAAATCGGTTAGCTCCGGGACGCTGGCCTGCATCTTGTACGCCATCTCGTACTGAGCGATGCGCGTGACAATTTCCGGGTCGCCGACCTCCGCGAACTTCGCCTCGTTGAGCACTCGCAGATCGTCGAGCAGCCCCCGTCGCACCTCGCGGCTCATGCCGTCTGGGTTCGAGAGGTACAGCACCGGCTCGCCGCTGCCTCGGAACTTCACCCCTTGATACTTTGACGGCAGGAAGCCGCTGCCCCAATAGAAGTCGTAGAAGATCTGTCCGCACGTCGCCTCTTTGTCGCGCGAGGTCATCACCACGAAGCCGGGAAGCTCATCGCTCTCGCTGCCGAGCCCGTAGGTCGCCCACGCTCCCATGCTGGGCCGGCCGGGGAGTTCGTTGCCGGTCAGAAAGAACGTGATCGCCGGAGCGTGATTCACCTGCGTCGTGTGCATCGACTTGATGAACGTCGCGTCGTCCGCAATCGTCGCCGTGTGCGGCAAGAAGTCGCTCAACCAGCGGCCGCACTCGCCATGTTGTCGGAACGGCACGATCGACGGCAGCACCGCCTTGCTCTTCTGCCCCTGAGTCATCGTGCTCAGCCGCTGATTCTTGTGAACCGATTCCGGCAACTCCTGCCCGCGGAACTTCTCCATCTGCGGCTTGTAATCAAACGTGTCGACGTGCGGCGGAGCTCCATTTTGCAGGAGGTAGATGACGTTCTTCACCTTCGGCGGATGATGCGGAAGGTCGGGCAGACCGCCGAACTGCTTCGGCCCCTGCTGAGCGGTCGCGTCTGCGGCGGGCAAATCCTTTGCCAGCAGCGAAACCAAAGCCGGAACGCCAAGGCCGATGGTTCCGTTGCCGAAAAGTTGGCGACGAGTGACATACGCTGAAACGACATTTTGAAGATTCACGGCGTCGGACCTTACTTTGGCTGAATAGAATTACCTGACCACAAACATGGCCGCTAACTCTGAACCTGATAAATCGCCGGTCGGTACTTGGGTTTCGGAATCGGCTTTCGTTTGGACTTGGCAGCAGTGAGCCAAGCGGCCTTGGCGGCCTGAGCTTCACGCAGCGCCTCTTCCGGCGTGTCGCCACAGGCCGAACAGAATTTCAAATCGGGAATGTCAGCGATGTAACACTCGTCTTCGTCGCTGTAGAAAATATTGATGTGGTAATCCTTCATGGCTCGTCTCCCAGCGACAAGTTATGTCGCTCGATCAAGTTCAGGAACTGACGGATTTGTTACGACTTGGCTTGGCCGCGAACATTTTGAATGTTGATGAGTTCGGGAATGCCGGGATACTCGAAAATGTGTTGGCTGCCGCTGACTCGGACCGGCGCAAAACCGAAAGCCTCGACCAACGTCCGGAATTCCGCGAACCGGACATTATGCGGAGCGGCAATCAGTTTTTGCAGCATCTTGCGTTTGTTCAAGTATCAGTCCTTGGAAACTGATTGATGGGCGTGCGGGGAAGCAAGGCTTAGCGATAATCGTTCGGCAACAGCAGGCGGACTGGATGGTGGGGCAGATCACAGATATTGGCGGAACCAAGTGAGCACCCGCCGCGACATGTCGAGCAGATGTTGGCGTTCTTTGATGGCGTGGTCTTCGCGCGGATAGACGATGAGTTCGGTGGGCACGCGTTTGTCTTTGAGGGCACGGTAAAAGAGATACGACTGTTCGACTGGAACGTCTTGGTCCTCGGCACCGTGCAGAATCAGTGTCGGCGTTTTCAAGTTCTCGTAGTACGACAACGGAGAGAACTTCTGAAATCTTCCGGCGAGTTCAAAGGGAGACTCGGCATAGTGGATCGCATCCCAATCGGCGAGCGAACTCTTGCCGTGGAAGCTGAGCCAATGAGAGATCCCGGCTCCCATCACGGCCGCTTTGAAGCGATCTGTTTGCGAAACCGCCCAAGCCGCTGTGAAGCCACCATACGACCAACCCGCGATGCCGAGCCGTTGCGGATCGGCGACTCCCGATTCAATCAGCGAATCGACTCCGAGCAGCATGTCCTCGAAATCCTTGCCTCCCATGTCACCGATGTTGCTCTCGGCGAACTCCAGCCCCCAACCGGTTGAGCCGCGATAGTTCGGAAGGAACACCGCATAGCCCGCCGAGGCGAGCAACTGATTCCAGAGGAAGGCCGCGTAATAGCGAGAGGCACTAATGCCGGTTGGTCCGCCATGCACCCACATCACCAACGGGTAGCGCTGGCCCGATTGATATCCCACCGGCTTGATGAGCAGTCCCTGCATCTCGCATCCATCCGCGCCTGCCCAATGTACGACAGAGGTGTTGCCGATCGCGATCTCGGCCGTCTGCGGATGCAACTGAGTCAATGGCTGCCCGGCAAACTTTCCGGCGGACTCGCTTAGCAGCCACACATCGCGCGGATGATCGGCATCCTCCAGCACGACCGCGAGCGTTCCGTCGAGCGCCGCCGAGAAGCGCGGCCAATGAGCTTCCGCAACCGCCGCTTGCTGCCACCAGAGTTGAGTTTGCTCGCCGGTAACCACGTTGATGCGATGCAGTCCCGTCCCGCCCCGATCGTGGCCGATTGCCAACAACTCACGCCCGTCCGACGACCAATGCATCCAGCCCAGGCTGGCCACGATGCCCGCCGTGACATCGCGAGCCTCACCGCCACACGAGTCGATCGTCCAAACATCACCGGCCACACAACCCCGGTCGCTCCAATTAGACGAGACGAACGCGATCTGATGACCGTCAGGCGACCAAACTGGAAACGCGACCTGCCGCTTCGATTGCCACACCGTCTGCGCCGCTTCGCCGAGTCCAAAGCGTACGAGTCGATTCGTGTACCAAGTCCATTCATAAGGCTGATCGGAAACGACCGCCGCAAGCTCGCGCAAATTCGGATGCCAACCAAACTCCCAGATTTGCAACTTGTCTGGCGACACGCAGCGGATCGACCTCGTCTCGACGTCGATCACCCAGACTCGCACGAACTTCGGCTGCTGCTCGAATGCAATCGCGTCATCTTTCGCTTCACGTTTCTTGCGCTCGTCGTCGGACTCCGGGTCTTCCATCAAGAACGCGAGCAACCTCCCGTCAGGGGACCATTGCAGCGCGTTCAAGCCGCGCGGAGTCGGGATCGTTCCGGTAATGTTCGTGAGCGGCCCCGCCTCGCCCCCATCGCGAGCGATGACGAACACTTGCCGCTGCCCCTCGACCAACCGATCCGAAAGAAACGCGAGCCGGCTGCCATCCGGCGACCAGCGCGGCAGCGAGTCCGTGCGCGGGCCGTTGGTGAGTGGTCTCGGTTCACCGCCGGCAGTCGAGACCAGCCAGATCGTCGACTTCGGCAACTTGCTCTCGGCTTTGAAAGAATCGCCGATCACGAACGCGATCTGCGAGCCATCGGGAGAAATCTGCGCGTCTTCGACGTTCTTAAAGCCCAGGACATCTTCCGGAGTCAGAGCACGTTTGGCAGACGACATCGGCAACCTCCAAGATCGAGAGTCGGTATGCGAGTGCAACGATTGTTGCACGATCCGCAATAAGGTGCGAACCGAGAGGTCCACTTACACACGGATGAATCAGGAATGGCCTGATGCATCTTTGCGATACCTGAGAAATCTCTGCTGCCAAACTCTCGCATTGTTGTCACCAGCCACTCAGAACTCTGAAGAACCACTTTTGAACGGGTCTTCGGGAATCTCTCCACGTGCTGGCAAGTCTTGTCGCAGGCATTTATGGTTGCCGACGGAGGACAAAAGCATGAGTCGCCAATTGCGTGTCTGGACGTGGGTGTCATTGTTCGGCTTGATGATCTTGCGGCTGTCGCCGTCGCACGCAGCGGATGTCTTGCCGGGTTCGGAAGGGACCGGCGCTCAAGGTGCGGTCAGCGCCGGTGGTGCCGAATCGGTTGCGGCGGGATTGGAAATCCTCAAGCGAGGTGGCAACGCAGCGGACTCGGCAGCGGCGACGATCCTGGCATTGAGCGTCACCGATTCGGGGGGTTTTTGTTTTGGCGGTGAGGTTCCGATTCTGGTTTATGACGCTCGGCGAAAAGTGGTCGAGGTGCTCGCGGGACAAGGGGCCGCGCCGCGATTGGCAACGCGAGAATACTTTGCTCGGCGCGGAGGCATTCCGGGAACTGGACTCACACCTGCGACAGTGCCGGCCGCCTTCGATGCAGTGGCGACTTTGCTCGATCGTTACGGAACGCTGCGGCTGGCCGATGTCGCCGAACCGACGTTGCGGTTGCTCGATCGCGCGAAGGTGGAATGGCATCCGTTGCTGGCTCGTTCGCTGCGGCGGTTGATTGCCGCTGAGGCCGCCGGGGGCGCGGACCGGAGTCGCGGCTTGCGTTTGGCAAGCGACTATTTCTATCGAGGGCCGCTCGCTCGTGAGTTGACGCTGTGGTCTGAGCAACATGGCGGGTTGATTCGTTATGAAGATCTCGCGACGCATGTGACTCGCATCGAGGAACCGCTCTCGGTCGATTACCGAGGTCACACGGTTTTCAAATGCGGGACTTGGACTCAAGGAGCGTACTTGCTGCAAACGTTGCGACTGCTGGACGGCTTCGATCTCGCTGCCATGGGACACAATCAGCCGGAGACGATTCACGTCACGCTCGAAGCGATGAAGTTGGCTCTGGCCGATCGCGATGTGTACTACGCCGACCCGCTGTTCGAGGAGGTGCCGATCGAGTCGCTGTTGTCGAAATCGTATGCAAGTCAACGTCGCGCGCTGATCGACCGCGAGCACGCATCGCTCGAACAACGTCCGGGCGATCCGCGCCGCGACCAAGCGTTGTTGCCGGAGGTCGAAAAGCGAAAAGGACTCGGCGGCCCAGTCCATGACACAACAACATGCACGACGGCCGATCGCTGGGGGAACGTCGTCGTCGCCACTCCCAGCGGTTGGAGCGGCGTGCAGGCGGGAGAGACCGGCATCTGGTTGGGGACACGCCTGCAAAGCTTCAATACTTGGGAAGGCCATCCCAACTGCATCGAACCGGGCAAGCGGCCGCGCATCACGTTGACTCCGACGCTGGTCCTCAAAGAAGCGAAACCGGTGTTGGCGGTCAGCGTCGCCGGTGGAGACGGTCAGGATCAGGCGGGGTTGCAAGCCGTGCTGAATCACATCGAGTTCGGCTTGTCTGCCTCTGAGTCGACGAAGGCCGTACGGTTCGGCACTAATCATCATCTCGGTTCGTTCCGCCAGACGCCGCCTGTGTTGGGCAGCCTGTTGATCCATGCGAATGCACCCCCGGAAACAATCAGCGCGCTCGAACGTTTGGGACACAAGGTACAACCAACCGCCGGCGTGTTGTGGGCTCCCAGCGTGATTCGCATCGATTCCGTTGGCCAGTTCGATGCAGCCGGCGACGCACGATCGGGACGTCACGCCGCGGCGTTTTAGCACGACGCGCAAGCGAGCGATTTCGGTGCGAACCACTCGCTCGCGCGTCGTGCTAGAGGTCGTGCCAAGTGACGCCCATGAACAATCCAAGTTAGCGTCGCGGTCGGATTCGGTCGACGACTTTGGTTCAGCGTTGCTCGGCCGGTTGGGCAATCGTAGGCTCCCAGCATGTCATCCGACGTCTCCATCCTGCTGAGTGCGATTCAACGTGGCGACTCCAACGCGGCGGAGGATTTGTTGCCGCTGATTTACAACCAGTTACGTGAGATGGCTCGGACTAAGATGGCTCAGGAGGCGGCGGGCCAGACGTTGCAGGCGACCGCGCTGGTTCACGAGGCGTACCTCCGGTTGGTTGATAAGCCGGTGGCTCAAGAGTGGCACAGCCGCAAACACTTTTTCGCAGCGGCGGCGGAAGCCATGCGGCGGATCCTCATCGAGAATGTACGACGCAAACAAGCTCTCAAACGGGGCGGTGATCTGAATCGAATCGAACTCCCGTTGAACGATTTGCCGGAGGCGAATTCGGCCGTCAATGTTTTGCAGATCGACGAGGCTTTGACTCGCTTGGCAAAGCAAGACGCTCAGGCGGCGGAACTGGTCAAACTGCGGTACTTCACCGGCCTGCCATTGGCTGAAGCCGCAGAGATGCTGGAAATGTCCGAACGCTCGGCCCGCCGACTATGGGCGTATGCCCGGTCATTCTTGCTGGAAGAATTGTCGCCAGGGGCGTAAACCTGGAGTGCTGCGGCTCGACGCAGCATTTCAAGGAAATCCGGCTCTCCGCCATTCTTGTTGATGGGTGTGAGCGGCAAGGCGCTAGCCGCCGGTTCTGGGCGCATTCAGAACCCTCGGCTAGCGCCTTGCGGCTCACTCATGACAAATTTCAACACGAATGGCGGAGAGCCGGAAATACAGAATTTTTGGCCGGGTATGCTGGCAGAATACGCATGAGTATCCTGAGGCGAGTCGAAATCTCGCCCGCGAACACCTAGCGATGAGTTGTGCACGAACGAGACCTGTTTATTGCTGCGATTGAAATTGAAGACGAGTCGGCGCGGCGGGCGTATCTGGATTCGGCATGTGCGGGCGACGCGGCTCTGCGTGCCCGGGTTGAGCGGCTGCTGAACCGCGAGGCTCAGGCGGGGGATTTTCTGGAGCAGCCGACCGCGGATTTGTTTGCGGATGCGGAGTTGCTCACGGACCCCAGCGAGCCGGAACCATTGGTATCTACACAATTCTGCCAACCCCATGAAGACGTTTCCGCCTTACCTCTGCGCTCTTCGCTTCTCTGCGGTAAACAAGGAAGTGTCCGTCACTTTTACCGCAGAGAAGCGAAGAGCGCAGAGGTGGTGAAACTGC
>SXKJ01000044.1 GCA_005778115.1 Planctomyces sp. | reverse complement strand
GTCATCCCGACTTCTCTTTCAGAACGAGACGCCCGCTGGCGTTCGTTCAAAACAGCTCGGCGATTGGTTTGCCGTTGTCGAGCATGTTGGTTGGACGCCCCGCTTGATTCGTGTACTGCAAGTCGAGCGGCATGCCGAGGAACTGGAAGAGCGTGGCGAGCAGATCGTTCGGCGAGACGGGATTGGAGAGCGGTACGTCTCCCTTGGCGGTCGATTCGCCGATGAGTTTCCCCATCTGCATCCCGCCGCCAGCCAGGACTTGATTGCCGAGCTGTGGCCAGTGTTCGCGGCCGCCGTCCTTGTTGATGTGCGGCGATCGACCGAACTCGCCTACGATGGCCAGCAGAACTTTTTGGTCCAACCCGCGAGCGTACAGGTCTTCCAAGAAGACGGAGACCGCGTGGTCGAACTCTGGAGCCAGCTTCCGCATCTCTTCTTCGATGGTGCCGTGGTTGACTGCCGGATTGGTGCCGTGCGAATCCCAGCCGCCGTACCAGACGGTAATCATTCCGGTGTTGGCCTCGGCAAGACGCCGCGCGAGCAACAGATTCTCTCCCAGCTTCTTGTCTCCCTTGCCGTATCGCTCGCGTAGTTTGGGATCTTCTCGCGATAGATCAAATGCCTCGCGAGCTTTGCCTCGAATGAGTTCGAGGGCTCGGCCTTCGTGCTCATCCATCGTGTGCATCATGCCGCTTTGGTCGATGGCTCGATCCATCTGGTCGAATGTCTTGAGCAGCGAGCGGCGATCCTGCAGGCGGTCGAGCGTCAGCCGAGGCATCATGTTGGCCAACGAATTCCCGCGCGCGTCGAACGGCGTGTAGGAGCCTCCCAGCCACGCCGGGCCTTCCGCGTAAAGATGATCGAGGCCGACGTAGGTGGGCATTCCGCTGGCGGGATGATTCGGGCCACGAAACCGAGACAGGATCGAACCGATGCTCGGCTGAATGGGAGGAGCACCGTTGCCGGCCGGCGGATGATCGTGTCCGGTCGAGAGCCAGTGCGTTGCGGCCGTATGGTCCGCAGCGGTGTGTGCGAACGAACGAATGATCGAATACTTGTCGGCAAGCTGCGCGAGGTTCGGGAACAGTCCACCGATGTGCGTTCCCGGCACGTTTGTCTTGAGCGTGCCGACGGTGCTGCGATACGGCAACGCATTGTCCGGTTTTGGATCAAACGTCTCGAATTGAGTAGGACCTCCAGAAAGGAACAGCCACACGATCGTTGTGTCCTTGAGGCTCTCGCTGGTCTTACCCAACGCGGCGCGTGCTCGCAGCAGATCGGGCAGCATCAGTCCGGTCGCGCCCAGCGTGCCGACTTTGAGAACATCTCGGCGGCTGGTGCCGTTGCAGCATCGTGACCGTTGTGGACCCCAAACATTGAGCATTGAAGGCACCTCGAAGGAATGTGGTCGTTCACATCTTAGGCCGAATTTTCTCGGCCGAACAATCAGAGCTTCGTCAAAGCCACTTCGCGAGGATCACTTGGCATCGGGCAACGAAAGGTCTCGATCGGTGACGGGAACCGGGAGTCCGGTTTTTGGGATGTCGCGTTTCAGAGTCCACAGCACGGCTTGTGCGATGAAGCGGCGATACGACTCGTGCTTCCAATTGTCGTGGAAGTGCAGTCCCGTGAATCCGAATGAGCGGCCGCTGTCGGGACGCTCCCAGCACCAAGCGACGGTGCCTGAGGTCGCGTCGGCCGGGATGCGCAGAAGCGTGGTGATCGGCGAGTCTTTCTCGGACAGCGTCACCGGTGCGGCGGCATCGCGCGAGGTCATCTTCAATGCGAAGTAGAACTCTTCGCGCACGGCGACCGGACGAACGCCGCGCAGGATGGGATGCTCGGCGTTGACCAGTTGCGGAGTAATCTCCTCGAACTCTTTGAAGCGGCGATCGGGACCTCCGTGGCAGGCACCAAAGAGCTGCACATAGGGTGCGATCGGCTCGGCAGCTTTGGTGCCGGTCGCCCAGTGCAGCGCGCCGAGTCCTCCACCGCGCTTGGCCAGATCGCGGAAGGCGGTGAGTCGGGCCGCGTCCGCTGACAGCCACTTGGCTCCCTCAGAAACGAAGAGCACGGCGGCGTCGGCGCGTGCGAGCAGTTGCGGGCCGTCGCGCCAGTCGCCATCGGCGTTGACGACGATGACCTCCAGTGTTGGCTGACCGCGCAACAATCGAGCCAGTAGGTTGACTCCGGCGAAGTACTCGTGCGTCGTCGGCTTGTGCGAGCCGTCCGGGCCTTGTCCGATCAGCAGCAATCGCTGCGGACGAGACTGGGCTTCGGCATCGTCGGCGAATGCCAAACTCAGAGGAGTGGCGACCAGCATCAACACAGTCACAACGGACAATTGGCGAAGGATCGGCATCATGGTTGTCCCGGAATGGAGAAGGAGTTTTCGAGTTGTTGAGGATTCTTGTACGAAACTTGAGCGAGATTGCCACTATTCAGGGTGAGTTTGGGATGTGGGGCAGGTTTTCAATCTGCCTGTGTTTCTGGCAGGTTGAAAACCTGCCCCACGAAAAGGGTCGATCATGCGACTGACATTGCGAACACTTATTGCCTACCTTGATGACGAACTGCAGCCGGACCAGGCGAAGGAGATCGGGCAGAAGCTGACCGAGAGCAGCTATGCGACAGCGCTCGTGGACCGGATCAAAGAGGTGATGCGTCGGCGACGATTGTCGGCTCCGGAATTGTTCGGCAAGGGGGCGGGACTCGATCCGAATCTTGTCGCCGAGTACCTCGACAGCGAACTGACTCCGGCGGAAGTCGTGGATGTCGAGAAGATTTGTCTCGACTCGGACATGCATTTGGCGGAGGTGGCGGCCTGCCATCAAATCCTCACGCTGGTGCTGGGCGATCCGGTGGAGGTGCGGCAGGAGACTCGGTCGCGCATGTATGGCTTGGGGCCGGTCGCGGCGGACGATGTTGTCCGAGCCAATGATTTCATGAGCGCGATGCCGGCCCGTGAGTCCCGCTCGATTCCGATGATCGCATCGGCCGAGCATTTGTCTCACAGTGGTTCAACCGATGCCGCGCTGCCGGAATACTTGCAGCCGCAGACTTCTTGGAAACGCTCTGGAATGTTGGCGCTGGTGCTGTTGATCGGCGTCGGCTGGATCAACCTCTTGATGCGCGATCCGACCATGACTGGCCAACTGCGATCCAGCCCTCAGCCGGAAGGGGAGCGATTGAGTCCCGACAAAGCTGCTTCGACGGAGGTTGACCAACCAGGAAAGAGCGTGGCCAATCCGGCTGTCAGACCTGAGTCGTCGAATGATCCGCAGATCGCACAAGTGGACCCGGTCCTCACGAACAAGCCGCGCAACGTCCGCGTCGCCGAGCCGAAAGAGCTTCCCGAGATTGAACCGGAACTGCCACCAGTCAAGCCGGTCAAACCGTTGCCGACTCCGCCACAACCTGTTGAGCCGGTGAATAAGCCGGTCGTGGAACCAGAAGAAGCGCCGCTCGCGAAAATGCTGCCGGCACAGAAGCTGGCTCGTGTTTCCAAAGAGGGGATCTTGTTGCGGTTCGATGCCACTGCCAACGACTTCATCGTGCTTCCCCGCGGTGCGGAGTTGAAGACGGGAGATCGGCTCGCGTGTCCGGAACCGTTTCGCGCCGACCTGGCGGCTGGCGACGATCTGTGTCTGATCGCGCTCAACGGCGGGACCGCCGTGCGGACGCTTGGTCCGGACGAGCACGTGGGATTCGGTTTAGACATCGACCAGGGAACGCTGGTGTTTGAAGCTCACGGCCTGCAATCAACGGATGAGGACGCCGTTGCCGCGAAACCACAAAAGCCATCGCTGCCAATCACGCTGCTGCTGCACGGCCAGAAAACTCGATTGGAGCTAGCCAGCGACGACGCGGTCTGTGGAATTGAGGTGCATCGCCACGAGCCCACGCGATTCGAGACCGATCTGATGGCACCGGGCTTCACAGCCTCGTTGCACGTCGCACGCGGTACGATTCGCTTCATCAACGCAGATGGCAAAGCCGCGACGATCGAAGGTCCGGGCTTCTTGTCGATCACCTCCGATGCCGCCGCCAACGTGAAGAACAGCGAAATCGGTCGCGCGAGCCAACTGGTCCTCCCCGATTGGTTGGAGCCAGATCCGAAGCGAGCGGCCGCCAAGCTCAAGCGTCCCTACCTGATTCCGTTCGAAAAAGAATTTGATGCCGATCAACCGCTACTGCTGAGCATGCCGGCGGTCATCAATAATCCGCGGCCGGCGATTTCCGAATTGGCCGTGAAGTGCCTGGCCCTGACCGATAGCCACGAGCCGCTCGTCAAAGCCTTGTCGCGAGGGGACCATCGCGAGGCACGCTTGGCGGCGATCACCGGACTCCGCCAGTGGCTGCCGCTCGACCCGCGCAACCGAGTCTTGTTGAAAGCGGAGCTCTCTAAACACTACCTGCCCAGCGATGCCGAGGCCGTGTATCGCCTGCTGTGGGGCTTCGATCAAACCGACGCCAAGGCCCCGGTCATCTCGCGCACGCTGGTCGGCTGGCTGGAGAGCGAGCATCTCGCCATCCGCGAATTGGCGTTCTTCCACATCCAACGTCTGACGGGCCTGAAACACGAATACTCGCCAATCAATCCCCCCGGCCAACGCCGAGCCGCCGTCGATCGCTGGTACAGCCATCTGGAGAAGAAGGGTGGGGCGCTCGTGCAGGACTGACCTTGGTGAATTGCCAGAACAACGGTCGTCGATAACATTGTGGCCCACTTTGTCGGTGCGATTTGATCGCGGGGAGCTTCTTCATGCTCGACATCGTTGGTCGTCCGGTTCGATTGTGTGACGGCATCAGCCGCCGCGGTTTCTTGCGAGTCGGATCGCTCGGCGCGGGACTGACACTCCCCAGCGTGTTTAGGTCGCGGCAAGCGAATGCGGCGACGGCCGATCGCAACGACACGGCGATCATTCTGCTGTTTCAAGCCGGCGGCGCTTCGCATATCGACCTGTATGACATGAAGCCCGCGATGCCTGCCGAGGTGCGCGGCCCGTTCAATCCGATTGCCACCAACCAGCCCGGCCTCGATGTCTGCGAGTTGATGCCGGGACATGCACGCATCGCCGACAAGCTGGCGGTCATTCGTTCGATCAAGCACAACCTCGCCGTTCATGACGATGGGACACACTGGCTGCAAACCGGATGGCCGCTCCTGAATGCTCGGCAGATGGGACAGCAGAATCCGTCGCAAGGCTCGGTCATCTCCGCATTGGCTGGCCCGCGCAAGAGCGGGATGCCGGCTTACGTCGCGATCCCGGAAGACTACCGCCGTCATGCCGGCTACTACGAAGGTCCGGCATTTCTGAGTTCTCGTCATGCCGCGCTCGATGCCGGTGGCGATCCGAGCCTTGGGAACTATCGGCCACCCGAATTCAAACTGCCGGCCGATGTCGTGATGTCACGGCTCGACGAACGTCGCGGACTGATGCGCGAATTCGATTCCCTCTCGCGAAAACTCGATCGCGAGCCGGCGTTCCGCAATCTCGATGACGTGCAGCGACAAGCCCTCGAACTGGTCAGCGGCTCGACCGTGCGGCAAGCGTTCGATCTCTCGCAAGAGTCCACCGAACTGCGCGACAAATACGGCCGGCACGCTTATGGCCAATCAGCGTTGCTCGCCCGGCGGCTGGTCGAAGCGGGTGTGACGTTTGTTGTCATTAACCTCTATGAAAAAGATGTCGATTGGTGGGACGACCATTACGTCATCGAAAAGAACCTCCGCAAGCGGCTCCCCGTCTACGACCAAGCCATCACCGCGCTGATCGAAGACCTGACGCAGCGCGGCCAAATCGACCGAGTCCTCGTCGCCGCGTTCGGTGAGTTCGGTCGTGCCCCGCGCATCGACCAACATGCCGGCCGAGGCCACTGGCCCGGAGCCGCGTCAGCGTTGCTTGCCGGCGGCGGCATTCGAGGCGGCCAAGTCATTGGCTCGACCGTCTCCAACGGAGCCGAACCCAAAGACCGCCCGCTCGGTCCCGGCGATCTGTTGGCCAGCCTCTACCGCGTCGTCGGCCTCGACCACCACGCCACCGTCCGCGACCGCCAACAACGCCCGGTCCCGATCATCGAATCGGGCGAACCCATCGCAGAACTCTTCTGACTTCCATGATTTTGTCGACAAAATCATGTTTCACAAAATCATGAACCGCAGAGGTCAGTCTTCAATCGCCAGCTTGATCTCGTCCGAATTCGCCTTCAGTTCTGGTGCGTACATCGCGGATGCTTTTGTCGGCAACGCACTGAAACGACCTGGAATCTCGGCGCGCAAGCGGTACGACAAGCTGTGTTGGCCGCGGGCTAATGCTCGGACGAAGAACGCGACACGCTCGTCGCGGAATTCGACGTAGGCGTGCATTTCGTTGCCGTTGTAGCCGCTGCGGACTTCGACCGGCTCGAAGCCGCTGGCCTTCGGGTCTTCAAACAGCAGGTACTCGTAGTCGTTCTTGCTGTCGATCTCCAATTCGACTTCGACCAGGTCGCCGCTCTTGAGCTTGTCGAGATTCGCCAGTTCGGTGCGTTCGTACTTCTCAACCTTCTGGCTGACGACTTGGCCGCGCGAGCCGGCGACGTTTACCTTCTTCTCGACCGGCGTGAGCTTGTAGTACTTGCGATTCACCTTCACTTCGAGGCCCGCCTTCGTGATGAAGTCTTCGAGCGTGAAGTTGGTGAGGTAGGCGTTGAAGTAGAGGGGATTTGAAATTTGAGATTTCAAATTTGAGATATCAGATTTGCCGAGCGGCTTCTTTCGCAACTCAACGACATGCTCACCAGTGGTCAGCCCCTCGCCTTCAATCACGAACTTGTTGTTGAAGCCGAAGAGCGTGTCGGGCGTGATCTCGACGGTTTGTTTGACTTCGCCGTCGATCAGCACTTCGACCAGCAGATTGGGTTTGTCCTCGCCGCTGGCTTTGAGGTACTCGGCCATCGCTTCGATGCAGATCGCGCTGTCGCGGGTGCTGTTCCAGTAGGTCGCGTGCTTTCGGTTGTTGAGCAGGTATTTCACGAGGCGTGACGCTCGTTCGTCTTTCGCATCCACTCGCGAGAGCAGCTTCAGATAGTAGGCGTTGGCTTCGATGTCGCTGCCGTACCAGGACCACCAGTAATTGTTCTCCGGCAGCTTGAGGTACGCGGTTTGATTCTCGTCATCTTGGACGAGGAACTGTTCGATGTTCTTGAGGATCATCGCCAGCTTGTCGGCTTGCTTCTGCTTGTGCAGAGCGAGGCCGAACAGCGACTTGGCATAGACCGGCAGGTGCGTGCGGTCGCGGTAGAGGAACTCCAGCATGTCCGTATTCGCGTGGTCGGCATCGACGAGCACCATGTAGACGAAGGCGTCGAGCGCGTCGGCGTGTTCTTTCCACGGGCTTGTCTTGCTCGGAGCGTTCTTGAGCTTGGCGACTTCACCGGCCTGATGCCGCTTGAGCCATTCGACTCCGCGTTCCATCACGCCCGGCACGATCGCGACGTCGTTTTCGCGAGCGATCTGCAAGCCATGCACGACCACGGCCGTTGTGTGCGGGTACGAGTGCTCGCCCCAGCCGGAGAACCAGCCCCAGCCGCCGTCGCTGACTTGCATCTCGGTCAGACGTTCGAGGCCGCTCTTCACCATCGTGGTGACTTCGGCCTCGTCGAAGACCGGGTTGCGATCGAAACGTTTCCAGCCTTTCGCCCGTTCCACGTCGTCGCCGATCTCCTGTGCGTTCAAGTTCGTCCGCTTCTGCTGGATCGCTTTCAGATCGAGGCCCATGTTCCGCAGGATGCGTTGCGTGACGACGGTCGGTAGGAAGCGGTTGAGCGTTTGCTCGGTGCAGCCATACGGGTAGTCGACGAGATACGGCAGCGCATCGACCATCGCGCCGGCCAGCGTCGGCGAGTATCGCACTTCGAGTCGCGACTGATTCGCTCGGCGTTCTTTCGGGACGTTGATCGTGAGCTTGCCGGAGTTCTTGTCTGGCCGAATGACGCCCGACCAACTCTCGGTCTTGAGCATCCCGTGGACGAAGACCGGGAACTTCATCTCCATCGCGTCGGACTCTTCGTCGGTGAGCGCGGACATGCGGACGACGGCTTCGCCTTCGTCGATGATGGAGACTCGCCAATCGACACGTTCTTCGCCGCCGGCTTTGACTTTGATTCGCTTGACGTGGCGGACGTTGCCAGCGTCCGTTCCGACGCTAGCAGCGTCGGCTACGAGCCGCATCAACCTCCCGTCGATCTCCAGCACCGCTTCGACCTCCTTGTCGATCTTCAAATAGTTGTGGACGTTCGCCGACAGCACGACTTCGTCTTTCTGGACGAAGAACCGCGGCGCTTGCAGGCGCACGAGCAGATTCTTCTTCGTTGTAATCTCGGCTTCGCCCTGACCGACGCGCGTGCCGGGTCCCATGGCCCAGCACTTCACTTTCCAGCCGGTGAGCTGTTCGGGCATTGTCAGCGCGATTTCGGCGAGCCCCTCTTTGTTCGTCGTGACCGATGTGGCCCAGAACGCGGTGTCGGCGAAGTTGCTGCGGACGGTTGGCTGTATGGCGTTCGGCAGCGGGCCAACATCGCCGGGGGCCGCGCCTTCGGCAGCTTTGTCCGATGCCACGTCGCCGAGTGACATTTCCTTGGCAAGAGCGCCTGCGGGAGCAGCAGCCATTGGACCACCGCCGCCGAAGCCTCCGGCGCGTGTGGCTGCCATCTTGCTGCGGCCGAGCGTGTTGAAGTTGCGACCGGACCCGCGCATGCCGGCTTGGAGCATCTCCATCTCTTCGACGACCGCGCCGCCGAAGACGCCGAGGTCGCTCATCCCTTGTTCGTTTTGTTTCAAGAGCTGGTAAGTGTATCGGCCGAGGCTCGATTCGGTTTGCGGCTGATGATGACGTCGCCACTTCCAGAAGAACTCTTTGATCTCCGGCACGTTCGAGCCGCCGGAGATGTACTCGACCGACTTGTCGTAGATGCTCAGCACGGTTGAGCCGACGAACGGTTTGCCGGTTGAGTCGGTCAGCTTCACCTGCACCTTCGCAGGCGAGCCGGGTTTGTATTCGTCCTGGCTGGGAGTGACCGCAACGTTGAGCACGCGCTTCTCAGGCGGCACGACGATCTCACGCATCTCCTGATGCACTTTCGCGTCGGCGACCGTGACCGCTTCGACGAAGAAGTTCGGCATGTCGCGCTGCACGACGTCGATCTCTTCGACGTGGCTCTTGCCGTCGAGCCGAATCAGTTTCGGCGGCAGATAAACGCCATTGGTCGGCCGCAGGAACAGTAACACCGCGCCGCCCGCTTTGTTCGTGTTGATCATCAGCCGAACTTTTTCACCGGCTGCGTACTCGCGTTTCTCGGTGACGAGTTCAATGTCGTTGAAGCGGAACTCCTTGCCGTCGAAGCCATCGCCGCGCACGACGAACAAGTAGCCCCCTTCGATCCAGTTCGTAGTTCCGCCTTTAGGCGGTGCCTTCGCATCCGTTTTGATTTCAGTTCCGCCTAAAGGCGGGACTACGAACGGGAGCTTGTAGCTCAACCGATACTGCCCGGCCTTCGCCGCCTTCATCTGTTGGCGGGCATAGCCCTCTGCGTTCGTGTCGAGCTTCCAAGTCTGCACCGCCTTCTCGACCGGCTCGCCCTTCTCGTTGTAGGTGATGGCAAACAGAGTCAGCTCGCCCGCACCGGAGACCGGCTTCTGATCGACCGTCTGAGCACGGAACTCGGCGAGGATATCGTCGCCGGTGCGGTAATGGCCGCGGTTGACCCACGCGAAGACTCGGAACGGTTCGCGAGCGACCAGCACGTTGCCGGTGCCGACGATCGTGCGGCGTGATTGATCGACGACCTCGGCCGTGATCGAGTACGAGTGATCGGTGTCCCCATGCACGGCTTTCGCCAGCGACGTTTCGATCTCGACGGCGACGGTGCCGTCCTCGCCGATTTCGGTTTCGCGTTCGATGACGACTTCCGGTTGTTCGGCTCCGCGACCCCACCAAATTGGATACGGTCGAGCGCAGCCCCAATGACGCCAGCCGGGATACCAAGCGTAATCGCCGCAGAACCACCAGTAGCCTCGGCCGTAGAACCAATCCCAACTCGCGGACGGATACCAAGTGCTGCTGTGATTGGTCCGCAGGACTTTGTATTTGACCTTCGCCTTCGTGACTGCTCCGCCGAAGTAGTAGTTGGCTTTGATCGTCGCGGTGATCTTGTCGCCGAGCGCGACCGGGTCTTTGGTGGCCTCGACCTTCACCTCGAACTCAGGCTTCTTGTATTCCTCGACGCGAAACGAGCCGATGCCGTAGCTGGTGGCGATGAGATGCCACACGCCCAGCGGCGCGTCCTTCGGCAATTCGTAATCACCGGCGAGGCCACCAAACGCATCGGCGTCCATCGAACGGGTGAAGACCACTTCCCCTTTCGGATTTCGCAGCTCGACAGCGAATCCTTTCGCGTTGGCGAACGTGTTGCTGTCGGGCTGATCGTACTTGGCGTCGCCAATCCACATCTTGAATTGCACCTTCTGAGCCGGCCGATAGACCGGTCGATCGGTGATCGTGAAGGCTTTGCGAGCGTGATACTCCGGGTCGTGCCGGTTCTGGAACCAGACGTGCGAGAAGCCGTGATACGCCAGCCGCCCGCTATCCGTGCGAGCGATCGCGACCCACTGAAACTCCTGCGGCTGCTGATTCGCGCCGAGCATCAACTGGCCGTCGGCGTTCGTAAACTCGGCGAATTGGCGGTTGATGATCTTCCATTGTGGCTTGCCTTGAGCGACCGCTTCTTGTCTCCAACCGAAGAACTCGACGTTGGCCTTCGCGATCGGCTGGCCGCTGACGGCGTCGGCCACGAAGTAGAACGACTTCGCTTCGAGGCTCTTCTTGACGATGACCGTGTCGGCGACCCACAGGATGACTCGGCTGCTGTTGCCGTCGGGCATCTTGGATTCGACGAGATACGCTCCCGGCCTCTGCAACGGTGTCGTGACGGTGACGCGGTCATCGACGTGATTGGCTCGCGGAGTCAGTTTCAACGTCCACTCGGCCGCCTTCGCGCCGACGTACTGCTGCTGATTCTCGACCACGATGCGATGGCCGATGTCTTGCAGGTTCATCTCTTGCCAGTTGATCTGCGCCGGGCTGCTCTTGAGATACTTCTTCACGTCGTCGATCAGTTTCGACACGTTCAACTCGTGAGCGGTGAACGTGACCGAGTTGCCGTTGCGGAATCGGAAATCGACGGTCGCACCTCGGCCTGATGGCTGCGTCGGTGACGGCTCGAAGCGACCCCAATTCTTGACGATCTGATTGAGGGCGACTTGCCGATGCGGACCATGCTCCGTCGGGTTGCCGGGACCGTATTCGGCAATCGCCGCTCTCCATGCCTCAACCGCTTTCGGGTATTGGCGGCGGTTTTCATAGAAATGCGCAACTAACTCGCGAGCCTGCTGGCCTTCGTTGCTCTTGCCGCTGGCGATGACGGTCTGCCAGATGCGGTAGGGATTGAATTCGTCCGGCAGCTTGAACCGTTTCACGCCGGTCGCCAGGTTTGCGATCGTCTCATCCTCACCCAGTGTGTGAACCGCGAACGATCCGGTCTTCGCTTGCCCCTTGTCCTGAGAGTCATCCGCGAATCGCGACCACCAACCGAAGTGGGCCATCGTCTCGACCCCGAACTGGCTTTGTAGAAACGCCGCGTGAGCCAGCAGCACTTCGTTCTTGCGAGCGGCATTCAATTCGACGGTCTGCGTGAGCATCCACCGCCAGCGTTCGCCGTCGGACTTCGCGTCGGCGTAACTCTTAGGCACCGAGTAGTAAATCGGATTCCCTTCAGCATCGACCGGAGCACCGCGTGCCGACTGTTGCTGACCGCGCCACCACCATTGCCAGTATCCGTCTTCGTAGTCAGGCAACGTCGCAAGGTCCGTCAGCACCTGCAGCTTCCAAGGCTCCGAATGCCCCATGCCGTTCAACAACACCTGAGCGAAGACCCAATGAAACTCCGCCGCGTCTGCCTTGTTGTCGTCCTTCAGAGCCAGTGGCATCGCTTGAGTAAGTAACTGCAACGCTCGGACGCGATCTCGTTCGGACGCATGGACTTGTCGTCCATCACCGCCCCGATGCGGCCCGCGCTGGAACTTGCCGGCGATGATGACACCGTTGTGTTCAAGCGTCAGATACGACCGCGCTGCCGCTTGCAGCAACCGCCAGTTGTCCTTGTGGACTTCGACGATCTTCTCGCGAAACTCGTCGATCTCGTTGATGCGGCCAAGCTGTTGCAGGCATTGAATCGCCTGATTGAGCGTCTCCGACATCTCGCGCGCGGGAGACTTTGGGTCGAGTCCGATCTTGCGGAACTCCTCGAACGCTTCCTTGAAGTTGCCCGCCTGCATTTTCTTGGTTGCCTCATTGAAGCTCGGCGGCTTGGCCTCTTCGCCGATCGCCCAAAAACCCATCGCCATCACGGCCAAACAGCCACACATCATCCAAACCGACCAACGCATGATGAATCCTATCGTGGGGCAGGTTTTCAACCTGTCCGTGTATCAATGAGCCACCGCGAGACGGGCAGGTTGAAAACCTGCCCCACGGAACGAGGGCCGTTCGACAGATCGCTTGGCGAGAAAGTTCCTGCGACTTGTGGACGAATGCTAGTCCAACTGCCGAGCTCTAAAAGTGCCGCCGCTCGTTTCGGAACGGGTGGGATATGCGACGGGTCGTGGTCGCGAAGTTGCCGATGGCGATCAGGTCAGCCAGGTCATTGCCACGAGAAACACAAAAAGGCGCAAAAAAAGACGTGACGCGCCACGTCCGAATCTCTTGCAGCGAATTCTTTTCGTGACTTCTTGTGTTCTTTGTGGCCAATCTCATGACCAAAGCCAAGCGAGTTGACGGTCAGCGATTTCAGTTTTGGTGACCAAAGTGCCGAATGCCCCTGCTCACGTCGTAGGCACCGCTCGTCGCTTCTCGCGGTTGCGATGCAGCGCGGTCTCACGTTCGGCTTGCGTCGATTTGAAGACGTACCGCAGCAGCCGCTCTTGAGCGGGGGTGAAGACTTGCTTGCGGCGACCGAGCACAGCGCGGGCGGTTTCCAACCCGGACGCCAGATCAATCTGATCGTCGAGCACGCCGTGCCAGATGCGGCAGAATGACGGAACATGCTTCGGCAACAGCTCGCCGCCTGGGAGCAACATGCACATCACACCGATCGAACTGCCGGTGTTGAAGAGCGTGGCGAGCGCGGCCTTGGTGTGATCGCCGATAAAACTGCCAACCTTCGTGCTGCCGGTGTTGATCGAGAAACCTTCCAGCGGCACGCTGACGTTCGAGTAGTCGTTCTTCAGATCGCTGTTGGTCGTCAGCGCGCCGAGATTCACCCACGGGCAGACGTAGCTATGGCCGAGGAATCCGTCGTGATACTTGTTGACGAAGCCATGCAGGATCGACTCTTCGACCTCGCCGCCGACGCGGCAATCGGGACCGATCGTGGTTCCTTCGCGCACGTTGGCTCGAAAGAGTTGCGCACCGGCTCCGATATGACACGGACCTTCGATGCGTGTGAAGGGTTGAATCATCGCACCCGCGTCGATGCTGATCGGCCCGTGCCGCGTGTCGAGCACCACGAACGGATCCAGCCGCGCGGTCGGATCGACTTCAAGATTGGCCACATCACCAACCACCGCGACGTTCGCGCCGAGCGAGTGTGCTCCGCGCAGCCGCGGCGATCGCAACGTCCCGCTGCGTCGTAGTTGAAAGTCGATTCGCAACTGGTTGCCGTTGTGCAACACCAAGTCCCACGGCCGAGTTGCCATCCGGCCGGTGGCCGCAGTGAGTTGTCGAGTACGAGCTAACGACAGCAGCGCTTCGTCCCAGTTCTCCAAAGAGAGCAGCGGCACTTCATCGGGATGCAGTCGCATCCAGACCAGCGATTGGTCGATCACCCCCGCTTCTTCAAGCCGCACATGTTCCAACCGATGCAGCCCGGCGACATCGGGAAGCCACCGCGCGTTGACCAGCAGCGTGGGCTCATGCGTCAGCCACTCCAAATTGTTGATGGCCGCTTGTGGCTGAGCTTCCCGGTAGGTCTCGGCCAGGAAGGGTCGCACATACGCTCCCCATTCCGCGACCGAGAGATGTTTCAACAAACGTTCTCGCAACGAGGACTGCCCACAGAGCAGCTCGCACACCGGACGCATCCAGGCGATCGGAGCGAAACCGCTCGCCGCCTGATCTTCAAACAACGCGAGACGCATGAGTGTGATTGGTTAAGTGCGACCTGTGCCGCCGCGCGCACCACCGCGACAAAGCCCGCTGGAAGGGGATCAGAAGGGCGGGCTTCTAGCCCAGATCCCCAAACGCGCGAAGAGCGATTGGCTCAAAACGACCTGTCCCAGCGGTCCCATCTTCCGCCCTTCATTTTTCGCCAGCTCGCTCCCGCGTGGTGGGCAGGGCGGCGGAAAATGAAGGCAAGAATCCTCTTGAACAGAAGGCCGCGAAGTTCGCTAAGAATGAAACGCTCTGGCGAGCGGGGCGGCGTCTGCCCCCCGGTGCGTTGATCGCGGAACCGGGGGGCTGACGTCGCCCCGCTCGCCAAATTCATCCGCGATCCTGCCCGGCGGTTTGCCATCCAGTCGCAGAGATTCCGGAGCGAGCCCCAGCCCCCATGCGGTGGTTAATGCGGCAAGCAAGCCGAGATCAGGAATCTCTGTCGGTACGACAAGCATCTCGTGCCGACCTTCCGATAACACGATCATGTCACCACGCACGCACGCAGATCGCCAACCACGTTCGCGTGCATTGATGACCTGGAGGTTGTCGACATCTTTTGAAATCGGAATCGCGCGATCGCCCATCTCCTCAACGAGCTTCGCCAAGTGCGGATCGTCCGCGTTGACGACAACAAACCCGCGCGAGGCACCGACTTGAGCCAGCAACCGCTCGGCAGAGAGTGGCTGCGTCTGCTCTTCACCCCACTGGGCTTGCCCCAGTGGCTCGCGGGTTTCGGCACTACGCAACTCGCCATCGACGTCCCGTAGTGCAGAGGCCAACGAGCCACCCTGACAAGCAGGGTGGGGTTTGTGTGATGTGTTGCTCAACAATACCGCCGCGGCACAGCGATCGAACGGTAAGCCCTCGCGCCGAATGCTCTGGGCAGACAACTGACAGGCAACCGAGTCCACGCGCGGATGCAGCAGCAGCGATCGAACTCGAAACGCATTGTCGCTCGGCTCGGCACATAAGCGGCGTTGACCGAGCCAGGTTCCGTCGCGCGACGCACGGCCGACACGCTCACTACCACATTGCAACCATCGACTCAGCCATCGACAGACATCATCAGTGCTCGAATCGCTCAGCATCGCAATGATCGGAACGTGAGCCTCGTCCGGCCGAGGGAACAAATGCGAGACGATCGCTTCCGGAATCGGCCGCGAGGGTTCGCAGACCGGCCGCATGTGAACTCGGATTGCCGGCTCGGCGTTGATCTCCAAAATGCCTCCGTGTTGTTCGTCCAACGGGTGAAGTAAGTCGGTCGCGATCAAGTCCACGCCTGCGATATCCAGCCCGACCAGGCGCACCGCGTCGATGAGTGACTCGGCGACATCAGGGTGAATCTCGTCTGTTGCGTCGAACATGCCGTCCCCAAGCCAATCACAGCTTTGCCAGCGTAGGTCGATCACTCGGTCAGCGGCGGGAATGGATTGCCAATCGCAACCTTGATGAGCCAACGCGGTTCGCAAATTGTCGTCTGTTGGCACGAAGAACCACGGCCGAGTCTTATCCTCCGCGAGACCACGGCGCAGATCGCTGTTCAATTCCTCGATCAGTTCTAGCACGGTTCGCCGCCCGTCGCCGATGATCCGCGCAGGTTCGCGCCGCACCGCTCCGATGATCCGCTCGCCGACGATCAGCACTCGATAAGGGAAGCCTTCCAACTGTTGCTCGACGAGGACCGCTTCACTGAACTGCCTGGCGTTGCGATACGCGGCGGCCACTTCGTCGCGCGTCCGCAGTCGCAGTGAGACCCCGTTGCCGAAGTCCGCGTCTCGCGGCTTCACGACGACCGGCCAACCGACTTCCGTGGCGGCGGCCCACGCATCGTCCTCGCTGGCCACCGTGCGACCGATCGGCACCGGCAACCCCAGTTGTGCCAGCAGATTCTTCGTGAGCTGCTTGTCCCGCGCGATCGCCTCGGCAATGAACCCCGTTTGATCGGTCACAGCGGTGCGGACTCGGCGTTGCCGCGAGCCTTGCCCGAACTGCACCAAGCTCTCCGCGTCCAACCGATAGGCCGGAATCCCACGCGCCTGCGCGGCGGCAACGATCGGCCCGGTGATGCGACCCAACCGGCGATCATCCGCGAAATCTCGCAGGTCGCTGACCAGTTCCGCGAGCGGCAGAGATTCTTCGCATTCGGCCGCCGCATACCAACGTTGAGCAAGCTCCAGGCAACGCCGCGCAATGAGTTCATCGCCGCATTCGACCGCGCACTGAATGCTGTCGGCGAATTCTGCAAAACGAATCCAACCACGTTGCGTTGGCTCTCCGACCACTCGCAGCAGCGAAAGCCATAACTCGTGCAGAACCTGGCACGGATTCTCATCGGCCCATCCCGCGGTTGTTTGGCCGAGCGACGAAGTTTCCACCGCCAGGCGTTCGTGGATCGCCGACCGCTTGAGCGAGTCGATCTCCACCTCGTCATCAGCGGGAATCCAAACTTCCAACACTGGTGAGTTCGACCAAACATTCGGTCCCGACAAACTCAGCACTCGTTCCGCGCGCATGACGTTTCCCTGTTCTGAACGGCGTGGCTTACGCGGACAGGCGAGCGGGGTGGCGTCAGCCCCGCTCGGCGATCTCAGTCGCGGTCGCGCGACGCTTTGTCCGGCATACGGAGTCAGGCGTCTCGGAATCCAAAACAGGGCGCGCTTTCCGAAAGTCTCTTCGGCGCGGCCGAACGTAGGACCGTTCGGTTGAAATACACTTCGCGTCCTTTGCGACCTTCTGTTCAAAACAAAACCGTGTTTGGACAGAAGGTCGCAAAGGACGCGAAGTAGAACAAACCGTGGCGGAGCAACTTGTGAAACAGTCGTCTCAGAATGCGACTCGATCCGCACCCTTCAAGGCCAGCATCCGCCGGACATCGGTCGGAGTCGCAATCTCCAGCGACAGCTCTTCGATGAGATGTCGAATCTTGCGAACCTGGTCGGCATTCGATTTCGCCAGTTCGCCTTTGTTGAGATAAAGATTGTCTTCCAGTCCGACTCGAACGTTCCCACCCATGATCGCGCCGGTGGTGACGAAGTTGGTTTGATGCTTGCCGGCCGCCAGGATCGACCAGACATAGTCGCTGCCGAAGAGCTTGTCGGCGATCCGCCGCATGTGCAGCAGGTTCTCGGCATCGCAGCCGATGCCACCCAGAATGCCGAAGATCGTCTGCACGAAGAACGGCGGTTTCGCCAAGCCTCGATCGACGAAGTGAGCCAAGTTGTAGAGATGGCCGACGTCGTAGCATTCGAACTCGAACCGGGTGCCGCAGCCTTCGCCGAGCTTTTTCAGAATCGTTTCGATGTCGGCGAACGTGTTCTTGAAGATGAAGTCGCGAGTTCGTTCGAGGTACTGCGGCTCCCAGTCGTGCTGCCAGTTGGGGAATCGGTCGAGCAAGGGAAACAACCCAAAGTTCATCGAGCCCATGTTGCACGAGCACATCTCCGGCTGCAGCCGCAGCGGCGCGGCGAGTCGCTGCTCGACGGTCATGTTGTGTCCGCCGCCGGTGGTGATGTTGATGATCGCGTCAGTCTGCGCTTTGATCTGCGGCAAGAAATCTAAGAAGACCTCGGCCTTGGGAGTCGGGCATCCGGTCTGCGGATCGCGAGCATGGAGATGCAGAATCGCCGCACCCGCCTCGGCGGCATCAATGGCGCTGGTCGCGATTTGATCGGGAGTGATCGGCAAGTGCGGCGACATCGTCGGCGTATGAATCGCTCCCGTAACCGCGCAGGTGATGATGACTTTTCTGGTCGCCGCCATATTGTGCCTCGTTGTTGCTTGAGTTCGTAACGCCATTCCCAAAAAGTAACCCGAAGCGTCAGCGAGGGCGAGCGCTCCGAACGATGTCGTTTTGCAATTAAGGCTTGGTGAGGCGTTCTCCCTCGCTGGCGCTTCGGGTCGGTGTGACTCGCCCCCAAAGGATCAACGCATGACCGATTCAACTTCATTGGAGGGCCGAGCGGCTCTGATTACGGGTGCCGGCATGGGTATTGGCCGCGCAGTCGCTGAATTGCTGGCGGAGGCGGGTGCCTTTGTTGGGCTGCATTGTCATCACAGCGTGGACGGTGCGAACGAAGCGCTGGCGGCGATTCAGCAGCGGGGTGGCGGTGGCGTCGTCTTGCAGGCCGACCTCTGCGATGCCGCCCAAGCGACGCGGATGGTTGATCGTTTCGTCGATACTGCAGGTCGGCTCGACATCTTGGTCAACAACGCCGGCAGTCCGATCGAGCGGCGGAAGATTGAGGATTGCCCGCTCGAATTGTGGCGACAGATCATCGACACCAATCTGACGAGCGCGTTCGTGGTGACCCAACGAGCGATCCCGCATTTGAAGCGGAGCGGTCACGGAGCGATCGTCAACAACTTATCGCTATCTGTTCAAACTGGCGGAGCTAACGGAGCCGGAGCCTACGCGGCCGCGAAGGGCGGGTTGCAAGTGCTGACGCGAACGCTGGCCCGCGAATTGGCTCCGGACGTGCGAGCCAACGCGATCATGCCAGGGGTGATCGAGACTCGGCATCACGAAGTCTTCTCGTCGCCGGAGCGAATGGAGCAATACCGCCGCGAGACTCCGCTGGGCCGCAATGGGACGGCAGATGAAGTCGCAGAGGCGGTGCGGTTTTTGGTGAGCGATGCGGCTCGGTTCATCAACGGTGCGGTGCTCGATATCAACGGCGGGCGGTTTTTGAGGTAGTAGCCCGGACGCGTACGTCCGGGCACCCATTGTTCGGACGTAGGCGTCCGAGCTACTTCGCCGTCTGCCCTTTGAAGAGTTTGCGGTCGATGCGGGCGAGGAACGGGGTCCAGCTTGCGCCGGTGTTGGGATCGTCGGCGATGGTGCGTGCGAACTCGTGGACCTTGGCGTCGAGGTTATCGAGGTGATGCAGCGCGATCGCTTCCGGCGTCATTGGGAGGCGGACGGCTCCGTGCTCATAGGTGCCGTGATGGCTGGCGATCATGTGCTTGAGTCGCAACGCGATCTCGGTGGAGAAAGGCTCGTTGGTCAGTTTCTCGAATTCGGCGATCTTCTGGCTGAGCATCTCGATGCCGATGATGAGATGGCCGAGCAGTTGCCCCTCGTCGGTGTAGACGAAGGCGTTGTCGAGGCTCATCTCACGGACCTTGCCCAGGTCGTGGAGGAAGATGCCGGCCAGGAGGACGTCGAAGTTGACGGCCGGGTACAGATCGCGAATTCGCTTGGCGGTTTCGAGCATGTTGACGATGTGCTCGATCAGTCCGCCGCGGTAGGCGTGATGCGTCTTCACGCCGGCGGCGGCTTTCGCGAGATCGTCCATCAGTGCGTCATCGACAAGGAAGCATTCCATCAGCGTGCGGAGTTGCGGGTGCTCGATCGACATCAGCAAGTCCCGCAGCCGTTTCAGCAGCGCTTCGACGTCGGCGTTGGGACGCTGCTCGAAGTCTTCCGGGTTGAGGATGCTGGTGGGGACGGGCCGGATCTGCGTCAGAATCATTTGCAGGTTGCCCTGATGAAGCTGCACTCGGCCGTGGACTTTGACGAAGTCCCCCGCGTTGACGTTGGCGAGCGATTCCTCGACGACGTTCCACATCAGGCCGGACATGGCTCCCGTGCGGTCTCGCAGCGAGGCGAGCAGAAAGAGGTTCGCTTGCCGGTTGGCTCGAAGCTGCTTGTCTGCGAGTAAGTAGACCTCTTCGACGGTGTCCCCGTCCTTCAACTCTTTCAAAAACTGCCGAGCCATTCGATGAGCCTTCTAAGGCGGCTCAGCGAATTGCGAGCAGCCGAAGGGGGATGTTAGGGGCGGGCCGAAAGCGAAAGAAGGGCGGGGACGCTCGCCGCTTGTCGTGACCCGATTCATCGGGTCCGAGTCTCGCGTTCGACCCCATAAATGGGGTCACTACAAGCGGAGGGGCGCTCGCCCTCGCTGACGCTTCGGGTTAGTGTTTCGGTGGCGTTGACCTTCGGAATTCTTTCGCTCGTGAAATTCGCTGGGACGTGCAGTGGCAGGCATGGTTGGCACAAACAGTGGCTCCGCTCGCGCCGACAAGGTCACACGTCGGAGTAGACGCTCGCTGGCTCGATGGGGCGCACTGGTGTTGTTCGCGATTGCCGTTGTCGGCGGAGTATTGGTGTCGATGGCTCGACAACAGGAACAGGCGCTGGGGGCCGTGGAAGAATTACTGACGGCTGGTGACTTGCGCGACGCTCATCGCGAAGTCGCCGCGTACCAGCGGAAGTATCCGGATGACGGTCGTATGAATGGCCTGCGCGCACGCATTCTTTTGAAAGA
The DNA here is from genome assembly GCA_005778115.1 of Planctomyces sp. Taxonomy (GTDB): domain Bacteria; phylum Planctomycetota; class Planctomycetia; order Planctomycetales; family Planctomycetaceae; genus SXKJ01. Next base: position 37,940 of record SXKJ01000044.1, on the reverse strand, counting down.
GGGACAGCCGCGCGAGGCGGCTCAACTCTTTGAACGATATGGAGCGGCTTCCGCGGTCGATCTGCACGCTTGGGCGCAGGCCTGCATGATGCAGTCACAATGGTCGCTGGCGGCTCCGATTCTGACTCGGTTCTTGCAATTGGCTCCCAACGACACGAACGGTTTGTACGAGTTGATGGTCTGCAACATCCGCATGAGTCGGCTGACGGAAGCGCTCGAACTGGCGGAACAGCTCGCTCGGCTTCCTGGCCAGGAAGTGTTAGGGCACTTGTATCTTGGGACGGTTCAGGACGATTTGAAGAATGAGCAGCAGGCGGTCGAGGAATTCAAACAGGTGCTGCGACTCGACCCTGAGTTGCGGAAGTTGACGGTCCCTGCCGAGGACTTTCTCTCGGAGTACGGTGGCACGCTCGTCAGTTTGGGACGGAGCGATGAGGCGGTCAGCCTGTTGCAGCGTAGTTTGAAAATCCGGCGAACACCGGCTGCGGCGGTCTCGCTGGGCCAGGCGCAGTTGCAGCTTGGAGATGCGCAGCAGGCGGTCGTTCACTGGAAGCTGGCGGTGGAGTTGGACCCGCAGTCTCATCGGGCTCGCGAAGGACTGGCCGATGTCGCGCTGCGCGAGGGGGATGTTAAAGAGGCTCTGGAGTGGCTGCGGCCTTTGGAAGAGAGTCCTCGCCTGGAGCCAGCTACCACCTATTTGTTTCAGCGGATCTATCAACGCTTGGGTGACACATCGCAGGCCGCGATCTGGCAGGCTCGGACGGCGGACCTGCGACAGCAACGCGAGATCGAGTCGGCGGTGGATCGCTTGTTGATTGAAGCTCCCAGTTCCTATTGGGCGCAGGTAGCTCGAGCTTATCGCTTCGCGGAAACGGGAAATTGGCCGGAAGCTCAAAGGGCGCTGCAACAGCTTCGTGATGCCGACCCTCAGCACGCGTTCGTGGAGCAATTCCGAAATGCCGTGAGGACTCGCGGAACGTTGCCGCCCCTGCGCGAGATTCCAATTCGGTTGTTCTGAGGGGAGGTTCCTTTTGAAGAGCTCTGCACAATCTGAGCAATGCGCTCTGGTCTGCCTCCGGCTAGTGATGCTGATGATGTTGTTCGCGTTGGGCTGTCAGGATTCGACGGCATCGAAACCTGCCGCGAGCGCGAGCGCGACCGGTCCCACAGTGGCGGAAGCGGTGCCAATTGCATCGGTGCCCGAACAGCATTCCGCCGACTCCGCTTGGTTCGACGACGTGACTCCCGCGACTGGCATCAATTTCGTTCACGTCTCCGGAGACTCGCCGGAGAAGCCGTTTCCAGCAGCGAATGGGAGCGGATTGGGAATGCTCGATTTCGATCTCGACGGGCTTCAGGACTTACTGTTTCTCACCGGCTCGGCGATTCCGGTGGACGTGAATCGCAAGGAGCCGCGCAATCGCCTGTTTCGGAATCGCGGAGCTTTGCAATTTGAGGACGTCACGTCCGAGTCGGGACTGCGCCATACGGGCTTCAGCGCCGGGCTGGCTGTCGGCGACTTCAACAGCGATGGATTTCCCGATGTGTATGTGACGAGCTACGGCGTCAACCCGCTGTTTCTCAATCGTGGCGACGGTACGTTTGAGGAAGTGGGGGCCTCGTCGGGTGTGGCTCTCAATTCGTGGGGAGCCAGTGCGGCCTGTTTGGACTTCGACAACGACGGTCTGCTGGACTTGTATGTCTGCAACTACGGCAAATGGTCCCCCGAGACGAACCCCTATTGCGGCGACAAAGCTCGCGGCGTGCGAGTGTTTTGCAGTCCGCGCTCGATCGAACCGGTTCACGATGTCTTGTATCGGAACCTGGGAGACGGCCGGTTCGAGAATGTCACTGAAGCAATGGGCTTGGCCAAAGTCACGGGCCGTGCTCAGGGAGTTGTCGCCGCGGATTTCAACAATGACGGCTGGACCGACCTGTATGTCGGCAATGATCTGCACGCGAACTTCCTGTACCTGAATCGCGACGGAGTTCAGTTTGAAAGCGCGGGCGAACGGATGGGTGCCGCCTACGATTACGTCGGCAACATGCAGGCCAGCATGGGAGTCGACGCGGCAGATGTGAATGGCGACGGCTGGCTGGATCTGTTCGTGACCAATTTCGAGGACGAGCACAACGCGTACTACGAAAATCTGCACGGCGAGTTCTTCGATGAAGTGGCTCATCAACGAGGCTTGGCTCGCGAGTCTCTGCCGTGGGTCGGTTGGGGGACTCTGTTCGCGGACTTTGATTTGGATCGGCGACTGGATCTGATCGTCGTCAATGGCCACGTCGATAATAACCGCCGCGAACTGGGACAGGACTCACCGTATCAACAGCCGCCACTCGTCTGGAAGAACACAGGGAGACGTTTTGAATTCCTCGGAGCGGCCGCGGGAAAATACTTTGGGTCGCGATGGTGTGCTCGCGGCCTGTCGGTCGGCGACCTGGACAACGACGGTGCCGTAGACATCGTGATCGGCCACCAGGATGCGGCACCCGCCATCTTGCGAAATCGGAATGGGACGCGAACAGGTGCCGCATCGCGCCTTGTGCAACTGCGGTTGGTGGGAACACGCTCGAATCGTGATGCGGTCGGCTCCCGATTGGCGGCCGGGGGATCGAGCGATGCTCCGCAAGTCCGCATCATTCGAGGAGGTGGCAGTTACCTCTCGGCTCACGATCTTCGGCAGGTGCTCGTCACCGATGGGAACGAACAGATCAACGTCGAAGTCACTTGGGCGAATGGTTTCCACCAAAGACTTGAGGCGCTGCGGCCCGGCTATCAGTATGTTGTCATCGAACCCAACTTGAACGAGTCGACGCCGCGAGTGATCCAGCAAGGGAAACTGCCATGACCGACCTGAATTCTTCCGCGAATGACGTCCCTCTTGCAGATTCCAAGCCCGTGCAAGCTCCTCCCCGCTTGGGCCTATTGCTGGCGCTGGCGATTGGCCTGGTGGTTGTCGGAGCCGGCGGGGTTTATTGGTGGACTTTCGCGGGAGGCGAAAAATGGGTCCACGATCTCGGGATGCCTTCCAAGGCGGCCTATCGTGGAAAGGTCACCTTGGACGGCGCTCCGCTGCGCGGCGGACAATTGACCGCGTGGCCCGATCGAGCAGGTGTGCCCCAGTCAGTCGGTTTCATCCAGCAAAATGGTGAGTTCATTCTGCGCATCGACATTGGCGGCAAGTTCCACGAGGAAGCTTACGTCGGTCGCCACCGAGTCTCTGTCACACAGTTTGAAAAGCAGCAGGGGCCTTCCGCCCCGCGAATGACAACGCCGGTGAAGTACTCCAGTCCGGACACTTCCGGGTTGGTCATCGTGGTCGATCGCAACCCCGCCAAGAATGTTGTGGAACTGAATTTGGTTTCGGATGTACCGCCGCCGGGTGACTCAACACCGAAAACGGAACCTGGCGAATCGGACAAGTCACCGCCTCGCTCACCGGCAAAACCCAATGCAGACACTCCCTGACACCGATTCGCGTCCGAGTCGGCTGCGACCGTTGGTTTGCGCGGGGATCGTCCTGTGCCTGATTGCTGGCGGAGTGTTCCTGGCGACACGCGACGCGACGCTCATGACTTTGCCGGATGAACCGCCACTGGATCCGCTCGCCTCAAAACGGGAGTTGGATTGGGGATATCAGGGAAGTCGAGTGTGCGGTGAGTGCCACGCCGAGATCGCACAAAAGTATGCGACACATCCGATGTCGCGATCGCTGACGAACGTGCTCGATGCGGAGGTTGTCGAAGACTATGAATCCGCGACTCACGTTCGTCCGAAAAACTCCCGTCGCCACTATCGCGTCGAGCAAACCAGCGACTTGGTTGCACATCACGAACTCATCGTGAACCAGGACGACCGCGTGCTCTCCGAATTCGCGGTGGAAATTCATCTGGCACTGGGATCGGGACAACGTGGCCGCAGCTACCTGATCGATCACTCGAATGCGTGGCTGATTTCACCCGTCGCGTGGTACTCCAGCCGAAAACGGTGGGACTTGTCTCCGGGTTACGCTCCGGAGAATCACAAGCGTTTCTCACGCGAGGCGACCGAACGTTGCATCAATTGCCATTCGGGTGGCCTGCGCGGAGATTCCACGTGGCAAGAGCGACCGTTGCGTGAGCGACTGATCGAACTCTCCATCGGGTGCGAGCGCTGTCATGGCCCTGGCGAAAAACACGTCACGTTTCGTCGCGAAATGCAGGACCACCAAACCGGCCGTGATCCAATCCTGCGAATTTCCGATCTCGACCCCGCACGTCGCGACGCGGTCTGCAATCAATGCCATTTGCAAGGTGATGCTGAAGTCCTGCGATCGGGTCGTGATCACGGCGACTTTCGGCCAGGGATGCACCTTGGAGAGGTGTGGGCGATCTTCGTGACGAAGGCCGACACCGCGGGTGATCAGACCGCCTCCGTCAGTCAGGTGATGCAGATGAAGTCCAGTGAGTGTTTCCAAAGGAGCAACTCTCGGCTGGGCTGCATCTCCTGTCACGATCCACATAGTACTCCACCCGACGCGACTCGTGTCGCTTGGTTTCGTTCACGCTGCCTGACCTGTCATACGGAACCTGATTGCAGCGAAACGCTCGCGAATCGGCAAAAGCCCGGAATCGGCGACTCGTGCATTCATTGTCACATGCCTCCATTGAACGCGGACGACGTGCCGCACACGACTCAGACCGATCATCGCATTCTGCGATTCCGGCAGCCCCGCGTCGCTAAGCCACAATTCGCTCCACGACTGAGCGCACTGGAAGTCATCGACCAGGCCGAGTGCGCGGTCCCGAAAGCGGAGTCCGCTCGCGCCGATGCACTCATGCGCGCCGAGCAAGCTTGGCTGTCAGAAAACGTACTTGTCGCACAAAGGGCGAAGACTTCCCTGGAATCGGTCGTCCGAACCAGGCCCGCCGACCTGTTGTCTCACGCACGACTGGGACAGCTCTGCCTGATGTTGGATGAACCGGATTCGGCGGTTGACCACTGGTACAGAGCGTTGGAGACCAAATCTGCCTCGGCGGATTCGACGGAAGTTCTGCAAAATCTCAGTCGGTTGCATTGGTCCCGAGGAGAAATTGCCAAAGCTCTTGATGGCTATCAGAAACTGGCCGATCAACGCCCTTGGGATCCACAAACTCTGCTGTCCTTATCCAAAATCCTGGCGGAATCTGAAGAGACTCAAAAGGCAGTCGTGGTTGCTCAGAAAGCGATTTCCGTGGACCAACACGCGGTCGAGGCTTTTCGATGGCTAGCGGAGCTTTGTCGCAGGACGGGGAACCTGTCCGATCAGAATCGATATTTGCTGCGTGCAGAACTGATCAAGTAGTGTTTCAGTCCGGTCACGAGCATCAAAGCCATCGCCTAACGAACCTGAAGGATTCCTGAATAATTGACGCAAGCCTTTGACAAGGAAGCTCTATTTTGGCAGGCTGTGTCAGAGAAGCGGTGAACATTACTCCGCAATAATTGAGTGTGGTTTTATTACCAAATGGACTTCGGCAGTTGGTCTCTGACACGCCGCGTGTCATGATGAGTTTTGCCATTAAGATCCTTTACGAACTCTTTTTGCAAAGGGGTTGCCATGTCCCGATTGCGCTTTCGGTTCGGTTTCACCTTGATTGAGTTGCTGGTCGTCATTGCCATCATCGCTGTTTTGATCGCCCTCTTGTTGCCGGCTGTGCAACAGGCACGCGAGGCGGCTCGGCGGTCTCAGTGCAAGAATAATCTCAAACAGATCGCACTGGCTTTCCACAATTACCACGATGCCGCGAAAATGTTCCCCGTCAGCATCTCCTGGAGTGGCAGTGATGACTTCCGTGGTGCCTTCTCGGACAAAGTTTTCCTTCTGCCTTACTTGGATATGAAACCCGCGTACCAAAAAACGGACTTTGTGACCGGCTGCGGAGCTTTTGATGCGGGCGGCTGGAACTGTGGCGGTGGGAATCCCAACATCGCCACTCAGAGCTTGCGATTGCCCGTCTTTATTTGCCCCTCCGAACCGAATGCGGTTTCTAGCGGACAGGGCAATTTCAATTACGCGATCAATCATGGGACGTCACACCGCAATCACACGGGAACGCAAGATGCTCGCGCGGTGAATGGCAATCACAACGGCGTCGCGTCGTTCGTGCAGGGGGCGGGAGCACCAAGTTCCCATTGGCTTAGAAGTGACCAGTATGTGAATACCGCCAGAGTCACCGACGGCACCAGTACCACGGCGCTATACGCCGAAACCCAAATCGACTGGCTTGCCAATCAGCCTGGTCCCGATCCCGATCCCGCCCGCCGCCGCACTCAAGTCCATTCCTGGGCTGATTCGTCTCCCAGCACGTCTGCGACTCGCCAACAGTGCATTGGTCAAACCGGGCTGAGCGGGCGGCCAAACATGCGTGGCCGGTCCTGGGCTTGGTCCTTCATGGGAGTTGGCTCGGCCTACAACCACACGATGATGCCGAATGAGAAAACCTGCCACTCTTACACCGACGATTGGGGCGGCTCGAACCTGATGGCGGCGGGCAGCCAGCACTCAGGAATCGCCAACGTCGCCATGGCGGACGGAGGGGTGCGATCAGTCAATCAGACAGTCGCCAACGAAATTTGGTGGGCCATCGGCACACGTAATGGAGTCGAGACCGTCACCGAATTCTGAGCTGTAGATCGGACGTAGCCGCGTTCGCCAGGCCGCATTTTTTTCGGCGTTCACCCGCACTCAGGCGAGTGCGGCTACAGTTCTGAAATCGCTTCAAGTGAAAGGGTCGTGTGCGTTTCGCCTCGACCCTTTTTTCGTGGTAGCCGGGAAGGTTGGTCGGGATTGTGCGAGGCCTGATTGGGACCGTGATCTGCGCCGTCGTGGCCATCGGTGGTTGTGGCGGAGACTCTGCGCCGCAGGCTGTGCTGCCGTCTCAATCTGAATTGAGCGGCGTGCGCAATTCACGTTCCGCGTCGGCTCAAAAAACTCGTCAGGAATTGGATGCGGTGTTGTCGCGGCGTGACGCGGTGGTTGCCGAGTTTCCGCCACGATTCACCGAGGTCTCCGCTGAGCAAGGGCTCGAATTCACGTTTCACACGGACGCCGTTCCGGAACGTTATTTCCTGCCTGAAATCATGGGGGGCGGGGCGGCTTGGTTTGATTTTGATCGTGACGGCTGGCTCGATCTCTTTCTCGTGAATGGGGACGAACTGGAATCGGAGTCTCGGCGACCAAAGCCGCACTCGGATGCCTTGTTTCAGAATCGGGGCGGCGAGTCCTTCGCGGAGATTTCGGGAGTCGCGGGTGCGACCACCATCGGTTACGGGCAAGGCTGTGCCGTCGGCGATCTTGATGGCGATGGGTTTGAAGACCTCTATTTGACCGGTTATCGAACCAGCACGTTGCTGCGTAATCTTGGCGACGGAACCTTCGCGGATCAAACTCTCGAATCGGGTACGCGAAATGATCGCTGGGGATCGGGCGTCGTTTGGCTGGATATTAATGACGATCGACTGCTCGATCTCTTCGTGGTGAATTACCTAAATGTCACGCCTCAAAACCGCGAGCAATGCCGCTTCAGCGGAGTCCCCGGTTATTGTGGACCGGGTCACTATGAGGCGGTTGACGATCGGCTCTTTTTGAATCTCGGCGACGGACGGTTTCGTGATGTCTCTGAAGAGGTGGGGGTGACGATTCCCGACGGCAAAGGTTTGGGAGTGGCGGTCCTCGACTTTGATTTGGATGGGCAGAATGAAATCTACGTCGCCAACGACATGACGCCGAATTTCCTGTTTCAGCGCCAAACGGTTCCTGATACCGGAACCGATCACCCCACTGCGATGGACGTGCTTCCCAAATTCCGTGACGTCGCTCCGATCGCCGGTTGCGCCGTTAGCGACATGGGACTCAATGAAGCGAGCATGGGAGTCGCTTGCGCTGATTTCGACAACAACGGGTATTGCGACATCTTCCTGACTCATTTCTACGCGCAGAAAAACACGCTGTATCGCAACTTGGGAGGGCTGCAATTTGAAGACGACAGTCGCCGTTCCCGCTTGGTGGCGATCAGCCACGATCGGCTCGGCTTTGGGACCGTGGCCTTCGATTACGACCGTGACGGAGCGACGGACTTGTTGATCGCGAATGGTCATGTCTTGGGACCGGAGCACAAGCCGTTCGCAATGTTGCCGCAGATCATGCGCAATGATGGCATGGCGCGATTCGAGGACGTCGGGCCTCAATCCGGGGATTACTTTCGACAACTCAGCGTTGGGCGCGGTGCCGCTGGAACAGATTTCGATAATGACGGCGACCTGGACCTGCTCGTCACGCATCTTGATCGGCCCGTGGCATTGCTGCGCAACGACACGGTCACTCCCCATCATTTTCTGGGAATTGAGTTGCGGCGAGCGGATCGAATTCCCGCTCAGGGAACGCAGGTCATCATCGAAGCAGGCACGCGACGAATCACGAGTATGAGCATCGGTGGCGGAAGCTATCTCTGTGTCAGTGACCCGCGCCTGCTGATGGGGCTTAAAGATTGGAGCGAACCCGTGACGCTGGAGATTCGCTGGCAATCCGGCACTGTCGCTCGTTACGAGAACGTCGCCGTGGATCGTTATTGGCTGGCTATAGAAGGCCGCGAATTGCTGCCGACATTTTCAGGAGCTTCGCCACCGTGAGAGTTCGCGCTGCGCGGTTGCTGTTGGTCGGAGTGCTCGGAATCGGAGCCTACTTCGGTATCACTCGCATTGTCGCGCAACGGTCGCTGCAACGTGCGAAAACCGCGTTCGGATTGCAGGACTGGCGAACCGCACGCGGCGAACTGCACTCCTACCTGAAGGTGTACCCGTCGAATGAGGAAGCGCGCCTGCGATTGGCGGAGGCTTACTTCAAGGACTCCGCGTTGAACTCAGAGCGGGCCGTCAGTTCGGCGATTCAGCAATTGGGTTTCATCCGCCGCGAGTCGCCGCTGTGGCCAGCCGCTCGCGTTCAAGAGGCGCGTATGTGCTTGTTCGTCCGAATGCAGACTCACCGGTCCGAACGTCTGCTCCGCGAATCGCTGGCGGCAGATCCTGAAAATGTGGAAGCCCATTATGTGCTTTGGAAACTCTTGGACCTCACGGGCCGATCGCATCTGGCAGAGCCGCACTTTCGAAAAGTCCTGGAATCAACGCCTCTCGAAAAGCGCGCCTTTTGTTTGCGCGAGTGGTACATGAGTCAGTTCTATCCCGCCACGGCGAATCCTGAGATTGATCGACTCATGGGCTTTCTCGAACCAGGCGCGGCCCATGACGCCTCCACAGAGTCCCGCCGCTTGGTGAGGTTTCGCGAACAAGAACCGCGAGCGGCACTGAACCATGCGGATGTCGCACGGTGGTTTTCTCTCGAAGGCGATCCCAAGGCGGCGCTGGAGTTATTGCAACAAGCATTGGACACAACCGACGCGCCACTCGAAGAGCCATTCTTCGTGGCGACCTTGGCCCAGGTTCTGTACGACCTCGGAGAATTCGACCGCGCCCTCAAGATCTACAAAGCCTGGCCAGGCGAGCGATCAGGCTATGAATACTTCCGCCTGGAAGCCATTTTTTCCGACGAGGTCGATCGGAATTACGAACAGGCTATCGTCGGTTATCGCAAAGTGATCGCGATCTGGCCCGGTCAGGCGGACTGGCGAATCCAAAATCGACTGGCGCGTTGCTTGGCGAAAGCGGGGGACGAAACCGCCGCCGAGGAGATGCGGAGTCAGGCCAAGTCCGTCGAATTACTCATGGAGACGAAGGTCCATTCTCCATTACGGAAGGCGTTGGCCACTCCGGATCAACTTGAAAATTGTCAGCAAATGTCGCAATTCTACGAGCAACTGGGATTGGCCTTTGAAACGCAGCACTGGCGAGAACAAGCCCAACGATTGGAGTCCGTGCCAAATCCAAGTCACTGACGATTCGCCAACGAATCAGCGTCCAACGATTGGAGATGAGTGTTCCTGGTTGGCACGCAACGCGTGTGGAATCGGATTGAGTCGCGAACTTGTTTTGGAGTTTTCGTAGCCCATTCACAAAAAGTGGAGATCGAGAAATGATGACTTTTCAGCGCTCCGTTGTTGCCAGCGGTTTATGCCTTGGCTTTCTGTTTGTTTCTGGCTGCGGAAGCTCGGAGCTTGGTCCGGCCGATCCGAGCAAGGTGCCGGTCGTCGATCCCGCCGTCGTCGAGAAGGCGATGAATCAAGAAGAGGCCAAGAAGCACTTGCCGAAAGGGGCGAAGCCGTTCAAGCCCGGTGTGATGCCTGAGTCTGCGCCTAGCAAGTAATCCGATTGAGCACCTTCGTTCGTAGTGGTCCGATTGATGAGATCGAGACCGACCTCATCAATCGGATCACTTCAAGCCATCATTATTTCGTGGCGCAGTTCGGGCCGGGTTGTCCTGCCGTGCAAGTCGGGCAGGTCGGCTGAGGGCAGACCGGGGTGCAGACCGTGTAGGGCACCTGACGGCAGACGACTCGCGGCACGCAGTAGCTTTGCTTCACCGGCACTTGGCGAGCCACGCAGCGAGTGCGAGTCTCCATGCGGGTGTAAGGCACTTGCTTGCAGACCGTGTAGGGAACCTTGCGAGTGCGAGTCTCGGTGACCGTGGTGCAAGTCGTGTAGGGCACCTTTTTCGTGTAGCACTTCTCCGTCCACGAGCAGGTGACATACGGCACTTTGCGAGTGCGGCATTCCTGTCGAGTCGAGCAGGTCGTGTACGGCACTTTGCGAGTGCGCGTCTCAGTGGTCATCGTGCAGGTCGTGTAAGGAACTCGGCAGGTGCGAGTCTCTTGAGTCATCGAGCAAGTCGTGTACGGCACTTTGCGAGTGCAGGTCTTTGGCACCGTGCGGCAGACTTGGTAAGGGACTCGGCAAGTGCGAGTCTCCGGCACCCACTTGGTGCAGCAGACCGCTTGTTTGACGACTTTCGGGCACCAGACTTTGCGACAGCAGACGGTCGGCGGGCATTGAACTTGAACTGTTCGGCAGCAGCCCGGCTTGTAGGTGCAGCAGCCGGTGCAGGAGTCTTGGCTCCAGGCTCCGGGGTCTTGCACGCACTTGTTGATGACTGGGCCGGGGACGCACTCGCTGACCGTCTTCCATTCGCCGCAGCAGACATCGACGTACTTTGTCTCGGTGCAGGGGCGGCAAACGGTGTAGCAGACGTCCTTGTAGCACGTCTCGGAAACCACTTCGCAGGTCGTGTAGCACTCGTCGCGCCAGCACGTTTGCGTCACCGGTTTGCAGACGGTGTAACAGACATCGCGGTAGCAGGTTTGATAGCAGGGCTTGCAGACGTTGTAGCACTCATCACGCCAGCACGTTTGCACGCAGGGGACGCATACGGTGTAGCACTCGTCGCGGTAGCAGGTTTGATAGCAGGGAACGCGCATCGTGCAGGTCTCGTCGCGCCAGCAGGTTTGAGTCACTGGGCGGCAGACGGTATAGCACTCGTCGCGATAGCAGGTTTCGTAGCAGGTCCGAGTGCAGCAGACGGGAACCTGTTCGCACTGCTGATCGTAGACCGTCTGGTAGCAGATCTTTTCGCAGCGATCCCACACGACGTCCTGAACCGTCTTGTAGCAAGTCGTGCAACACTGCTGAGCTTGGCAGAGATCACCACACGGAGCGCAGGTTGAAGTCGGGCAACAGTTGTAGCTGGCTGCTCCACAATATCCGGCTTGAGCGACTTGCGTCCCCGCCAACAGCAGGAACAAAACGCTTGCCATGACGCACGTCTGGCGTTTCATCGCACGCACTCCTCTGACCTTGTCTGATGCTTGATCGTGATGGCGGTCCACTCCGTGGGCCGATGCCCACTCCGTGGACTCACCGGGAGCCTTCTCACTTGTCGTCATCGTCCATCGGCACTCGGCCGCTGAAGACTGTGCCCAAAGCCGATCGCTGTTGGCGGATGGCAGCCGAAAATGTCGGCGCAGCTTTACAGACCGCTACAACTCACCTAGTTGTCGCGGTCGAGCGGCAAGAATTGCCATTGGGAGGGGGATCAAAGTAGACGAGTCACTCTGTAACTCGATTCGAGTCACGGAGTGGCTCGTCTACTTTGCTCACTTCGGCTCATCGACCACCGTCTCGGCCGCAAGCCGGCTGAGCAATATGTCGGGCCGTTCCTCGATGACTAGCAAGCCGCGATGTTTCGGCTTGATGAATCCTTCTTGCACCGCGTGATCGACCAACCGCACGAGCGGATCGTAGTAGCCGCCGACGTTCAGCAACCCGGTCAGCTTGGAATGCAGTTTCAACTGCGACCACGTCACGACCTCAAAGAATTCCTCGAACGTCCCGAATCCGCCCGGCATCGCGATGAAGGCATCCGACAACTCGGCCATCAACGCCTTGCGAGCGTGCATCGAACCGACCACCCGCATGTCGGCGACGCAGGGATGCAAGAGTTCTTCGGTCGCCAGCGATTCGGGAATGACGCCGATCACTTCGCCTCCCTCGGCCAGGACCGCGTCTGCGATCACCCCCATCAGTCCGATGCTGCCTCCGCCGTAGACTAGACCGATCCTCTCGCGGACCAACAGTCGTCCCAATTCGACAGCCGCTGCTCGGTATCGTTCGTCGGTTCCGACCTTCGATCCACAGAACACACACAGACGCCGCAGTCTCATGATCTTTCCTTCGCTTCTACGAACTCATCGAGGTCGCGGAGTTTGAAAACTCGCGTGCCACTCTGCAAACTGCCGTCACCTTTCTGGAAACGTCGAACCTCTTCCGCTTGCTCAAGGAATTCCCGCCATGTCTCGCCGCCTCAGCCGTCGTCAGTTTCTGGGAACCTCCGCCGCCGCGACCGCGTGGTGGGTGGGGATGTCCGATCGCAGCTTTGCTCAATCGAAGTCGCCGAATGAAAAGCTGAATCTCGCGATCGTCGGCGTTGCCGGCAAAGGGGGCGACAACGTCAACAATCTCGTCAGCGAGAACATGGTCGCGCTGTGTGACGTCGATCGAAATAATCTCGGCAAAGCGGGCGAGCGATTCCCGGACGCGACGAAGTTCGAGGACTATCGCGAGATGTTCGACAAGATGTCCGGCAAGATCGACGCGGTCGTCGTCTCGACCGCCGATCACACGCACGCTCCCCCCAGCGCGCTGGCGATGACGCTGGGCAAGCACGTCTATTGCGAGAAGCCGCTGGCTCACACGGTGCGTGAGGCTCGCGTGTTGGCGGGGTTGGCCAAGAAGCACAAAGTCGCCACGCAGATGGGGACTCAGATTCACGCCGGCGACAACTACCGCCGAGTCGTCGAGGTCATTCAAAGCGGCGCGATCGGGCCGGTTCGCGAGGTCTACAACTGGTGCAACAAAGGTTGGTCCGACGGTCGCTTCGGAGCACCGAAGCCGGCCCCCGCGCATCTGAATTGGGATGTGTGGCTCGGTCCGGCCAAGCAGCGCGAGTTCTGCGACGGCATTCATCCGGCCAACTGGCGACGCTTCTGGGAATACGGCTCCGGGACGTTTGGCGACATGGCCTGTCACGTCATGGACTTGCCGTTCTGGGCGTTGAATCTGCGATACCCGACCTCCGCCGCGTGCGAAGGTCCGGAGCTGCATCCCGACGGAGCACCCGCCTGGACTAAGTGCGATTTCGATTTTCCCGCTCGCGGTGATATGCCAGCCGTGAAGTTTCATTGGTCGGATGGCGGCGCGCATCACGATCTCGTCAAGAACACGAAAGACCCCAGCGGCCGGTCGCTCAGCGAATGGGGACTCGGTGCGCTGTTCGTTGGCGACAAGGGAATGCTCGTTGCCGACTACGGTCGATACATCTTGCTTCCGCAAGACAAGTTCGTGGACTTCAAAGCTCCAGAGAAGTCGATCCCCGCTTCGGTCGGGCATTGGCGCGAGTGGGTCCAAGCCTGCAAGACTGGCTCGCCGACGACTTGCAACTTCGATTACTCCGGTGCATTGACGGAGACCGTGCTGCTCGGCATTGTCGCGTTCCGTGCCGGAGAAAAGCTCGATTGGGATTCCGCCGCGCTGAAGGCACGCAACTCATCAAAGGCGGATTCGTTCGTGACCAAGGATTATCGCAAAGGCTTTGAGGTCGCCGGACTGTAGGACGGGCACTCCTGCCCGTCTCATCTCTCACCCAGGACGGGTAGAAGTGCCCGTCCTAATCACTTCAACGAAAGACCGAACCATGCTCAACATCTCGAAAACTGGTGCGTTGGATTTCCTGTCTCTGGGTGCTCTCGTGCATCGGCTCGACACCGGCATCATCCCGTTCCGCAAGGCGACAAAGTGTGACATCCACGTCAGCGGCGGCGAATTCAACGTCGCGGCAAATCTCTCGGACTGCTTCAAGCTGAACACCGGCATTGCCAGCGCGATGGTCAATTACCCGGTCGGCGACCTGATTGCCGAACGAGTTCGCGCGATGGGGGTGAAGCCGTTCTACAAACAATTCAAGCATGACGGCGTGACGGGTCCGAACATGGCGACGGTTTACAGCGATCAAGGTTTGGGAGTCCGTGCTCCCGTCGTGTTCTACAACCGCTGCAACGAGGCGGCCGCTCAGCTCAAGAAGGGAGACTTCGATTGGAAGTCGATCATGGCTGGCGGCGTGCGCTGGTTCCACAGCGGTGGCATCTTCGCGGCGCTGTCGTCCACGACTCCCGATCTGATCATCGAAGGGATGCAGGCGGCAAAGGCGGCGGGAGCGATTGTCTCGTTTGATCTCAACTTCCGCGCGAAGCTCTGGCAGATCTCCGGTGGCCTGGAGACGGCTCAAGCGACGCTGCGACGAATCTGCGAGAACGTCGATGTCGTCGTCGGCAACGAAGAGGACTTGCAGAAAGGTCTCGGCTTGAAGGGGCAAGACGTCGAGACCAAAGGCAAGCTCGACCCCGCCGCGTTCTTCGGCATGATGGACGACGTCGTCAAGCAACTGCCGAACGTCAAAGGCGTCGCCACCACGCTCCGTGAAGTCCACACGACCAACAAGCACGATTGGAGCGCCGTCTGCTGGCTCGAAGGGAAGACGTATCAGGCTCCAACATGTGAACTCGGCGTGTATGACCGTGTCGGCGGTGGCGACGGCTACGCGGCCGGCTTCATCTATGGCCTGTTGACCGGCCGCCCGCCGGAAGAGGCAATCCGGCTCGGCTGGGCTCACGGCGCGCTGCTCACGACCTTCCCCGGCGACACCACGATGGCGACCGTCGATCAAGTCGAAGCCTTCGCGAAGGGTGGCTCGGCGCGGATTCAGCGGTAGCACTATGTAGCCATCGCGCTCCCGCGTGATGAGCCGAACGCTTCACACGGCTGGCATCACTGAAAAAAGTCGCCGCCAGGAAGCGCTCGGCTCGTCACGCGGAGCGATGACGGCTACGGAGATCAGCATGGGCTTCATCAATATCTCCGAGTTTCAGCCGATTGAACCGGTCCCCGGTTGTCGGATGCGGACTCCGTTCGGCAAGAACTTGATGCTCTCACATCTCGAAATGGATGAAGGGGCCGAGGTGCCGCTGCACTCGCATCCGCACGAGCAAGGTGGGATGTTGATTCGCGGCACGCTGGAGTTGACGATCGGCGATGAGACTCGACTCTGCCAACCCGGTTCGATGTTTTTGATTCCGCCAAACGTCAAACATCGAGCGGTGGCCGTTGGCGGCCCCTGCTTGGTGCTGGACGTCTTTAGTCCCGTGCGCGAGGACTACGCCGAATTGGTGAATCACTACATCCCACCCGTCGGCAAGACGGAGTCGTGATGCAGGAAGGGGATCGGTAACAGAAAGATGGAGGACAGAAAAATGCAGAGATTCCAGCGCCGCTTGTCTTATCTTTCTGTCCTAACTTTTTCTGTTCTTAGCATCTGCCTCTCGGTCTCAAACGCTTGGTGCGATGAACTCCCAACACCGCGTCTGCCGCGCGACAAGCTGCTGCTCTATCGCGGCCCCAACAACGAGCAACAGCCGGTCAAGACGCCGGCCGATTGGCTCAAACGCCGCGCGGAGATCGTCCAAGGGGCACAGGCCGTCATGGGCAAGCTCCCCGGCAAGGAGAAACGCTGTCCGCTCGACGTGAAGATCGACGAGCAAGTCGATTGTGGCACCTACATGCGACGGCTTGTGACGTATTCTTCGGAGCCAGATTCGCGCGTGCCGGCGTATCTCTGCATTCCGAAAGCCGTGCTGGATGACAGCGGCAAAAAAGCTCCTGCCGTGCTCTGTCTTCACGGAACGGACAACGTCGTCGGTCACGGAGTGGTCGTCGGATTGGGCGGTCGACCGAACCGGCAATATGCCAGCGAACTCGCCGAGCGCGGCTATGTCACGCTCGCGCCCAATTACCCACTGCTCGCGAAGTATCAGCCGGATGTGAATGCACTGGGTTGGCAGAGCGGGACGCTCAAAGCCGTGTGGGACAACATGCGCGGACTCGATCTGCTCGAATCGCTGCCGTACGTGAAAGCGGGAGCGTTTGGCACGATCGGGCACTCGCTCGGCGGACACAATTCGGTCTACACGGCGTTCTTTGACGATCGCATTCAAGCGGTCGTGTCGAGCTGTGGACTCGATTCGTACCTCGATTACTACGATGGGAATGAGAAGAACTGGTTTCCCGAAAAGGGTTGGTGTCAGACACGGTACATGCTCAAGTTAGGCGAGTATCGTGGTCGCTTGCAGGACATCCCGTTCGACTTTCACGAGCTGGTGGGAGCGTTGGCTCCGCGCCACGTGTTGATCGTTGCGCCGCTGAAGGACTCGAACTTCCGAGCCGCCAGCGTGGACCGCGTGGCGGCGGCTGCTCGCGAGGTTTTCAAGCTGCACGGCCACGAAGACCGCTTGCGCGTCGAGCACCCCGACTGCGATCACGATTTTCCGAACGAGATGCGGCAGCAGGCTTATGAACTGTTCGACCGCGTGTTGCGATAATCCACGCTCTTGGCGAGCGTGGCTACCAATTTTCGATGCCCCAAAGGAAACGATCATGCCGTTCTCACGCCGCCAATTCCTCACCACCACCGCCGCCGCGATCGTTGCCGCTCCGGCTGTCGTCGCCGCCAGCAAGACTGATAAGCCGCTGATCGTCGGCGAAGGGGAGCATCGCTTCGAGGTCCAGCACGAGTGGCCGCAGCTTCCCGAAAAATACACTTGGCAGACGACGCACAACGTGGCCGTCGACAAGTCAGGCAATCTCTACGTCATCCACGAAGGGCGAGCCGACCTGAAAGATCACCCATCGATCTTCGTGTTCGATCCCGAAGGAAAGTTCATCCGCGCGTTCGGTGCTCAATTTCAGGGTGGCGGTCACGGGATCGAGATTCGCCAAGAAGGGAGCGAAGAGTTTCTTTATGTCTGCGCGTATCAGCATCTCAAGACGTTCGCCAAGATGGATCTCAAGGGTGGGATTGTCTGGCAGCAATACGCCCCGATGGAGTCCGGCGTGTACGCGCCGGGTGAGAACACTCGGCCGGAAGATCGCCCGGAACGGGACAAAGTCTGGGGGCCGAATCGGTTCTTACCGACGAACTTTGCGTTTCTCGATGACGGCGGTTTCCTGTTGATCGACGGCTACGGAGCGTCCTACTGCCACCGCTACAACAAAGACGGCAAGTGGATCAGTTGCTTCGGGGGCGTCGGCGACAGCGAAGGAAAGTTTCGGACTCCGCACGGAGTGTGGGTCGACAAGCGCGAGGGCCGCACGCCGTCGATCGTCGTCTGCGATCGAGCTCATCACACGCTGCAATACTTCTCGATGGACGGCAAGTACCTCGAAACGATCAAAGGTTTCGGCCTGCCGGCCAATGCCGAGACTTGGAAAAACCTGCTCTGCATTCCCGAACTGCACGCGCGCGTCACGCTGCTTAACGAGAAGAATGAAGTGGTCGCTCGGTTGGGTTCGGATGTGGAACGTGTCACGGCCAAGGACGGCGGTCAGATTCGCGGCGACAGGTCGAAGTGGGTCGACGGCAAGTTCGTGCATCCGCATGACGCATGCTTCGCGGCGGACGGCAGCATCTTTGTCGCCGAGTGGGTTGGGACCGGACGCGTGTCGAAGCTGAAAAAGTTGGGATAACAGCCATCAGCTTTCAGCCGACAGCCGGCTGAAAGCTGTGGGCTGTCGGCTGTTATCACAAAACCAAAAGGCCAATCATGCGAAACCACAAGAATCTCATGTTCTGGGAGGAACTCATCCGCGTGTTGGTTCGCAGCTATCGGTTCGCGACGTCGCTTCCCGGCAATGACCAGTTCGCGCTCGGAACCGAGATCAAACGGCAGGCAGTTCGGGTGCGGACGAAAGTGGTCGCGGCCGGGTCGATTGAATCCCCCGTGGAATCCGTCAATGCATTGGATGCCGCTTATCAAGCTCTTAAAGAGATCGGCTCAAGCATTGAGTTTGCGGTGGAACTCGGCAGGACGAAGCCGGAACTCGTCGCGGATCTCTTGGAAAGTTTGGACCGTCTCGCCGGAGCCGTGTTTTCATATCGCCGGTCGATGTCGTAGCGTTGCACTCGGCGGCGAGGTCAACACAATACCACGACGCGCTTCACGACACACAACAACCGCAACCGGAGATGACGACTATGTCCAATCTTGTGCAGAAGACCGCTCCCGATTTCACCGCCACCGCGCTCGATGGCGGTAAATTCCGCCCGATCACGATGTCCGAGTACCGCGGCAAGTACGTCTTGCTGTTTTTCTACCCGCTCGATTTCACGTTCGTGTGCCCGACCGAGATCACCGCGTTCAGCGACAAGGCGGACGAATTCGCCAAGCGTGGTTGCCAAGTGCTCGGCGCGTCGGTCGATAGCCACTACACGCACCTGGCTTGGACGGATGTGCCGCGCGACAAAGGTGGCCTTGGTGAGATCAATTATCCGCTGGTCGCCGACTTGACCAAGTCGATCGCTCGCGATTATGGCGTACTGATCGAAGAAGCGGGGATTGCGCTGCGGGGCCTGTTCCTGATTGACAAGGCGGGCGTTGTGCGACACGCACTCGTTAATGATTTGCCACTGGGCCGCAGCGTGGACGAGGCGCTCCGAATGCTCGACGCGTTACAATTCTTCGAGACCAACGGCGAGGTCTGCCCGGCCAACTGGAAGCCCGGTTCCGCGTCGATGAAGCCGGACCCGAAGGGAAGCCAAGAGTATTTCTCAAAGTGCGCGAAGTAGTCTCGCAAAGCACTCAGGCGACCGGGGGGGGGCTGACGCCTCCCCGCTCGCCAAAGGCAGGTGCGCCATGCAAAACGTCGAAGTCGCGCGCATCTTTGAAGAACTCGCCGACCTGTTGGAACTCAACGGCGCGAACCCCTTCCGCGTGCGAGCGTACCGCAACGCCGCTCGCACGATCGAAGCGTTCTCCGCCGACGTGTCGGCGATGGTCGAACGCGACCCGGGCGAACTGCTGCAATTGGAAGGAATCGGCAAAGATCTTGCTGACAAGATCGTCGTCATCATTCGCACCGACCAGCTGCCGCAGTTGGAAGAGTTGAAAGCGAAGATTCCGCCCGGCGTCGTACAGATGCTGCGCATTCCGGGACTCGGCCCAAAGAAAGTCGCCGCGCTCTTCAAAGAGTTGGGCCTCGAAACGCTCGACGCGCTCAAGCAAGCTGCCGAGCAAGGTCGCATCGCGGCGCTCAAGGGTTTCGGCAAGAAGACCGAGCAATCGATTCTCGAAGGACTCGCCCTCGCGACCGAAGCGAGCCAGCGTGTCTTTCTCGCCGATGCGAAGACTGAGGCGGACGCGATCGTCGCCGACCTGCAGCAGCTCAGCAGCATCACGCAAGCAACGGTCGCGGGAAGTTGCCGGCGTCGGAAGGAAACGGTCGGCGATCTCGATGTGCTCGTGACGTCGTCCGATCACAACGCCGCGATGGATCGACTGGCGGCGAATTCGCTGGTGGTGAAAGTGCTGGCTCGTGGAGACACGAAGCAGCGCGTGCGGTTGCGATCGGGATTGGAACTCGACCTGCGAGTCGTCCCCGACGAATCATTCGGAGCCGCATCGCAGTACTTCACCGGCTCGAAAGAACACAACATCGTCATCCGCAGGCGAGCGCAAGAACGTGGCTTGAAGCTCAATGAATACGGCCTGTTTCGCGGCGACGAACTGGTCGCAAGTCGTACTGAGGAAGATGTCTACGGCGCCGTCGGTCTGCCGTGGATTCCTCCCGAACTGCGTGAGAATCGCGGCGAGATCGAACTGGCCGAACAAGGCAAGCTGCCGAAGCTGATCGAGCTCGAAGACATTTGCGGTGACCTGCACATGCACACGACGGCGACCGACGGCATGAACTCAATCCGCGAAATGGCCGAAGCAGCCAAGGCTCGCGGGCTGAAGTACATCGCGATCACCGATCACTCGAAGCGAGTCACGATGGCCAACGGTCTCGATTCCGAACGACTGCGAGCACACTGGAAAGCCATCGACAAAGTTCGCGGAGAAATCAGCGGCATCGAAATCCTGAAAGGGATCGAATGCGACATCCTCGAAGACGCGACGATGGATTTGCCGGATGACGTACTGGCCGAAGCCGACTGGGTGCTGGCCGTTTTGCACTACGGCTTGAAACAACCGCGCGAGCAAATCGACAAACGACTGCTCAGCGCGATCCGCAATCCGCACGTCGATGCGATCGGACATCTTTCCGGCCGCCTGGTCAATCAGCGACCGGGAGCCGATCTGACGTTTGAAGACGTCCTCAAAGCCGCCGCCGATCACGGCACGTGGTTGGAGATCAACGCGCATCCCAGCCGACTCGACCTGGACGACATCCACGCCGCCGCCGCGAAGGACCGAGGCATCCCAATCGTCATCAACACCGACGCTCACAGCACCGCCGGCTTCGATGTACTGCGGTACGGAATCTTTCAAGCACGCCGTGCGGGGCTAGAAGCGAACGATGTTGCAAACACACGAATATTCAAAGACTTTCAAAAGCTGCTAGGTTGAGATGCCGGCTCACGGCTTTCGGCCGGGTGCCGTGAGCCGAATGCCGACAGCCGTTATCACACTTGTTATTTCTCTCGTCGGAGACATTCCAATGGACTCGCGATATCACATCGCCGACACCAGCCAGATCATCTCTCCAGCATTGGTCGTGTTTCGCGAACTGCTCGAAGACAACTTGCGGCGGATGGTCGAGATCGCCAAACGGCCCGATCGGCTGCGTCCGCACTGCAAAACACACAAGACGCGCGAGATTGCTCGGATGGAGTTGGAACTCGGCATCGTCAACCACAAATGCGCGACGTTTGCCGAAGCCGAGATGCTCGCCAGTGTTGGCATCAAAGACATTTTGCTGGCGTACAACCTTGTCGGTCCGAACCTGCGGCGTGCCGTCGAATTCGTAAAGCAGTTTCCCGACGTGACGTTGTCCGTCACTGCCGATCATCCGCGCGGTATCGCGTCTCTGGGTGAGGCGATGGATACCGTCGGACGACGAATCGACGTACTGCTCGACATCGACGTCGGTCAGCATCGCACGGGGGTTCCAGTCGGCTCGCACGCGGCGGAGTTGTATCGGCAGATCGCCGCGACCCGCGGGTTGAAGCCGGGAGGCTTTCATGTCTACGACGGACATCAACATCAACTCTCGCGAGATGATCGCCGAGTCGCCGTGCTCGCGGAATTCGACAAGGTGCGAGTGTTCCGCGACACCTTGGTCGCATCGGGGCAATCGGTGCCGCGCATGGTCTGCGGCGGTACCGCGTCGTTCCCGATCTATGCCGAGATGGACGATCCGACGATTGAACTCAGCCCCGGCACCTGCGTATTGAATGATGTCGGATACTCCGAGCACTTCCCCGATCTCGTCTTCCCTCCCGCTGCCGTGATGCTGACACGAGTCGTCAGCCGGCCGTCCGCCGACCGCATCACGCTGGACCTCGGTTACAAAGCGGTCGCGTCTGATCCGCCAGCCGGGCAGCGTGTGATGTTTCCCGACCTTCCCGATGCCAAACAGGTTTTGCAAAACGAAGAGCACCTCGTGTTGCAAACGTCCCGCGCGAACGAGTTTCAGCCGGGAGACGAATTGATGGCGATCCCACGACACGTCTGTCCGACGTGTGCGTTGCATCGAGCGATCTTCGTCATCGCGGGCGGAGAACTCGTCGATCAATGGGAGGTCGCTTCGCGCGATCGTTGGCTGACGATTTGAATCGAGTCGCTGGTGACCTTCAGCGCGATTTGAACTTTCGACCGACGGTCAGGTTGTTGGGTATGCCGTCCGGGTATTGTTTGAGAAGCCAGGCTTCAATCTGCTCGGCGCGATGCTCCGGGTGTGGGTGTGAGCCGAGCCATTCGGGTTGGCGATTGCCGTGAGAGACTTCGGAGAGGATCTTCATCACGCCCAACATCTGCGAAGGATCGAAGCCGGCGGCGGTCATCGCTTCCAAGCCGAATTCATCCGACTGGGTTTCGTCTCCTCGGCTGTAGCTCAGGCTCACCATCGAATTGACCATCGCCGCCACCTGCTGATTGGCGCGGCCGGAGTGGCGGCCATCGCTGCTGCCGACGCCGACGGCCGTTACGAGGGTCTGTCCGAACTGGCCTTGGGCCATGTGCTGCGCGCCGTGACGATGAATGACATGCCCGATCTCGTGGCCGAGCACTCCCGCCAACTGCGCTTCGTTCTGCAGGCGTTTGAGCAAGCCGTTCGTGATAAAGATCTGCCCGCCCGGCAAGGCGAAGGCGTTGACCATGTTTGAGTCGCGCAGCAGATGGAACTGAAATTTGTATTGGCTCTTTGAGGCGACGCTCTCCGCAACCAATCGCTCGCCGACTTCGCGAACCAGCGTGGCGGATTGCGAGTGGGGATCAACTTCGCCTCCCATTTGAGCCGCCATCGAGGGAGCCGACTGCATGCCCAGTGCGATCTCCTGCGAAACCGACATCGCGACGTGCTGCTTCTCTCCGGTGACTGGATTGACTTGCGTGCTGGCCAGAAACCGGAACGCTCCGAAGAGTACCAGCACGCCCGCAATGATCCACTGTGGTGGGATGCGAAATCCGCCTCGATCGGAACGATAGCCGTAGGACATGACGCTGCACCTTGTTGAAGGGGAAACTCAAACTGACCAGTTCGTTGCACAACTTTCCGTGAGATGCGCAGGCGAACGGGGCGGCGGCAGCCCCCCGGGGTATTGGTTGCCAGACCGGGGGGCTGACGCCGCCCCGCTTGCCTAGCTCGTTTCTGGCTGTGCGAAGTATCGCAAGCCAGTGCTGCGAGAGAACAGCAAACGTCTGGTCCTCTCCGCAAACGCATCTTCACTTTCTGACGGCCGGTGAGAGAATCCCAGCATCATTTCGGTCGGCGTTATCGGTGCCGGCTTCGGGCTGTTCGGCCCATTCCTGTCTTTCTCGTTTTTCATTTCTCTTCTTCAGGGAGACTGGCCATGTCAGAGCCAAGTCCGCGTTCGTCGTTGGTGCGTTGGCTGTACACGCACAATCCGTTTTATGCCATCAGCGCGGCACTCATGCTGTATGCCGTGCGGGCGGGGTATGGAGAACTCCAGATTGGGTCCATCAACTGCTGGGTGATGATGGGCGTGTTGGCGGCGTACACGCTGCTGCTGGCGGGAGTCGGCGTGTGCATTGTGCGGTTGGGCCGAGTCTGGGAGGACGCTCGATCGATTCTGTTGTTGCTGCTGTTGTTCTTCTTGGCCGTGTCGATCAGCGCGGATGATTTGTTTGTGAAGGCAGCGACGCCGGGGGAGGGGACTGCGCTGCTCGTCAGCGGCTTCTTGTTCTCGGTGGCAGTCTCGGCCGGAGTGATTTGGGGATCGCGCATCCGAATCGGTTGGGAATATGCGGTGCCATTTGTTTTGTATCTGGCGTTGTTCTTCGCGATGCCGTGGTGGTGTTCGCCAGAGTTGCATCCCCGCGCGACTCGGCTGTTGAACTGGACCGTGTTTCTGTTTCCGCAGGTGGCCGCGTTGCTGAATCTCACGCTGTTGCAGGCCGTGCGACGCGGCGCGAAGGGAGTCGCGAACAACGGGACGCCCTGGCCTTGGCCGTGGTTTCCCTGGACTGCGTTTGGCGTGATCGCGGTCGCGGTGGTGATTCGGTCGTTCGCGCTGGCGATGACGTTCGGTCAGACCGGGCCGATTTGGGGAGATATCAAAGCTCGATCGGGGATCGTGTTCGATACGATCTGGGGTCCCTACTTCCTGATTCCATTCGGGCTATCGGTCTTGTTGCTTCTGTTCGAGGGAGCGCTCGCAGCCGGCAATCAGGTTGTGGCTCGCAAGACGATGTTGTTCTCGCCGAGTTTGCTGTTGCTCGCGCTGCCGTGGAGTAGCGGCGGGGCGTTTCAGTCATTCCTGATCGGCAAGGTGACGGCCACGATCGGCTCGCCGTTGTGGTGGACGACGCTGTTGCTGCTGGTCTTCTTCGGCTGGGCCTTGTTGCGAAAGGTCGCCGGCGCGAGCGTCGGCTTCGTGTCGATGATCGCGCTGCTGGCGTTTGTCGGAGCCGACACGATCAGCCTGCGAACGATCGGTGTAGCGCATCCCGCACCGTTGTTCGTGGCCGGCACGTTGCTGGCGATTACGGCTGCGATCCGAAAGTCGTCTGCCGGCTGCTTTGCGGCGTCAGCGGTTTTGATTTCCGCGTTGTGGTTGGTGTTGCCAGCGACACCAATCGCCGCGTTTCGCATGACGACCTGTTATCACCTGTTGCTGCTGTGCTGCGTCCTGTTCGGTCTGATCTTTCGTGACCGCTTCTCAACACTGCTGCGCTTGACCGGTGCCGCGTGGTTGCCGCTGACATCGCTGGCGATGATGAGCGGCTACTTGGCGGGAGACGTGCCGATCTCTTGGAAGCTGTTGTATGTCTTTGGAGCAACGGCGATCTGTTTCAACTGCGCAATGCTGAGCCACAGCAAGTGGTATCTGTATGCCTCGACGATCTCGACGGCGGTGTTGGGATACGGCCTGATGATGCTGGGCTTTCGCAGAGCGGCGTCTCTGGTTGGCAGCGAGGCGATGACCGCGTTGTCGTGGAGCGTCGCGACGTTGCTCATCGGTGTGCTCATCAGCGCTCACAAGGCACAGTGGTTGCCGAAGTGGCTCTCTCCGAATTGGTCGAACGGCCACGGCCGCAAGCTGGCCCCGGCTGGCGATTCGCTCGAAGGTGGCGGCAACCAGCCGACGCTTTCGCTGGCCGAAGCGGATGATTCTGAATGAGTCCGCTGACGCATCGGCCAGATCCAAGTGAAGCGACGTAGGGCTAGCCGCGAGTTGATTCCATTGACCCGCGGCTAGCGCCTCGCGGCTCACGAATTTGATTTGGCTCGCCATGCCACGTTTGGATTGCGACGGATACCAGCGATAGACTCCTGCCCCCACCTAGCCAGGTCGGCCGGCAATTCATCTCAGCCCGAGGAACTTGGAGATGGTGACCTCATGAAACAACTTGTCTTCGCGACCAGTTTGGTCTGCACAGTTTTCGTTGTCGGCTGTGGAGATGCGACCGAGCCGACGACCAAGATGCCTCAACCATCGGTTGCGACTCCGATCCTCAATGCCGAGAAACCGGAGACCTCGCCACCAACAATCGCTGCTGCTGCTGACTCGGAGTTGAAGACCCGGCAATTCACGTTTCATTACCGCTTCAAGGTCAAAGACCTGAAGCCGGTCGAGGACTCGGAACAGAACCTCGTGCGTGTGTGGCTGCCGTCGGCGTCGGACAGCGACGAGCAAAAGGTGCGACGGCTGGACGCGATCGCTCCTGTCGAGATCTCTGAAAACAGCGATCCTCAGATTGGGAATCGCATCTTGTTTTTCGAGACCAAAGTTCCGGAGTCCGGCGAATTCAGTGTCGATGTTCCGTATGAGGTCACTCGCCGAGAAGTGCTGCGCGGCTCGGCACAAGCTGTTGCTCCGCTCAACGAAAAGCTGGATGGCACCAAACGCGAATTCTTTTTGCGGGCGGACACGATGGTCCCGACGTCGGGTAAGCCGCTGAAGCTGCTCGATATGGTCGAGTTGTTGCAGGACAAGTTCGCTTGTGCTCGGCAGATCTACGACCTCGTTGACAACCACGTCGCCTACAAGAAAGAGGGGACCGGCTGGGGACGCGGCGACACGAACTGGGTGTGCGATAGCCGCTACGGCAATTGCACCGACTTCCACAGCTTGTTCATCTCGCTGGCTCGGTCGCAGGGCTTGCCTTCGCGATTCGAAATCGGCTTTTCGATTCCGACGGACAAACCAGAAGGCCCGATCGCCGGCTATCACTGCTGGGCCTGGTTCTACACGGACGAGCGCGGCTGGGTGCCGGTCGATATCTCGGAAGCGGACAAGAACCCGATGATGAAGGACTATTACTTCGGTGGGCTGACTCCCGATCGCGTGACCTTCTCCGTCGGCCGGGATATCTCGCTGACTCCGAAGTCCGCCAGTCAGCCGTTGAACTTCTTCGTCTATCCGCACATCGAAGTCGGCGGCAAAGTGCTGCCGAGAGAGAACGTCGAACTACAATTCGCGTTCAAGGACAAAGCCTGATCGCGTCTGTAGCCAAATTCGTGAGAATTCGGATCTGATCACCGACCGTCCGAACTCTCACGAGTTCGGCTACACCCCGGCTCGTGAGCGGCGAGGTCGTACAGTTCTCGAATCGCATCGCGCAGGTTGCCGTGATGTTTCTGGAACAATCTGTCGAGCGTGTCGGGAGCCAACGTCGTCGGTTCGTGCAGGCGGCCGACAAGCTCTATGAATAATTCGCGAGTAGTCCGACATTCGATCAACGTCGGCAAGCGGCCGGCGCGATGTTTCGTAATGATCATTCCGCCGGCTCGGCGAGTTTCCCAGCGGAAGCGCCACCAGGCGGGCAGGCTCAGTTGCTCGCAGCCATCGAACAGGATGATGTCGTGTTCGCCGAGCGAATCGCGCAGGTTCTGAACGAAGTGTGTGGGATAGGCTCGACTTTGCTCGTTGAGAAACAGTCTATGAACTCGGAAACCGCGGGCTTTGAGTCGCTCGGCGAGATCTTCGAGCAGAGTCGTCTTGCCAGAACCCTTCGGGCCGACGATCGTGGCGAGGTAGTTCAGAGATTGCAGTCGTTGCAACAACGAGGACCAGTCGTTGTTGCAGAACTGATATCTCAGCCGCAGGACTCGTTCGACCGCGAAGGGATTGTCGCGTGCTCGCAACACAAGACGGCTCTCATTCGTCGACAGTTTGTTTATTGGGCTCGCGATACAGCAGCACTTCGCATTGACCAGGGGCGATCGTGATTTCAGTGCGGCAGGAATCTTCCGACGGCTTCGCGACCAGTTCCAACGCCCAGATCAACGAGACAAGTTTGCCGGAAAAGCTGTACGGCGCGGCGGGAAGGTCTACCTCGAGCCGGCGCGAACCGGACATGCCGGGCGCGTCGAGCGGTATAACTTTCTCAACGCCGATGTCAGTCTGTCCTTTTCCAGACGTGTTCCATACGAGACGTAGTTCGAGCGATTCCGGTTCGTCGGCAAGTTCCCATTGCACATCAACTGCGATGGTCTCCGCCGGGGCAAACGTTGTGCGGCCGTCGCAGGTTTGGATCGCCAGCGAATTCATGCGACCTCCTCAAGCCGCTTCGGCAGGATTGTGATCGGAAACGAGGCCGCCACATCGGGCCACAGCGTGATGTCGCCATGCACCTCCAGCGTCCATTGAATCTTATTGTTTGACGCATCGAACGAGTGCATCGTGTCGCCGGGGACGTGGATCTCGGTCAAGCCTTCGGCCATCTCGAACATCTCCGTGGTCTCGAAGATCGTGATCTCGGCGAATGTCTCGGTGTCGGTAGTGGTGTCGGTGCCGCGGCGGTAGGTCGCCTTTTCAACTCCCTTCAGCGAAATCGTGAATCGGTTGATCGAACTCAGACGGCCGGCGAGGTTCCAAGTCAGCCGCAGCGACTCTCCCAGTGGGATGGCTGCCGAGTCGATCGTCAACGTCGGCCGAGGATTGAACAGCACCAGCAGTGAGTAGAACACGAAACCGATGAGGCCAACTCCGATCAACACGAAAGGTGTTAAGAACAAAACCTCGAACCATTGCCAACCAACAATCTGGCCCTGACGAATTCTGTCAATCATCTCCCAAACAAAGATCGACACGATTCCGTTCCAAAACGCTGCGATGAAGATTGCTCCAGCCAAAGTGGCGCGCGGTGTCGAGGCCGGCTTCAACATCACTGGCCCATCAACAATCTCATCCTGGTCGCTGTCAGCGAGGCTGGCCGTTGAGACAGGACTCACACTGCGGGGCGGTTGCCAATGGCTCGTGGCATTTGATTGTGGAACGCGAATCACTCCCAACGCGAACAACAGCGCCGCTCCACCAACCAACAGGAAAGGGATCGGAAAGAATCCCCACCACATGTCGGGAACCCAGCCGCGCTCGATCACCGCTTCCTCCGGGTTGCTCGGATTGACGAAGCAAGTGGTTTGCTTGCCGGCCGGATGATCTCGGACCACTCGCCGCTTCCAATTGTTGGCGGTGTTCGAGCCCATCGAACTGAAGCAGTAGGTGTCCGATTGGTAGTCCTGCTGAGCCACCGAGTATTTGAAGACGACGGAAAGGTGCAATGAGTCCTCATCAGCCTTCACGTCGCTGGAGATCACCGTGCAAGGAGTCGCCACCCAACTTCGAGCTTGCAGCATGCCGACCCACGGCCGCAGCGCCATGAAGAAAAACATCGCGCAGCCGCCACCGAAGAACATCAGGGCGAAGATCCACGCGACGCACCCACTGCAACCTCGCGCATCACGCTGCTGCCGAGCGGACAACGCAGGGCTCTGACCGGCCGATTTCGCGAGCTTCTTCGTCAACGCCTGGATTCCTTTGATCTCGCGGTCGACCTCATTCATGCCATCCGATTGGCGACAGGGCTATGGCAAGTATCGCTCGGCCGACCTGACAACCTCGGGGTCTTGTTGACGCAAATTCGCCAAGTTGGCTTTGGCTTGCTCGGACGACTTACCGTTGGCCTTCGAGGCGACGATCATGTAACGGACGACCGCGCGCTTTACCGCTGGCTGCGAATAACCCCCTTTTTAGTAAGCCTTCATCAGTCGGTCCAGCACGGACCAATCTTCCCAGCGAGCGAGATCCGCGATCACCAGATCCGCCAGATCGGGATGATCTAGCAGCCCTCGCATCGACTGCCGCAAGCGGTCCTGGCTGACGCGTCCGTCGCCGTAGGTCCACATGAATCGCAACGCCTGCGCCGCGGCATAGATCTCACTGAAATCCGCCTGTTTGTTTTGGAGTTTGCTCTTGTCGATCGCGTCCAATCCTTTTTCGCCCGCCAGCACCAGATAGCCGGAGATCAGTCCATCGAGACCCAACGGAAATCCGGCGGCCGGCTGATTGATCTTTGCCAGCATCATCCGCGAGTCCTCCTCGTTGCCGCACAGTCCGAGCAACAAGCCATACAGCGCCAGCCGATTCGGCAACGTGTCTGGATTGGCGAGCCACCTGCCAATCTTCACGCGGTCCAGCTTGCGCTTGATCTTCACGATGTCCTCGTAAGGAGCGTTCGCGAACTCACCAAAGGCATCGTTCGAGACGAGCTGATCGGAGGACTCCAAAAACTTCACAAAGTATTCCAACCGCTTGGGGGTCGGCGCTTTGAGCGACGGAGCCTGCACGATGTATTGATAGGTGGTCTCGCTGACTTCCAGCGGACTGTTCCATTCGATCTCTTTCCCTTGCGTGCCGAAGAGCAGAAACAAATCCCCCTTCTTGCCGGTTTGGTACTTAGTGATCTTGATCTGCTCGTCCTTCTTCAAGGCATCCTTGGGACCGCGAGCAATCTCAACGACCGAGAAGGTGGTGCTCCCCAACATCCCGGTGGGGGCTCGGCCAGCTTTCCACTGCACGAGCGCGACGACATCCGCGCCAGCGAATTCCTCGGAGAGCGTCTTTTGGGGACCGCCGCAGTACGGACACGCGGCGACAGGATTCGACACTGTCACGAATAGAGCGGCTGCAAGCGCGCAGGCGATGAGTCGGCGGAACAGCATGATAGATCTCCGAGGGTCTGCCGTATCCCGACTCTCTGAGTCGGGGCTTCCTCGAAAACATCCCGACTCGGAGAGTCAGGCTACTGTAGGAAGAAAAACCGTTCCGCTTCTTTGACCGTCTTCAGGTCTTTCTCGCGGAGCTTTTCCAGGTTCGCGCGGGCCTGCACGGCTGAGGCCGGAAGTTCGACTGGTTTCGGATCAGCGCTGCTGGCGACTTCCGTTTTCGTGTCGTCGGTCTTGGGGGGCTGGACCTTCGCGGCGGTCAAGAAGTAGCGCACGATCGCGCGCTTGATCGACGGCAGCGAGTACTCACCTTCGCCGTAGAGCTTCATCAGGCGGTCTTGCACAGACCAGTCTTCCCAACGAGCGAGGTCAGCGACGACGAGGTCGGCGAGTTCGGGGCGGTCGAGCAATTCGCGCATCGACTTCCGCATCCGTTCCTTGCTGATGCGGCCGTTGCCGTAGGTCCACATTTGACGCAGAGCTTGCATGCCGGCGTAGGTCTCGCTGAACGGAGCCTTCTTGTCTTGAAACTTGCTGCGGTCGATTCGATCCAATCCCTTTTCGCCGGTCAGCAGCAGATAGCCGAAGATCAAGCCGTCGATGCCGAGTCGGAAGTCTTGGGTTTGCTCTTCAATCTTTTTCTCCATCACGGCCGCGTCTTCCTCGTCGCCGCACAGGCCGAGCAACAGGCCATACAAACCCAGCCGAGTCGGCGAGGTCTCTTTGTTGGTGACCCAACGGAGGATCTTCTTGTGGTCCATCTTGTCTTTGATTTTGACGATGTCCTCGTAAGGAGCGTTCGCGAATTCGCCATAGGCGTCGTTCGAGACAAGCTGATCGGGGTACTCCATGAACTTGAGGAAGTATTCCAGCCGCTTGGTGGTCGGTGACTCTGGCGATGGAGCTTGCTTGATGTATTGGTACGTCACCTCGGTGACTTCCAGCGGGCTGGACCAGTCGATCTCTTTGTCTTTGGTCCCGAAGAGCAGAAAGAGGTCGTCCTTCTTGCCGGCTCGAAAACGGGGCACGGTGATCTTGTCGTCCTTCTTCAAGGACTCCTTCGGCCCGCGCGCGAGTTCAATGATGGAATACGTCGTGGACCCGACAGGAGATTTCTCCGTGGGAGGTTTGCCATCAACCCACTTTACGAGCACTGCCGCATCGGCCTGAGTCAATTGCTCGCTGAGCGTCAGAGAGGGAGCCGCACAGAACGGGCAGCAGAAGTACGTCGTCTTCGTGTGCTTCTCAGCACGAGCGGCTTGCGGAACCAACAGCGCGGCGGCCGCGAGAACGATGAGCAGGCGGGATTTCATGGCGAGGCTCCTTTGTTTCAACTCTCCCGCCACCGACCTTGTGTCGGTGGTTCCCGCGCTTCTGCACTACGGCGCGATTCGTTTGAACCCAAGTGTCCGTAGTGCAGAAGCGCGGGAACCACCGGGGCAAGCCCGGTGGCGGGCAATTGTTTCTTACTTCTCAATCACGATCGCGTCTTCCAATTCGTACATCGCGGTGTATTTCTCAATTTCCGACTTGATGTGGAAGACGCCCACCACGTCGAACGGGCGGCCTTGAATGTAATGAGTCGTCACCCCTTTGCGCATGAAGGTGTCGATCAGGTCGTATTCTTTGGGGGTTCGTCCGAAGCAGCAGATCTGATTGTCGCGAGCCAGCACGAACCCGCGAATGTCCGTGTCTTGAAACGGCGGGAACATGAACCCCCGGACTCGAATCCGTTTGCCGTCGAGCGCCTTCAGCCACTTCGGCAATCGTTCGGGTGCATCTGCCGGGACCGGGTCGAGGTTCAGCACCTTAAGCAGATCGATGTCATCGAAGCTGACGCGAATCGCTTGATCC
Source organism: Planctomyces sp. (assembly GCA_005778115.1). Lineage (GTDB taxonomy): Bacteria > Planctomycetota > Planctomycetia > Planctomycetales > Planctomycetaceae > SXKJ01. Next base: position 6,100 of record SXKJ01000044.1, on the reverse strand, counting down.
GGCCCTTCAACTTTGAACGATCGCGATTCATCGGCCGAAGTTGAGTTCGTCGCAGGACTCGCGTCAGCAGTTGCAGCAGCCGTGGACGATTTGGTCTCGGTGGGTTGATCGTTTGCCGCGATGACTTCACTGGCAGCCGGCTGGCTGGCCGACGCGGGTTGGACGTTCGTCGGCTCGGCCATCGAGGCTGGCTCATCGGCTGGCAAACCGAGCGTCACCGTCGCGGTGGAATTGGAGTTCGCCGCTTCCCCTTCCACATGCCCGCATCCCGCAAGCGTTCCGATCGCGATCACTCCCGCCGCCAGCATCCATTCCAATTTGGGGCAAAGAGTCATCGCGAGGCTCCGTGGACGAAATCAATAGGACGTCTTGGCGAGTCCGAAATGAGTGGCTTCCAACTCAAAGGCCGGTTCTAGGTTGCCGGCTTTTCGCAAATCTCGCAACCGGAAAACTCCGGCCACCGAGACCAGGTGTTGCATGTGGTAGGCTCGCAAGTCACCCGTCATCTTCACCTTGATCATATCGGTTAGTTTCGGCTGTCCTCCGAAACAACAGTCGCCATTGTCTCGACAGAGCAGGAACGTCGACAGGTCATCCAACTGAGTTCCGGGGTACATGTAACCTTTTAAGAACAGTTGCTTCCCCTCCAGCGCGGCGATGTCCGGATGGACTCGCCCCTGACCGTCTTCGTTGATGAACCCCTTCCTCGAGATGTCCAATCCAAAGCTGATTCGCTGATAACCCGGAGGGACTTCCGTCTGATACCAATAGACATGCAGCGAAGTGCAACTGACGAGCAACACTGCCGAGGTCACGACTCCTGCCATCGCCAGCTTGCGGCCGCTCAGACCGCCGTCCGATTGATCAATCTGTCGCAGAGCCAAAAAGCCCAGCACAAAACCAAACACAGCAAAGACCATCCCCAACGGACTGAGCAGCCCCGACAAAGCACAGATCCCCAACAGGGCCGAGACCGGAGCCAGCGGGGGAATGGGCTTGTAAGCGAATTCGTCAAAGTTCTGCTCGGCAGATGAAGGTCGCACAGCGGAAGGTTCCAATTGATCGAGAGTCTGAGACATGCTGCACCTGCTGGCGAAAAGAGAGTTGGCGAGAATAAGTGCCAATACGTCGGTTCGCCAAAAAACGACGGAAACCGCCGACCATGATACCACTCGGCCGAGTTGTGGCCACTCCCGACCGGTTCCGCGTCACTCACCACCCGCTAATCGGGGCGGTAATATCGGTTCGCCTTTGAAAGCCGTACCGCGACCGTCAGGGAGCGGCCCTCCACCGTTCAGGCCGCTCCCTGACGGTCGCGGTACGGCGTCGCTTTCACGAAAGCCTCCACGATGACCGCATTCAGCGCGAACCTCAACAAAGTCGCCTTGCTGCGAAACACCCGCGACAACGGCCTGCCCGATGTGTGCAAATTCGCTCGGCTGTGCGTCGCCTGCGGGGCGGCCGGGATCACCGTCCATCCCCGCCCCGACGAACGCCACACGAGACCCAGCGACGTCCATGAACTGCGGCAACTCACCCGCGAACTTCACGTCGAGTTCAACATCGAAGGCTACCCGACGGACGAATTTCTGAGCCTCGTCCGCACCGTCCGCCCAGAGCAATGCACGCTGGTCCCCGACGCGCCAGATCAACGCACCTCGGACCACGGTTGGGACGTCGTCGCTCAAGCCGACCTGCTGAAGCGAGTCGTCCCGCCGCTGCGAGACGCCGGCATCCGCGTCTCGATCTTCATGGACCCAACGCCAGAAGCCATGCCCCTCGTCCCCGCGACCGGAGCACATCGCATCGAGCTTTACACCGAACCCTACGCTCGCGACTTCACAACCGCCCAACGAGACGCATCACTCGCGCAGTACGCGGTGACAGCGCGAGCCGCTCAGCAAGTTGGTCTCGGCGTGAATGCCGGACACGATCTGAACCTCGACAACCTCGGCTCATTCCTGCGAGCGGTGCCGCACGTCGAAGAAGTTTCGATCGGTCACGCTCTCATCGCCGACGCACTGGAGTTGGGCATCTCAGAAGCCGTGCGGCGATACGTGGCAATCTGCCAGTCAAACTGATTTCGCACCTTTAGAAGCAGAGAGATTCGTTCGCGACCATCGTTCAACGACGACAGTGAATTGCCACGAGAAACACAAAAAGGCACAAAAAGGAAGAATCGGACTGCGGTCGAAGTTTGCCCATAGGATTCTTTTTGTGGCTTCTCGTGTTTTTTGTGGCCAAGCCTTTGAATGGAATGCGTTACCCGTCGAGAAACGAAAGATGCCCGACACAAACACTCGTCGTGATTGGTTGAAAACATCCGGCCTCGGCTTCGGAGCCACCGCACTCGCAGCGATGATGGCCGATGACGGGTTCGCCGCGCAGCCGCATCGAACTCCGAAAGCTCGCAGCATCATTTCGCTCTTCATGCACGGCGGTCCTTCGCAAGTGGACCTGCTGGATTACAAACCGAAGCTCCGCGAATGGCACGGCCAAGAATTGCCAGCGTCGGTGAGAGGTACTCAGCGACTGACCGGCATGACGTCGGGACAAGCGAGCCTGCCGCTCACCGCGTCGGCATTTCGATTCGCTCAACACGGCGACTGCGGCACATGGATCAGTGAGTTGCTGCCGCACACGGCTGGAGTCGTCGATGACCTATGTGTGATTCGCAGCGTCACGACAGAGGCGATCAATCACGATCCGGCCGTGACGTACTTGCAGACCGGACATCAACAGCCGGGCCGGCCCAGCTTCGGAGCGTGGATCAGTCACGGACTCGGCCGAGCCAACGACAACTTGCCGGCGTTCATCGTGCTGCTGTCGCGAGGCAGTGCCGCTCGGCCAGCCGATCCGTTGTACGCGCGGTTGTGGGGCGCGGAGTTCCTGCCGTCGCAGCATCAAGGGGTGCAGTTCCGCACCGACGGAGAGCCGGTCTTGTTCCTCAAGAACCCGCCCGGACTGTCGGCCGATTCGCGGCGACGGATGCTCGACACGCTCGCCGAACTCAATCAACGGCGATTGGAAAAACTCGGCGACACCGAGATTGAAACGCGCATCGCGCAGTACGAGACCGCGTTTCGGATGCAGACCGCCGTCCCGGAACTGACCGACCTGTCTCGCGAGAGCGAATCCACGTTTGAGTTGTACGGCAAAGACGCTCGCCGGCCCGGATCGTTCGCGGCGAATTGTCTGCTGGCTCGGCGGCTGGTCGAGCGGGGCGTGCGGTTCGTGCAGCTTTATCATCGCGGTTGGGATCAGCATTACGACTTGCCGTCGGACCTGCGTCTGCAATGCGGCGACGTCGATCAAGCGTGTGCCGCGCTGGTCCGAGACCTCAAGCAGCGCGGCCTGCTCGACGAGACGCTGGTCGTCTGGGGCGGCGAGTTCGGCCGCACGGTGTATTGCCAAGGCAAGCTGACGCCGGAGAACTACGGCCGCGACCATCACGGCCGCTGCTTCACGATGTGGCTGGCCGGCGGCGGCATTCGCGGCGGCCAAACCTTCGGCGAGACCGACGATCACAGCTTCAACGTCGCTCGCGATCCGGTCCATGTCCACGACCTCAACGCCACGCTGCTCGATCGCCTGGGCTTCGATCACACCCGCTTGACCTTCCGCTTCCAAGGGCGCGACTATCGCCTAACCGACGTGCATGGCCGCGTCGTTCAAGAAATTCTGTAGGGTGGGTCGAGTCATCGAGACCCACCGAGATGCCTTCCGCGACCAAAACGCGAGTGCAGAGTGAAGAGTGCAAAGTGCCAAATGCAGCTCCTCATTTTGCACTTTGCACTCTTCACTCTGCACTTTGCACTACTCCCTCTAAACTTCGCAGGTGATTGTCACCACGATAGTTTGACGTCCGTTTCCATCGCCGCATCCCAAATCGCGACCGCGAAAGACCGCGTGCGGCTCACTTCACTGTTCGGCGTCCCTCGGAACTGTCTGTTATCCGGATGGTCCGCGAGACCCATATAGACTGCACAGCCGGTCGTAGTCTGTTTCCGTAGCTCAGACCTGACGAAGGAAAGTGGGGGGCAAGTAACCATGCAGAAAAGATCCGACGAAATCCTCGAAGCTACGCTGCAAGTGGCGAGAACAGTTAATCCCGGTGCTCGTTTCCGAGCCAGCAAGGTCAGGGACCACTTGGGTCTTCCCGACGGCCCGGACACAGGAACAAACGAGCCAATACGAGAGTGTTGGCGGCAGAACCGAGATTGGTTGAAGGCACGCGGCCTGCGGCTGGAAGAGGTAAGAAAAGCGAAACGGAGTTGGTGGTATCTGGTCAAAGAGTTCCGCGTCTGAGGCGGGACTGCGCAGCATTAGAAACCTGCGTTTGACATTCAATGGCCCTAACGGCCTCAACCTTGGAATCAGCGTCCTCCAAGTTTCTTGTGCCTGCGGCACCCAGCTTCTGCGAAGCTGGGCCACCCGCGACAAAGACAAACCTCTTTTGCTTACCTGGTCATGAAGGAACCTCATCGGTGAGTGAAACCATCCTGAGCCACCGCCGTCGCGTTCTGTTTCTCTGCACGGGCAACTCGTGTCGGACCCAGATGGCGGAGGGTTGGTTGCGGCATCTGGCGGGGGACCGGTTTGAAAGCCTGTCCGCCGGAGCGAATCCGGCCGGGTATGCTCATCCGCTGGCCGTGTAGCCACGCTCACCAAGAGCGTGGGAGAGCTTCGCTCAATCGTGGAATTCCCACGCTCTTGGCGAGCGTGGCTACGGTCCAGGGCAAGTTCGCTGATCGGTTGTGGTCGGCAAGTTTCATGCGACGTTTTGCGTCCGCGGCCTGTCGCTGGTAGTCTGCCAACGTCCGGTCGTCTGCCATCCAATGGAGAGAATGATGCCTTATCCATTTCCGTCTGACGTCAGTCAGCGAATTCACACACATCTTGAGCGGGGCCATTTTCAGACAGAAGACGACGTCTTGCGAGCGGCGATCACAGCGCTGGAGCGCGAGTCGGATGATCTGGCGGCGATCCAAGCGGGGATCGACGATGTGGAAGCGGGGCGATTCCGCCCGTTCACGGAAATTGACGCGGAGTTTCGACAGAAACATAACCTTGCGGACAAGGCATGAACTATCAGGTTTTGTTGACCGATCAAGCTCACGCCAATCTGGAAGCGGCCTATGCGTGGTGGGCTGACAACCGCTCCCAAACGCAGGCCGCGAAATGGTACAACGCGTTGGCCGGCGCGATCGACTCTTAGCCACGAATCCGCAGCGTTGTGCCGTGTCTCGCGAAAGCGGCGATTTTCCATTTGAAATCCGTGACCTGTACTTTGGCATTGGTCGACGACCGACACATCGGGCCGTGTTTACGATCCGCCCCGATCGGGTGCTGGTCATCGCCATTCGCCATTTGGCGCAGCGCGACCTTTCACTGAATGACTTTCTCATTCAAAAAGCCGAGGACGATTGAGTTCATGCCGCCAGCACCCGCGACAAATACAAACCTCTCTTGCTTGCCTGGTCATGAAAGGACGTCATCGGTGATTGACACTAGCTTGAACTCTCCGCGTCGGGTTCTCTTTCTCTGCACGGGCAACTCGTGTCGCAGTCAGATGGCTGAGGGTTGGCTGCGGCATCTGGCAGGGGAGCGGTTTGAAAGCCTGTCCGCCGGAGCGAATCCCGCTGGCTACATCCATCCGCTGGCCGTGCAGGTGATGCGCGAAGCGGGCGTCGATCTTTCCCAGCAAGTGAGCAAACACATCCGCCAATTCTTGCCTCCGGTGGGAACTCCGCCGGACCTGATCATCAGCGTTTGCGGTAACGCCGAGAAGGAATGCCCGCTGTTCCCCGCCCGCGTCGAACGTTGGCACTGGCCGTTCGACGATCCGTTCCACGCGAGCGGCACCGACGAACAACGGCTTGCTGAGTTCCGCCGTGTGCGCGATGAGATCAGGGCGAAGATCGAAAGCGGATTGTTGTGAGCACCATCCCAATCGTCAGTGTTGATGTTGTGCTTTCGCCCCGAAGGGCAACGCCGTGAACGATTTGGCGTCGAAGAAAGTGGGGTTTCAGAAACGAAGGAGAGAAAAGAAAAGCCAGATTCCTAACAGGACCAACTGAAAACGCTTCAGTCAGAAAGG
>SXKJ01000482.1 GCA_005778115.1 Planctomyces sp. | reverse complement strand
GATACGACGGTAAAGTTGTGGGACGCCACGAGCGGTCTTGAAACGCTCACGTTGAAAGGCCACACCGCCGGGGTCAATAGCGTGGCGTTTAGCGCAGATGGGAACCGGCTGGCGTCGGCGAGCTTCGATCAGACGGTGAAAGTGTGGGCCGCGACGAGCGGGCTAGAGACGCTCACATTGAAAGGGCACTCGGGCGCGGTCTATAGCGTGGCGTTCAATCCGGACGGACAACGGCTCGCCTCAGCGAGTTGGGACCGAACGGTCAAGATATGGAATGCTTCCACGGGACAGGAGATACTAACACTGAAAGGACATACCAACTCCGTCGAAAGCGTGGCGTTTAACGCAGATGGGAAACGACTAGCGTCGGCCAGCGAGGATCATACGGTGAACGTGTGGGACGCTCGTCTGTGGACACCGGAGTTGCGAGCGGAGCGTGAGTCCCTGAGTCTGCTTCACTTCCTGCGAGCTCACGACAAACCGCAGTCCGAATGGCTCAACGCCATCTCCTCCGACCAGACGATCAGCGAGCCAGTTCGGCAACGCGCGCTCCAGTTCGCTCGCGAGTGGAAATAGCACGACGCGCGTGTTGTGGCCGGTCTCCTGACCGAGCCACCCGGCCCGACCGAAGGTCTCCACGAACGGCCAAGAAGCGTTGCAGTCGAAATCATTCTGCCGTTCGCAAGAGTCCGCCGCGGCGGATTCGGTCAACGCACAGTGGCTCGGTCAGGAGACCGGCCACAACCGCGATTCATTTCCTGCGAGATCGCGACCAACCGCAGTCCGAATGGCTCAACGCCATCTCCTCCGACCAGACGCTCAGCGAGCCAGTTCGGCAACGGGCGTTGCAGTTCGCCCGCGAGTGGAAGCCGTAGTTGTCAGGCATCCTCTCAGAGACTCGTGAGTCCACATCCCGGACGCTTGCGACATCATCCCAAGCCATGAGTCACCATCCCGTGCCAATGAAATGGCATCGGGAGTCATTAGTGAGCATCCTGGAGTCGTGAGGTCTCAGGCTGGAAACATCAGGCGACATCCTGGAGTCGTGAGGCAGTGTCCTGGGGACATGGTGGTGCAGGCTGGAGCCGTGAGTTGGCATCCTGGAGTCGTGGGTTGGCATCCTGGAGAGGTGGGTTGGCATCCTGGAGTCGTGAGTCTGCATCCTGGAGTCGTGGGTTGGCATCCTGGACTCGTGAGTCTGCATCCTGGACTCGTGAGTCTGCATCCTGGAGTCGTGGGTCTGCATCCTGGAGTCGTGGGTCTGCATCCTGGAGTCGTGAGTCTGCATCCTGGAGTCGTGAGTCTGCATCCTGGGGCCATGTGTCATCATCCTGGAGTCGTGAGTTGGCATCCTGGAGCCGTGTGTCATCATCCCGGAGTGATGAGTGGGCATCCTGGAGCCGTGGGCTGCCAAACCGACCGATTTGGACCGCTCTAACACGTCCCCAGGAGCCTCCGACAGCCGCCAACTACCCACGCCAGCCACCAACCCTGCCAATTCGACAGCCCGGCCGGGCGCACGACGCAGTTTGTAAACGCCCCCCTGGGCTTGTCCCAGGGGTTCAACGGCTTTTGCGCTATGTCGATTCCATCACCAGCGGACTATCGCAGAAGCCGTTAAGCCCCCGGGACAAGCCAGGGGGCGGATGATGCCAGTCGCGTCACCTTGCTCGTTCGTGTTGGGACGCACGGCCGTGGACTCTCACGTTACGAGCGGAGCGAGAGGCCCTGAGTCTGATTCGCTTCCTGCGAGACCACGACCAACCGCAGTCCGAATGGCTCAACGCCATCACCTCCGACCAGACGATCAGCCCTGGGTATGCCAACTCGCCCGCGATAAAAAACTCTCCCCGTCGCCCTCCCGTGCGGTATTGGTGCCCGCGCTCTGTAGCTACGGTCGGCGAACGGTCAACATAGTTTCGGTCGCGGAATCGTTCCACCGCTTCACGCCATAGCCAAAGAGTGCGAAAAAATCTCTCCGGGACAAGCACGGCGGAGGGGGCCTTGAAACTGAATACGCTCCGTGATGAACGCCGGAACTGCGAAAGAAGCGTGTGAAGCTGAGCCGGTGCCTTACCCAAAAACAAACGCCCCGACCGAAGATTGCTTCGATCGGGGCGCGAGATTGTCGAGGTTCGGTTCCGTCGGCTTCGCCGAGGCGAATGCTACTTCGCTCCGACGAGTTGCTTAGCCTTCTTCGGGTCTTTGTCGGCGCGGCGTCTTTCGACGACTTCGTCCTGCAAGCCGCGCGGCAGCAGCTTGTACTTGCAGAATTCCATCGTAAAGCCGCCTTTGCCCTGCGTCATCGAACGCAGTTCGTTGGCGTAGTCGAACATTTCGGCGAGCGGAACTTCGGCGTTGATGACGCCGATGCCCATGTTGGTGGCCGTCTCGGTGATCAGGCCGCGCTTGCTGCTCAGGTGGCCGCAGACGCCACCTTGGTATTCTTCGGGCACTTCGACTTCCAGCTTCATGATCGGTTCCAGCAAGCCGAGATGCGCCTCCTTGAGGATATCACGCATGGCCCCTTGGCCGCAGATGCGGAACGCCATTTCAGACGAGTCCACATCGTGGTAGCTGCCGTCTTGCAGTTGGATCTGCACACCGACCACTTCGCATTCACAGAGCGGTCCCTTGACCAGCGAAAGTTGCATGCCGTCGTCGACAGGCTTGATGTATTCCTTGGGAATACGGCCCTGAGTGACTTCGTTGAGGAAGACGTAGGTCTCCTTCGAATCCTCCGGCAGCGGGGACATCCTGCCGACGACGTGAGCATACTGACCTGAACCGCCGGACTGTTTCTTGTGCTTGTAGTTGAATTCGACGGCCTTGGTCGGCGTCTCTTTGTAGGCCACCTTCGGCTCACCGACGATGCACTCGACCTTGTACTCGCGCTTGATTCGCTCGGTGTAGATTTCGAGATGCAACTGGCCCATGCCGGCGATCAGCGTCTCACCGGTTTCCGGATCGGACTGCACATGGAAGGTGGGGTCTTCGCGACGGAAGCGTTCTAGAGCCTTCGACAGCTTGTCCGCACCGTCACGCTCGGCCGCTTCGATCGAGAGGCGGATGACCGGTTCCGGAACCCAGATGCTTTCCAGCGCGTAGTTGACGTTGCCGCCGCAGTACGTGTCACCCGATGCGCACTCGACGCCAACGGCCGCGACGATGTCGCCAGGGCCGGCAACATCGATGTCTTCGCGATTGTTCGCGTGCATACGAACGATGCGGCCGAAGCGCTGTCGCTTGCCCGTGCGGGTGTTCGTGTAGCTTTCGCCTTTGACCATGCTCCCTTGGTAAATCCGCATGAAGGTCAACTGGCCGAATTGCTCGACGACCGTTTTGAACGCCATGCAGACCAGCGGGTCTTTTTCGTTCTTCGTGAGCGTGACCTTGGCAGCGTCTTCGGCTTCGCCTTCGACCTTCTTGTGGTCGATGTTCGTCACGGTGACGGTACGGTCCAGCGGGCTAGGCAGGTAGTACGTGACCGCGTCGAGCAGTTCTTGCACCCCCTTGTTGCGATACGCCGTCCCCATCATGACCGGGGTAATCTCTTGCGAGAGTGTCGCCTCACGAATCAGTGTCCGAATTTGATCGACCGGGACATCGCGCTCCTCGAGCAGGGCTTCCATTAGGCTGTCATCGAACATCGAGAGCGCTTCGAGCATCTCTTGCCGAGCGGTCGAGGCTTGTTCGGCATAGCCTTCGGGAATCGCTTCGCGGCGAGTGGTTTCTCCATCTTCGCCATCAAAGTAGATCGCTTGCATCGTGACGAGGTCGATCACGCCCGCGAAGTCCGATTCGGCTCCCATCGGTAGCTGAATGGGAACCGGAGTGACATGCAGTTTGTCTTTGATCTGCTGAGTAACCTTGAACGGGTTGGCTCCAATGCGGTCCATCTTGTTGATGAACGCGATACGCGGAATACGATACCGCTTCATCTGACGATCGACGGTCAGCGATTGGCTCTGTACGCCACCGACGGCGCACAGCACCAATACGGCTCCATCGAGCACGCGCAATGAGCGTTCGACTTCGACGGTGAAGTCTACGTGGCCCGGGGTGTCGATCAGGTTAATCGTATGGCCTTCCCATTCGACTTGCGTCGCGGCGGCAGTGATGGTGATGCCCTTCTCGCGTTCCAGTTCCATGTGGTCCATTGTGGCTCCACCGTCACGGCCTTTGACCTCGTGCATCGCGTGAATGCGGCCGGAGTAGAACAGGATGCGCTCGGAGAGCGTCGTCTTGCCGGAGTCGATGTGTGCCGAGATACCGATGTTTCTGACTTTTGTGAGGTCGGACATGGAACTTCACCCTGGAGTTGGGAGCCTTTCAAACTGGAGTTCTGGAGTACGACGGGTACTCTTGCCCGTCTGTTTTTGCGAACCAATGGGTGGGCAGGAGTGCCCGTCCTACGAGTAAAGACACAACGAGTCGCGAGGCCCTCATGGCTTCTTGACTCCGGGAACAAACTGATTGTTGAGGGGAACTTGGCAGGCACTGCGAGATCAATCTGGCGGTGTAGCCGGGAAAGGCATCTCGACTTGGCCAACTCTGTTGGCCCAGGAGACTCTGCGAAGAAACCAGGAACGGGCGAAAGAGTGGGGGGGCGAGACGCTAGCTCAGGAGCATCTCAAACTGATTGATTGGTAAGAAAATCACCGAAACCATGATCAGCTCTCGTCAACGCGCCTGAATCAATCCTGGTGAGCAACTCGGGTGGGTTTCGCGGTCAGTGTCCGAAGTCGAGCAACGCCCTTCGGCCAACAAGGTCCGCGGAAAGGGTCGGAAAAGTACCGATAAAGTCGGCATCTTAAAAGAGGAAACTTCGGTCTTCATCGAAGATTCGTGAAATTCAGTCCCATCTCAAGCGTGCCGCAGCCGTCAGGAAGCGGCCACGAACATCAGCGGCGCGGGCCGCTCTGGCGGTCGCAATACGGCTAACCGGGTAGCGTCTCCAACAGCACCGCGCCGGACGTCGAGACGAATTCGATGGGATCACACACCGCAGGAATCAGCAGCGTCTCACCGGCGGCCAGCGGTTCTCGCCCAGAGACGGACGCGATCTGCGCGTTCCCTTGAAGCAGCGACAAAATGCGACAGCGATCTTCCTCTGGCAATCGCAAGGGAGTCCCGGTCAATGTGTGACGATGCCAAATAAAGTGCTGCGTTTGGATCAACTCTTCACTGAGTCCACCGGCCACACTCAGCAGACGTGGCACGAGTGGCGACGCCGGTCCGAGCGAGAAGTCGATGCACTGCAAGGCGTATTCGATGTGCAACGGACGCAAGCAGCCATGAGCATCGCGGCGGTTCCAGTCGAATAGCCGAAAAGTGATGTCGCTCGATTGCTGAATCTCGGCCAGTGCGATGCCAGCTCCAATCGCATGAACGGTGCCAGGCGGAACGGCGATCACGTCGCCAATATTCGCGGGGATCGAGTGCAAACATTGCTCAACAGTGCCGGCCGCGAGATGCCGTTCAAGTGCGGTGCGATCAACTCCTGGTTTCAGGCCAACGGACAAGCGGCTGTTGGTGGCAGCGACCAGGATCAACCACGCCTCCGATTTGCCCTGCTGTCCGGGAGCGAGCGTCGCCGCTTGCGTATCGTTCGGGTGAACTTGAACCGACATCGTCTCGGCGGTGTCGAGGAATTTGAACAACAGCGGAAATTGCTGGCACCCCGCGTGACGGCCAAGCAGTTCGTGGGAATGCTCGCGTACCAAATCGTGCAAGGAACGTCCGTCGAAGGGACCGCCGAGGACTCGGCTTTGGTCGTCACCGAGATCAACGACTTCCCAACTCTCCGCCCAACCGTTTGTGGTCAGATTGAGCTTGCGCCACTGCTTGGCCAATCGCTGTCCGCCCCAAGGGCGTTGTTTGAACACGGGCTGCAAGCGGAGTGGCGGCATCGTATGAAGTCAGGTCGAGAAAGAAATCACGGTTTGCTCGTCATTGAGACGCGGGACTATAGTCCGCCCCCTCTCTTCAACGTAGCCAACTCGTTGGAATTCCTCTCACAATGAGCATCCACAAAGTCACGAACACAAGGAGGTGACTCATGTCGAACAACGATCACCGTTCCAGTCTGGCGCCTGGTGAATCACCAATGGTTGAAGTTTGGTTGGAGATTGGCGATTCGCTCCGTTTGGGCAATCGCGTGCTGCGAGTGCTGGACACAGACGGAGAAGACACGATGCTGCGAGTGGAGACCACGACACCGGAGGATGATGACGAAGCTCGTTGGGCCGAGTTACCGCGTTGAGTGCGACGGGTTCGGGAGTCTATTTCTGACCACCGAAAGGCTAATTTCTGCTGCACGAATTCGTAGCCTTGCAGTCGCCACGCTTGCCAAGAGCGAGGAGCATTGAAAGCGCCATTCTCTAGCGAGCTTGGGTACTTTGCTTCCTAAATGGTTACTGGAGTTGATTGGCTCCGAGTTCCTTCGCCGAACTGTCGCAGAGAGACTGATCCGCACGACCATTGTGAGCCGCATACCGTGAATGCTCGGCAATGCGGCACATAAGGCTTTCCGGATTGGGGATGTGAGGACTCGCAGAGCAGCGAATCTCGCTGGTTCAGTGAAGTTCCGGTTGAATTCCGACCGCCGAGCGGCGATAAGGTTGAACGCGACGTTGAACAATTCTTCCGTTGCCTGCCCTGTACCTTTCGCGAAGGAACTCTCACATGTTGTTTCGTTGGCGTCTCTGCACACTGGTTGGAGCGCTGGCGATAAGCCTGATGGCATCCGGAATCTCGGCGGACTCAAAGAAGGAAACGAAAAAGAAAGTGGTTCCAGCCGTCAAACTCAATGAGTCGCTGGAACACATGGATGTGTTCGAAGGCATTGAGAAGGGCGTGCTCGAAGTGAAGATGATTCCCAATGACGCAATGGGTGGCAATTTGCTCATCGATAACAAAGGGGACAAGCCGCTCAACGTTGACTTCCCCGCTGCGTTCGTCGGCAAGCAAGTTCTGAAACAGTTCGGCGGCGGTGGCCAACAGGGTGGCGGCGGCTTTGGCGGTGGTGGCCAGCAAGGTGGTGGCCAAGGCGGCGGACAACAGCAACAAGGAGGCGGCGGACAAGGTGGCCAACAAGGTGGTGGTGGTGGCTTCGGAGGTGGCGGACAGCAGGGGGGCGGTGGAGGTGGAGGATTTTTCTCGGTACCAACCGATCGCATCATTCGTTTCAAGTATCTTGCGGTCTGCCTCGAACATGGCAAGCCGGAACCGTCGCCTCGAACGGTCTATCGCATTTCCAAGATTGAAGACTTCAGCACCGATCTGGTCCTGGCAGAGACGCTGAAGATGGTGGCGAGCGGTCAGCTCGACCCTCAAGCCGGTCAAGCGGCGACTTGGCATCTGACCGACAAGATGAGCTGGGAGCAACTAGCGGCGAAGTCCATTCCGCACGTTGGCCAGCCATCGACGCCGTATTTCTCTGCCGAGACTTTGGCTCGCGCACGGAACATCCACTCGACGGCGGTGACTCGTGTGAACGAACGCGATGCGAAATCTGATAAGTCCCCGGTCACTTCGGCCAAGATCGGTCGTGGCACCTCGCCGACGGTCAAACGCGACTAATTCAGGCTCTCCACCATCCGTGTTGAAAACGAATTCTTGAGCCGCAAGACGCTAGCCGCGGGTCGATGAAAAGAACCCGCGGCTAGCGCCTTGCGGCTCAGTGGCCCTGAAATCACCACGGATGGCGGAGAGCCTTAATTCAGTGTCATGTTGGATGGGCACTCTTGCCCGTCGTTGAAGTGACGGGCAAGAGTGCCCGTCCTGCAAGTCAGATGCAGGGACTCACTCCGGTGAGTCCCTTTGCATTTCGACAGGAGACTTTCCCCAGCGTCCCTCGCTCGGCAGAGTGTTGCCTGTCGTCTGCGTCCCGCCGCCAATAGCCCAATGGCACTTACTTTAAGAGTCTGGTTTGGGTTCGGGCGTTTTGGGTTTTCGTTTTCTGAATTGGGTGGATTTTGGTCGTTGGGCGTAGGTTTCTCGTTCGAACGAACGGCCGGGACGATTCGGGAGTTTGTCTTGCGTGGCAATCAGCAAAGCTTGACGGTATTTGGCGCGCCAGCCAGAGGAGTCCTTGGCTTGCGAGGACCAGAGAACAATATTGAATGTGGTCCAAGTGCATTTGAAGCTCATGCGGCGTGGGGGTTCGGCAATGAGCGCGGCGGCTTGGCGGCGGAACAGTGTCAGCGTGTCATGAATGCGGATCTCGTGCAGGCGGACTTCCAGGCGAGCATCGGGGGGGGCCAGTCCGGATGCGTTTGGCGTTCCTTGACGCTGGGGCACCAGGTGTGCGAGTAGGTGGTCCAGTTCTCACCGCTGGCAACGATCGTGGCTCGGCGACGCAGCGCGGTGAAGCGCGACTCGGTCAGGCGGAACACGAAGTCGCGATTCGTCTGCCGCGCATCCCACGCGACCGCGAAGATGCCGAAGCCGGCGTCGGCCATCACGATTCCGTCATCCGGCATCTGCACGAACAGGTCGCGAGCCAAAGCCGTTTC
>SXKJ01000481.1 GCA_005778115.1 Planctomyces sp. | reverse complement strand
GGCCAACGACGCCTGGTTCATGCCGGTGGTGCAGAAGACCGGCCCGGACGGCTGCCTCTACATTTTGGATTGGTACGACCGCTACCACTGCTACCAAGACGCCAACCGAGACCCCGCCGGCATCGACCGCCTCAAAGGCCGACTTTATCGAGTCAGATACAACGACAAAGGCGAGCAGAGCGGTACGAAGCCAGGTGAACGGGGCGGCGTCAGCCCCCTGGTTCCCCCGGTCGATGCGACAAAAACCAATGCCGCCAAAAAAAAACAACCAGCCGGCTTACGCCAGGCCGTTCGCCTTTATCCCCAAATGGATCTCGCGAAAGAGACCGACGAGCAACTCATCGAACGGCTCGGAGCGAAGAACGATTTCATCCGCTGGACGGCGACACGTCTGTTGCAGGAGCGTCGCACAACTTTGGGCAGAACACAAATTTCCAAAGTCGTTCAGGATCGCAATCGCGCAGTGTTGGTCCGACGACATGCACTCTTCGCAATGATCGGTGCCCCAACAGACGCGCCGGCCGAATTCGCGAAGATCATTCATTCCGATCTGCAAGAATTGGCGGCTGGCGACCACGTCAATCGTGCGTGGTTGCTCAGGTACATTCTTAACGAACGAGCAAGTCAACAGGGTCTCGCACAAGCCCTCGAATCTCAACCAGTCGATTGGGAACGTGAGTGGCGTCCGGTCCTGTCGCCAGAGTTTGCGATTCAAGTCGCCGTCGGATTGGGAAAGCTGCCAACGAACTCACGGCACGTTTTCGACGGATTTCTTTGGCTCTTGGCGAACACGTCCGGGGATAAACTGCTCCCACACATTGTTTGGCAAAACCTGCATCCTCGCCTCGAATCGCAAGCAGATACATTTGTCGAAACCTTGAAGCATGGTTCGCACCTGAAATCAAAACCCGTCGCGGACCTCATGCCGCGCGTCGCCGAGCGCATCCTCGGCAGACAAAACTTTGATGCGCAGCCGGTCGGCAAACTGTTCGCGTTGCTGCGGGACGATCATCCGCAGGTGGGGCGCGAGGTGTTGGCCGTGCTGGCGGCGAAGGTGCAGTCGGGGGAACTCAAGGGGGACAAGCTGGAGCAACTCAAGACGGCGATGTTCGAGCCGCTGACGCCGTTGCTCGACAGCGGCGTCAGTCATCCGCTCGGTGGCGACGCCGCGCTGCTGGCGGTCTCGTGGGGCGACCCGCACGCCCTGCCGCACGTCCGCCGCTCGTTCACGACCGCCGGGCTGCAACCTGAGCTGCGATTGAAGTCGCTGAATGCGTTGATTGCAGCGAAGGACGAAGGGTTGTTGGAGATCATCGCAAAAGTGCTGGATGATAAACTGAGCGGCACGGCGCTAGCCGCCGGCCAAACGGAACCGCCGCCGGGGGCTAGCGCCTTTCCGCTCAAATCCCAAGTTCTGTCTTCCCTCGCCAAGCTCGAGGATCCCAAAGTCGCTGATCTCGTGCTGACGCGATACGCGAACCTCGAACCCGAACTCCAGCCATCGGCCATCGAACTGCTGACTCAGCGAGCAAGCTGGTCGAAACAACTGTTGTCAAAAGTCGGTGAGAAACAAATCGCGGCGAACGCCATCAACGTGAACCAAGCGCGGCGCATTCAGGCTCTCAAGGACAAAGAACTCAACGAACTGCTGAGCCGCCATTGGGGCCAAGTCCGCGACACGCGCAATCCCGATCGAGAAAAAGTCGTCGCCGAGATGAAGTCGCTGATTCGCCAAAAGCCGGGCGATCCGTTAGCGGGCGAAAAAGTCTTCAAACGAGTCTGCGCCGCGTGCCACAAAATCTATGGCGAAGGCCCGGACATCGGCCCCGACATCACCTCGAACGGCCGCAACGATTTCAACCAACTCCTCTCGAACGTCTTCGACCCCAGCCTGGTCATCGGAGCCGGCTACCGCGTCTGCACCGTCGTCAACAAAGCCGGCCGAGTGCAAAGCGGCCTGCTGGTCGAAGACAGCCCGCAGCGCGTTGTCCTGAAACCAGCCGCCGTCGCACCCGTGAAGAGCGGAGCGGCGGATGCTCCCGTGACCGTCGCCGTCGGCAAACTCGAAATCATCCCGCGTGACGACATCGACGAGTTCAAAATCAACGAACTCTCACTGATGCCCGAAGGCTTGGAGAAGCAACTCACGCCGCAAGAGATCACCGACCTGTTTGCCTTCCTGACGCTCGACAAGCACCCGAACGACAAGTCCGCGAAGCGTCTCCCCGGAGTGAGCGCCGTCACTCCGCGCGACAGCACCAACCCTGCGGAGTTCTCATCGCTGATCGCCGAAGTCCTCCCCGGCTTCACGACGAACGCCAGCGGTGAACTCGGCATCGGTCTGCTCAACAACCACTTCGGCCGAGACAGCGTTCTCCGCACACACCCAATCTCTCGCGACGCGCCGTGTGTGCTGACTCAAAAGCTCACCCCGCCCGCAGGCAAGAAGACGACGTTGCTTCTCGACGTCGCTCACGACCCACGCGGCGACTGGCGACTCGTCATCCGAGGCAACGGCGAACGCCTCGCCGACGAAATGATCTCGAAAGAAACCTGCTCCAACGGCTGGCGCAAGCTCACCGTCGATCTGAGCAAATTCGCCGGCCAGGAACTGACCCTCGGTCTCGTTAATCAAGCCAACGATTGGTCGTTTGAGTTCGGCTATTGGGCCGCAGCGCGAATTGTGAGTGAGCGCGAGTTTTGAGATGAGTCTGTACTTCGACTGTCTGACTTTTGCCGTGATGACCCCATCCGGCTTGCCCGGATGGTGAAAACGATGGCGAGCTAAAACCTAAGCAACTACCACTCTCCCCAACTCTCTCGTTTCTCCGCCTCCGGCGGAGGAACGAGAGAGTTGGGGGATTTGAAACGACGTCGACTAGCTCACCATCTGCTTCACCAACGGCACAAGGCCGTTGGGGTCAAAAGTCAGACAGTCGAAGTACGGAGACGGCAATGATTCAACAGGGCGTCACGCTGACGGGCACTATTGAAAAGGTTGTTTCGGGTCGGAGATTTGATGCCGAAATCCGTCGCGCTCGACCTGGTGACGTCCGTCGATTGGCGGCCAATTGAAATTTCGATTGGATGGCGGAAGTCCTGGAACACGACGTCTATCAACTCATCGTTCCGAGCATCAGTCGCGACATTCAGGGGCTCATTTCCGTCGATCGCATGGATCGGTTCATTCACGTCAACCTGATCGAGAGCCATCCCAACCAGGTTGGTCGCCAAAAGGACTTGGCCGGGATTGCCGGCAGCTTGATGGCATTCGTGGCCGACTTGTCGTTCGCGGCGGGATTCGACGGCTATCTTTCATTTGAAGCAAAATCAGAGTTAATGTTGCATTACGAAACCGCGTTTGGTGCTCGTAGAATCGGCCGCACCAATCGCATGGTCATCGACAACTTCGCCGCCAAGCAATTGATCGTCAGGCATTTTGGAGACAAACATGGGACTGATTCGTGAACCGGACGGAGTGAAGTTCATCATTTCCGGCGGACCGCTGAGTCCGGAAGCCGCGGCGGAAGTCAGTGAATGGATTCGCAAAGACCGCGAGTCCAAGGCGAAAGCCGCGCGTGAGCAATTGGAAGCCAATGCTCTGAAGTTACCTGCCAGTGAACGAGCGCGGCTCGCCCACCGATTGATCGACAGCCTGACGGAAGCGGAATCCGTCGCCAACCAAAAGCCTTCTGAAAAACGCCCATCCCGCCGCACGACGCGAAAGCCAGTTCGCCAATTGAAAAACCGCGGCCGCTCGCCATCACGCGGTAAAGCCGCCCATCGCGCCGCTCCCTAAAGGTCGGACTCGCCACCGTGTATTGGTCGGACTGAGTTGAACGGCCGAGTCGACTCGTTTGCACGACTTACTTCGCCACACAAACCAGCTTCGTGCGTGTGCGGAGGAAGATTCGGCCGTCGGCGATGGCGGGAGTGCCGATGATTGGCTCGCCCAGGTCGTTCGTGGCGAGTACTTTTGGCCGTGGTCCGTCTTCGATCACGGCGACGACTCCGCTTTGGCCGGCGACATAGATCTTTCCGTCGCCATAGACCGGTGAGGAGAGGCAGCCCCCTTCGAGTCCGAGGCGTTGGCGCTGCCACAGGGAATCGCCGTTGGTCACGTCGAAGCCGCTGGAGAATGAGCCGCCCTTGATGAGCGTCATGCGGCCGTTTGCCACTAGCGGCGAGATCACATGGTCGGGGGCCTTGTTGATCTTCTTCCACAGGAGGTGGGTCTTGCTGACGTCGCCTGATCCGCCGCCGCGCACGGCTTGCAGTGACGATTCCTTTTGCTGCTCGGCGTCGAATTTCTTCCAATCCTTTTCCTCTCCAGCGCGAGCTTGGCTGTCTTTGGCCAGCAGACCACCTTGATTCTTTGGGTCGAGGAACGCATTGTCGATTTCCTCTCCTTCGAGCACTCCGTCTTTGTTGACGTCGCCGCGTTCGAACTTCTTCCAGAACGCTTCGGGGATCGGTGTGTCCTTTTGCTTGCGGCTCTGCTGAATCTCTTCGCGAGTGATCTTGCCGTCGCCGTTGGTGTCGGCGGTGGCTCGCCATTGATAGGCGATGCCAAAGCTCTCGACCGAGACATACACGATGCCGTCGTGACTGACCGGCGTGGTCTTGATGTTGCGGCAGAAGAGATCGGCGGACCATTTCCGTTTGCCGTTGCTGGGGTCATAGCCGATCAACTTGCCGGTCCCGGCGACCACCAGTTCGCGGCCTTGTTTGTTTTCGACCACGACCGGATGCGAGTAGCTCACCGCCATGTCGCTGCGATCGTCCTTCCAAATCAAGTCGCCGGTCTTGCGGTGGAAGGCATAGATCGCCGGGCTGAGATCATCGTCCTGGCAGAAGATCACCTTGTCCTCGAACAGCACCGGGGACATTCCGGCTCCCCAATCAAAGATGAAGAACGGCTCCGGGATGTCCCGTTTCCAAACCGTCTCGCCCGTCTTCGCGTCGAGCGCCGTCAGCCCCAGTCGCGTGAAATAGACATAGACTCGCTCGGCATCAGCCGCCGGAGTCGAGGAAGCGTGGCTGTTCGGTTCGGTGATCGTCGGCATCGGCTCTTTGCCCGGATCGTACTCGCGCTTCCACAGCGGCTTGCCCGTCTCGGCATCAAAGCAGGACACGACGAATTTCATCTCTTCCGGTTTTGAACCGACCATGCCGCTGGTGAAGACTCGACCGGCAGAAACCGTGGCCGAACCGATGCCGTCACCGACTTCCGCCGACCAAGCCACGTTCTTCGTCGCCGAGAACTCCGTCGGCAGCGCCTTCTTTGACAACGAAACTCCACTGCAATTCGGCCCGCGAAACTGCGGCCAGTCTTCCGCAACCAACAAACTCGGAAGCAGCAGCCCCAGTAACCCGAAGCGTAAGCGAGGGAGCCAGCTCACCCGCTTTCCGAAACGGCGAATTGAGGTAGAGCGACAGCCCTCGCTGACGCTACGGGTTTCTAGTGCGTGCATGTTGATTCCCTCTCGTTTGCGGTGGTCGGGGACTTCGAGGATCATGGCCGTATCATCCGACTTGGGCCTCGAAAATCAAAGCATCCCACGCCAGGAGCACCTCATGCCAACCAAACTGCCGCGTCGAGATTTTTTCGCCAGCGCCGTCACTGCTGGGGTCGGAGCCGGGCTGGCTTCGTTGAGTTTTGACGAACGAGCAACTCAAGCCGCCGATCCGAAACCCAGTTCGCTGACGATTACGAAGGTCGAGACGTTCGCGCTCCAGCACAAATTGGCGAAAGGGATCGGACCATCGGTGGCGTCGGGAGCCACACGCGACACACTGCTGGTGAAGATCAGCACAGACAGCGGAATCGTCGGTTGGGGTGAGACCGCCGACGTCGGCGGTACGCGCGGCATCATCGAGGGACACCTCAAGAAAGTACTGCTCGGCAAAAACCCGCTGGAACATCGCAAGCTGTGGCGCGAGCTATGGGCACCCAACTTCGGCGACGGCCGAGCGGTCGCGGGTTGCGACATCGCGCTGCACGATCTCCGAGGCAAGGCGCTCGGCCTTTCGATCGCCGACATGTACGGTGGACGTCAAGGCGACAAGGTGTTGGGTTATGCCGCCGCCATGAATTATGTGGACGGTGTCCGCCCGGAGGACCAGCATCCCCCCGAAGCCGCAGCGCTCGCCAAGCAAGGTTTCCGAGCGATGAAGATCCGCACGGGCCGCTACGGCCACAAGCGCGACCTCGCCGTCATGGAGAAGATTCGTGACGCCGTCGGCCCCGACGTTAAACTGCTCACCGACGGCAACGGCGCGTTCACGCTGCCTCAGGCGGTGAAGTTCGGCAAGGAACTGGAGCGGCTCGACTTCTATTGCTTCGAAGAACCGCTGCCGCAGTCGCCGAACTACGCCGGTTACGATGAGCTGACGAAGTCCTTGGACATCGCGGTCGCCGGCGGCGAGGTGCTCGATTCGCGAGCCACCGCGCGAGAGCACATCGTCAAACGCTCATTCGACATCATTCAAGCCGACATCTCGTTGTGCGGCGGAATCGCCGAAGTGCTCTTCATCTCCGAGATGGCCCGCTTGTTCGGCATGCAAGCTCTGCCTCACTGTTGGGCCGGAGCGATCGTCATCGCCGCCTCGCTGCAATTGAACTCCCTCTTGGCCCCGCACTTCCAAGGCTTCGCCAACGGCGACGAGCCGATGATGGAATTCGACACCTACGAAAACCCGTTCCGCACCGAGATCACCCCCTGGAAGTTCGACCTCAAGAACGGCTACTTCGACGTCCCCACCAGTCCCGGACTCGGAATCGAGATCAACGAAGAGGTCATCAAGAAGTACGCTGTGAAGTCGTGAAGCGAGGTCTTGCCATGTTTCGATGGTTGTGCGTCGTTCTATTACTTGTCGTATGGCTCAACGTCGTCACGAGGGCGGACGACGCACTTCCACCGAACGACTTGGCGGTTCGCGAAGCCGTGTCGCGGAGTCTTCCCTTCTTGGAAAAAGAAGGCGTTGCATGGATGGACGACCGCGGTTGCATGTCGTGTCATCATGTGCCGTTTCTGTTGTGGTCGCATCGAGCGGCTCAGGCTCACGGGTTGACGGTCGATGCCCAGAAGCTGGCGGAGTGGGACGAGTGGTGTCGCAAGGATTCGCTGGCGCATCGCAATTTGTTTCGTCTGCAGAATTATGACCTCGGCAAAGTCGAAGCCGCGAAGCTGCCGGATGCGGTTAAGGAAAAGCTCAAGCCGCTGATCGAGCAGCCGTTCAAGACGGAAGCAGAGTTCGCCGCCAAGCTGACGCCGCTGCTGAGCGAAGAAGAGTTAAAGTCGTATCAGCCGATCAACACGAAGACTGCCGAGCGTGTCCCGAACGCTCCCGATCGAACCGGCGGCGGCTTGGACGTGTTGGGGCAATTGCTGCTCGGCAACCAGGGAGCATCGAGCGTTCTGGCTCAGCCGGAATTTCGCCTCGGCGCAATCGAGGTGCTAAATCGACATCAAGCCGCTGACGGCTCGTGGCCTCCCGGCAATCAGTTCGCGACCATGCGCCGCTGGTCGCTGCCGACAGCGAATCAATCAACGACGATGTGGGCCACGCTCGCGCTGGCGTCCTACGACGCACCGGGGACAAAACGATCCGAGGTCATCGAGAAAGCCATTGCCGATCAGCGGCAGCAATCTCCGCAGCCCGACAATCGCGAATGGCTCGCGACGCGACTGTTGTTTGAGAAGCAATTCGGCTCGGCCGATGAAGTCGCGAAACTGCGGCAACAGTTACTCGAAGCTCGCGAAAGCGACGGCGGCTGGGGCTGGGAGAAAGGAGTCCCTACCGATTCAATGACGACCGGCCTCGCGATCTACGTCCTGGCGAAAGTCCAAGCCGGCGATGACTCGGCCATCTTCCGAGACGCACGCAAATTCCTGCTCACGTCGCAACAACCAGATGGCTCGTGGTTCACGCCGTCCAAGAACATCACGAAATCCACCGAACCGGAACGCCTGAAAGCTCGCGACGAAATCTATCACTACTGGGGAACCGCCTGGTCCGCGATCGGCCTGCTGGAAACGCTTGGGAAGTCTGGACCGTGAGTCGTCAACGTTGCCATCACCGCTCCGCGTGATGAGCCGAATTGCCAAACGACGCCGACCGCGCGTTCGGCTCGTTACGCGGAGCGATGACGGCTACGTTGGTTTTTCAGGGAGTCAATACGAATGACAATGCAACTCGAAGCTCGCGGTTTGATTTCTGATGCGGCGCTGCGAACTGAAGCCGAGCGCATCAGCTATTTCACCGCATTGTGTCCGCTGCGATCGGGAACGATCCTGGCGGGGTTTCAAGTGGGGCCGGCGAAACATGGGCCGGACAATACCATCGGCTTGTGTCGCTCGACCGACGGCGGCGCGAGTTGGACCAGGAGTCCGATTCAGTTTGAGACTCGGCTGAGGGGAACACCGGGTTCGCTCGCCGGGGGCGAGATGGTCGAGGTCGCTCCGGGGCGCGTGCTGCTGTTCGCGACGTGGTTCGATCGCAGCGATCGCGAGCGTCCGCTGTTCGATCCTGTTACCGAAGGCATCTTGCGCAGTCGAGAACTCATGGCCGTCTCGACGGACGATGGGCTGACTTGGAGTGCTTGGCGCGAGTTGCCGACTCCAGGGCTAACCGGTTGTGCGATGTGCGGTTCGGTCACGTTGTGGTCCGATGGAACCATCGCGTTCGCGTTCGAGAGCTTCAAAGAGTTCGACGATCTGACCCCCGCGCGGCACGCCGCGTGGTTGATGATTTCGCGGGACGGTGGCGAGACATTCGATCCGCCGTGGCGAGTGGCTCAGCATCCGGAGCACTCACTGTATTATTGGGATCAGCGGTTGTGCGCGACGGTGACGCCCGGCGAATTCATCGCGCTGTTTTGGACGCACGACCTCGCGGCGAAACGAGATCGCCGAGTGCATTTTTTACGGGCGTCGATCCACGACGCTCAACCTCTGCCGTTACCGACCGAGACGACGCTACCCGGTCAAATCGCCGCTCCGGTGTTGCTCGAAGACGGTCGGTTGTTCGCCTTCGTCGTGGACCGCGATCAGCCCGGCACGCTGACTCTGTGGCAATCACCAGACGGCGGGATCACTTGGCCCACCGACGCGAAGTTGGTCGTCCATCAGCAGCAGGAACTAGCGAAGCTGTCTCAGGGCCGCGAGCAAATTGACTTCGCTCAGTATTGGGAGGACATGGGCAAATGGACCTTCGGGCATCCGGCGATTCGTCGGCTGTCGGAGAACCAACTGCTGTTGGCCTTCTACGCCGGCTCACCCGACCGCATGAGCATTCATTGGGCGCGAATTCGAGTGTGATGCCGCGTCTCTTCACAAAGGCCAGCGGACGTTGGTGACTCCACATGAATAATGACGTGCTCCAAGTCGCTGAGACGATCATTAGTTGCTTTCGTCAGCGATCGTCGAACGAGTCATTCCTCGTCGCGATCAGCGGCATTGACGGAGCTGGCAAAGGGTATGTCACCAGCCACATTGCCCAGGAGCTACGCGATCAGGGTCTTCGAACCGAAGTAATCCACGTTGATGGTTGGCTCAATCTGCCCAGCGTGCGGTTTCACGAGGATCGTTCGGCCGAGCACTTTTATCGAAACGCCATCCGCTTTGAGGAAATGTTCGAGCAGTTGATCCTGCCTCTGAAGCGTCAGAGGTCGATTCAGGTGGAAGCGAACTTCGCCGAGGAAACGGCCAGCACATACCGCCGCCACGAGTACCGCTTTGAAAACGTGGATGTCATCCTGTTGGAAGGGATCTATCTGTTAACCGGAACTTCGGCAGCATTACGACTGGACGTTGTGGGTCGATTGCACGTTTGAGACCGCTCTTGAACGAGCCTTGCTTCGCGAGCAAGAAGGGCTGCCTCCCGCGGAAACGATTCGGGCATATCAGACGATCTATTTCCCCGCCCAGGAGATTCACTTTCGGCGGGATCAGCCACGAGCCAGCGCCGATGAAATCTTGATGAACGATCCACGGCTACAAAGTACGGCGTAGTGTTAGGTGGCGTGCCAGTCGGCGAGTTCATCGAGCGGGTAAGTTGGACGCGGAATACGCTGCCAGCGAAACGCCGTCAGGTCGGACTGCGTTGTTCCTGGCGAGTCCACTCGAATCAAGCCACTGCGCCAGCGGCTGAAGAACTGAAAATTGCTGGCCGTCTTGACGACCACCATTTTGGCGTCGGCGATGTCCAAGCCCAGATGCGTGTAAAGCACGGGATGATTGACCGCGAAGCTGCGATGGCTCAACAACGCGATGCGAATCTCGCCGACCTCCAGGAGCGCCGTTTGTCGCAGGTCGCAAATGCCGCGATCGCGCAGGTCGACGGTGAAACCGTGTGAGACTGCCGTGACGTTGCCGGTGACTCGGACCGGTTGGCTGAAGACGTGGTCGAACTTGCCGCCCAACTCCACCGTGATCCGAGCACCGACACCGGCCGCCAGCGCGGCCTGCAGTGCTTCGGGATCAATCATCGGGACGAATGCCGGGCAGGAAACCTGTTGTTCGAGCATCGCCTTCAAGATGCAGGTGCTGTCGCCGGGGGCTCCGCCGTAAACCGAGTCACCTGTGTCCGAGAGAATGACCAAACCCTTCTCGGCGGCGACCGCCTGTCGAACCGCCTCGGCTGGCGCGACACGTTCCGAACGCCAGAACTGCTCGCGCAGGCTCCAGGCTTTGTCGGCGATCTCGACCGCGAGCGTATCGGCCAGCGCGGCATCGTTGTCGGTATGCACAATGACCGACCAACCACCCTCGGCGACGTCCAACCACGGCTGCATCGGATAGGGCGAAACGTCGAGCACTCCGCGCCGCGTCTCCATCTGCCGAGCCAAGTCAAACCATTCTTTCATTGGCCCCGCCGACGTGAGGAACTGATCCTGCGGCGTGATCATCGGGATCTTCCGCCAGCGCACGGTCGGACGAATCTCGCCGCGCAACATCCGAAATAGAAGTTTCGCGACCTTTCGTCCCGTGGCCGGCGGATCATGCGGCTGAGTTTCGTGCCCGACTAAGAGATCGGCACACTCGACCATCCGCCGCGTGATGTTGGCGTGATGATCGAACGCCACCACGACCGGGATGTCACGGCCGACGACCTCACGAACGGCTTGCAAGACGTGCCCTTCGACGTCGTCCTCTTTCGCGGAGGCCGCCGCACCGTGCAGTGATAGGAAGACGGCATCCAGCGGCAGCGCCTGCTTCAATCGCGTGACCAATCGCTCGGTGAGAAAATCGAGAGTCTCCTCCGTGATCGTCCCGCCGGCGCTCCCCCAAGCTCGAATGATCGGGCAGAGATCGAGTCGTTCGGGTTGCTGGGCGGCGATCTCTAAGAAACCGCCGATCGGGCCGACTCCTTGCATCCGCTCCAAGATCTCGTCGCCGAAGTACAGACCATACGCTTCGAAGTCAGTCCGATCCGCAATCAGCGGACTGAATGAGTCCGTCTCTTGAGCCACCTCAGCGACGGCGATTCGCATTGTTTACTCCCAGAAGACTCGCCCGAAGAAGACTGTGATCTGTTGGAGCCGCGCCCGTCAGGAAGCGGCGTTTTTGAGGAATAACAACCGCTTCCTGACGGGCGCGGCTCCAATAACTCACTAACCCGAAGCTTCAGCGAGGGCGAACGCTCAACGGGGGATGGATCGTGGAAATCAACACGTCGGGAAGCGTTCGCCCTCGCTGACGCTTCGGGTTAGTAAAAGGTCACTTCGTTCCCGCAGCGCTGCTGATGCAATACAGATGCCCGTGAGTCCGCAGGAACAACTCCCCGTGCGCCGGAGCGAGCGCGGCATACGTCGGTTCCCCCACGCTGTTCTTGGCGAGCATTTCAAACTTCGGAGACGCTCGCACGACGTAGGTGTCTCCTTCCAAATTGCTGACGTAGAGCTTTCCATCAGCCAGCAGAATCGAGCCCCACAAGTTGCCACCCAACCGCTCTTGGAAGACTGACTCACCGGTCACGGCCTTGAGGCACTGCAAAACTCCCGTTGCGTCGGCTAAGTACAAATGGTCGTCGTGGATGACGCCGCTGCTGACTCGCTGCGGGTTCTTCGTTTCGGTACGCCACAGGCGATGAGTCTCGGTGGCATTGCCAGAGCCTCCCGCGCGAATCGCCAGCGTGGGGCCGTTGTGGCCGGAGACTCCGACGATCACGCGACCACCCGCTCCGAAGATCGGCATCGCGTAGACCTCGTTGCCCAGGCCGTCGATCTGCCAGAGCGTTTTCCCGCTGGCCGGTTCGTAGCCTTTGAAGAAGCCGAGGCTACCGATTTTCTCACCCGGTAACGGCAAGACCAATTCATCTCGATCACCCACTCGCACAACAACCGGAGTGCTCCACGAGCCGAACACGGGACTGTTGATCGGCGTTTCTTCCGAGGTCCACACCGTCTTCCCGGTCTCACGATCCAATCCATAAAGAATCGACGGCGTTCCCGGTCCGTGAAACACGATTACCAGTTTGCCGTAGAGAATCGGACTGCCGCCATTCCCCCAGCGGCTGAGGACCGGGCCGAGATCACGATGCCAAAGCCGCTTTCCATCTAGCGTACAAGCGAGAATCCCCCCCGATGCGAAATTGGCGAACACCGCTTTGCCGTCAGTTACGGGGGACGCGCTGCACGGCGGATTCTGTGGGTGTGAGGTCTCCTCCACATCGGAGGTCACTTCCTGCTGCCACTCGGTTGCGCCGGTCTTTCGATTCAAGGCGATCAACGCTCGCCGCTTCCCCTTCTCCAATCCTTGAGTCAGAAAGATCCGCTCGTCCCAAACAATCGGCGTCGAATTGCACGGCTCCGCCAACGGGATCTTCCAGCGAATGTTCTCGGTCCCGCCCCATTGCGCGGGGAGATTTTTCTCGCGGCTGATCCCCGTCCCCTCCGCGCCTCGCCAAGCCGGCCAATTCTCCGCCATCGCCGGAGACACCACGCCAACGATCACACACAGAGTCAGAATTCTGTCTCTCATCGACTCGTTCTCCCGCTTGATGAGTTTGAAAGGGAATTCCCGTCGGCCAGAACTCCCACGACCACTTTCGCACTACAAAACGTAACTCTGTGACAATCTTGTCGATGGGCTGCTTTGAATGAAAGCGGTGACGGGAAACCGAAACGAGTGGCTTTGGCCTGTCCCGTAAGTCAAACAAACCATTGAACTTCTCAATTCTGGGTGTGCAAGTATTCGGCCATGAAAACAGCGAGGCGCAGGCGGATACCGCTGGTGGCAAACGTGCCATTGCAGACTGAAGATTTACAACAAACCGGATTCGGAATTTTGATGACATGGCTTTAGGATGTCGAACAATCGACTCTCAACCTGATGTCGCCGCGATGAACAAGGTTTTTCTGAGCCACACTAGTGTCCTGAGTTGTTAATTCGTTGACAAACTTTGCCCGCGATTTGTCGGGATTTCGATGCGTTTTCAATGCAACGAACTTACAACTCAGGACACTAGCGAAATGGGATTGTTTCCCGCCGAACGGACGTTCGTGTCTGCTGCACTGGATGCCGTGCGGCAGTCAGGGCAGTTGGGGATTGCGATGCAAGACTTCACGGCGCGAGATCGTCGCCCGGCGAAGATTTGTGAGGACGAAGTTTGTTGCTGTGACATCTATTTGGGCCTCATCGGTTTTCGTTATGGAACTCCCGTGGCCGATCGTCCGGAGCTGTCCTACACGGAATTGGAATTCGAGACTGCGACAAATTCGGCTTTGGCACGGTTGGCCTTCTTGATGCATGACGACGCGGTTCTTCCAGCGAAGGCGTTACATGACCCGGATCATGCCAGCCGGCAGATGGAATTCCGAAAGCGGCTGATGCAGTCCGGGATACCTGTGTCTTACTTTCGCACGGCTGACGAATTGCAGCGGTTGGTGCGCGATGCCTTGGACAAACTGCTCCAGAAATCCGCTCCGGTTGCAGACTTCTCTGGCAGTCGTACACATCTCGAACGTCATTTGCTGTTTGGGGTATTGGCCGTGCAACTCGGCATGATCAACCATCAGCAGTTTACTGACATTTGTGTTCTGTGGTCGGTAAAGCGGCAGCGATCAGTTCCTGAATTGTGATGCGAACGAGGCTGGCTCTCGGACACGCAATGTGATGCCTTGCAGAACGTGCTGGAGTTGACACTTCAGCGACATGGCGGTGATCCCTCCGCCGCGTTGGCGGCTTCGGCCGACGTCGCTGCGCGAGAAGCCATGTGCCGCAGCCTGGATCCGGAGATTCACCGTTCCGTTGGAGAACTCGCTACTTCTGGCGATGGTCAATCACCCGTGATTGTCACGGGGTCTTCTTCAAGGTTTGTTCGCGTTGACGTGCATAAGGAAGGCGGGTTGGGCCGCATCTCGATCGTGAAGGATGTTGACTTACAACGTGTCGTCGCGATGAAGGAAGTTCGCCCGGATCGCGTCGAACAGCCAGGAGCCGTGGATCGCCTGCAACGCGAAGCTCGGATCACGGCAAAGTTGCAGCATCCGAACATTGTTCCCGTACATGAAATGGGGCGACTTCCTGAGAACGGGCTGCCGTTTTATGTGATGCGTTTCGTGGGAGGCGACACACTCTCTGTTGCGATCCGCCGCTCGTTCAACTCACGGTACATCGCCCAAATCATGTCGAGGGGGATCGATCAGGCTCGATCTGGAGATCGACGCCGATTGCTGGATGCCTTTCTCCAAGTCTGCCAGGCAGTGGCATTCGCGCATTCCCGGGGAGTGATCCATGCCGATTTGAAGCCGGAGAACGTGATGCTTGGCGAGTTCGGTGAGGTCGTCGTCCTCGACTGGGGGTTGGCGTGCAACGCCAAATCCAAAGATGTTGGCGATCCGATACTCCCGATTGGCGCGACAAGTGGTCGCGTTGGCACTCCGAGTTACATGTCGCCCGAACAGGCGCAGGGCCGCCCCGATTTGATCGACGAGCGAACCGATGTCTATCAGCTCGGCGCGATGCTCTTTGAAATTCTGACGAATCGACCTCCGCACGAATTGGAAACTCCTGCGCGACACAGCGACCACCACACGACCAGTCAAGAGGATTTGGAATCGCTTTATCGAAGGATTGCCGAAGGTCCGACGCCAAGCATTCGTAACATTGAATCAACCGCTCCGCCATCGCTGGACTTAATTTGCACGAAAGCGATGTCGGTCGCGAAAGACGATCGTTATCCCTCGGTCATGCTCTTATACCAAGCCGTGCGCGGTTGGTTGGATGAAGCCCCGTTGGCCACCTATCGTGCTGCTGTGGACTATTTTGCCAAGTTGGTCGATCAATCTCCCCAAGTCCGCAGTTACCGAGAAGGATTGGCAAGAAATCTGACGAACCTTGGGTTGATGCTGGCGGGCATGGATCGTCATGACAATGCCGTGAAGGCTTTTGGTGCAGCGCTGGCCGATTACGAAGGGATAGCCGATCAGTATCCCAAGGTTCTCAGCTACTGAGCTGATCTTGCTGGCTGTCGTCTTCATCTCCGCAATGAACTGTCCGTGATTGGACGCGAAACTGAAGCGGAAGAGTGCAGCCGAGCGGCTTTGGACGACTACAAGAAAATGCTACGCACTCGGCCTGATGATCCGCGATATCTGTCGCAAGTCGGATCGATCCTGGAAGTCATTGGTAAATTCCCGGACGCGGTTGATCACGGACCCGGACTTGTGATTCCGGACAGAACCAGTGAATCGAGAGAAGACTCTTTCGACGACGAAAGCACCGGCATCGCTGACCCCAAGCGGGCCGATCGTCCTGCTCCTCAATGGGCGACAGATCGCAACTTGAAGTTGCTCGTCCTCGGACAGGAACGCGGCTTTCTCCAGCGCCAGGACTTCGCTGTCGGCATTCAAATTTGGCATTCAGACCCGGATGTCGATCTTGGCGAAAAGCTTATCGCAGCCAACTTGCTCAGCCCCGAACAACGGGCGATCTTGGATGCAGCCGTTGATCGACAGTTGGCCGCCGCTGAATCTCCGATGGCAGGCCAATTGACAACTCCGGCAACAGAGGCCGTCGCAGTTGGTCTCAATCAAGATTAGGTAGCTCAGGACGGCAACGTCAGCAAGCTACTCGGAGATCTTGGTGTGATTGGCGGGGGCATGACGCTGATCGAAGGGGCAAATGCCGACGACAGCGCGTTTGCGACATTGGCACCGCGAGCTTTTGACCGCCCAGCCACAACGGAAGACCGTTTTTCGGAGATTACGAGTGCGCCCCGCTATCGCGTTCAACGTGTCTTGGGCCGCGGTGGAATGGGTGAAGTCGTCCTCGCTCAAGATGAGTCCTTAAATAGACCGGTGGCGATCAAGTCCACGCGGTCTTTGGATGCCAATCTTGCGAAACGCTTCTTGCGTGAGGCTGAGATCAGTGCGGCCTTGGAACATCCTGGTGTCGTTCCCGTTTATAGTTACGGTACAGCGCCGTCGGGCAGGTCATTCATTGTGATGCGGTACATACAAGGAACTTTGCTGGATCAACTTCGGACGACTACAGAGACTCAATTGATTGACAACCTTCGCTTGGAACTTATCCCGGCCCTAGTGTCCGCCTGCCAGACCGTGGCGTTCGCACATTCCAGAGGGATCGTGCATTGCGATTTGAAGCCACAAAATATCATGCGAAGTGAGCTCGGTGAGACATATGTGGTCGACTGGGGATTAGCGATCGTCCGTCAGCAGTCAGAACCGATGGAGGGCAATCCCGTAGGGAGTCCGTTGATGAACAACGAGTTCGAAACAATCCCCGAAGTGATCGGCACTCCAAGCTTCATGAGTCCGGAACAATGGGATGGCCTTCGCCGTGAAATCGATCCGCGAAGCGACATCTATAATCTAGGCGTGACACTCTACTTCGTTCTGACCGGCAAGGGGCGCTGCGTCATCTCAAATGCAATTTGAGGTTGCAGATTATTTGAGGAAGACTTCGTTGGGGGTTCTGTAGCCGAGGCAGCGGCGCGGGCGGTTATTCAGAAGATTTGCGACGCGTTCTAGCTCGGCCCAGGTGACG
>SXKJ01000480.1 GCA_005778115.1 Planctomyces sp. | reverse complement strand
GTTCAGACCGTCGTGAGACAGGTCGGTCCCTATCTACTGTGGGCGTACGAGACTTGAGGGGTTTTCTCTTTAGTACGAGAGGATTTGGAGGGACGCACCTCTGGTGTTCCTGTTGTCACGCTAGTGGCACGGCAGGGTAGCCAACGTGCGGTACGGATAAGCGCTGAAAGCATCTAAGCGCGAAGCCGCTCCCAAGATAAGGTCTCGTTGACCGCAAGGTCTGAAGTCCCCTGAAAGACGATCAGGTTGATAGGCCGGACGTGTAAGGCGTGTAAGCGTCTTAGCCAACCGGTACTAATGGACGAACGCTTGACCATTTTTGTCCTTGGCTTTTTGCGAGATTGAGTAGTACAGATTCACAACCACCTTCTTAGATTGCTGGGAAACCGGCGTCTAAGATTTTCTCCGGTGACTTTACCTGGTCGGGAAACACTCGTTCCCATTCCGAACACGACAGTTAAGCCGCCAGGGCCGATGATAGTGCTGAAAGGTGTGAAAGTAGGTTATCGCCGGGGTCTTTTGAGGCTCTCCTTCGGGAGAGCCTTTTTTGTTTGGCTGGTGTTGTGGAGCTGATAGTCGTAATGTGGACGGGAAGGCCACACATACCATCTTGGGAGCTATTTCTGATGTCAAAAGTTGATGTTGCTCCACTCGTTTGTGTCGTCATGGGCAGTAGGTCTGATTGGGAGACGTTGCGTCATACTGATGAATTGTTGACTCAATTTGGTGTTGACCACGAGTGTCGAGTGGTTTCTGCGCACCGGACACCAGATTTTATGGCAGATTACGCACGTGATGCCGAGCAGCGGGGAGTTCAGGTCATTATCGCTGGGGCTGGAGGGGCGGCACATCTGCCGGGAATGGTAGCGTCGCACACGTTGTTGCCGGTCATTGGTGTTCCGGTTCAGAGCCATGCATTGCTGGGAGTCGACTCGTTACTGTCGATTGTTCAAATGCCAGGTGGTATTCCTGTGGCGACTATGGCGATCGGGAAAGCGGGTGCCATTAATGGAGGATTGTTGGCGGTTCGCATTTTGGCAACGACACGCCCCGATTTACGCGAGAAGCTGCGAGCATTTCACAACGAGCAAACTGAGAAAGTGCTGCAGGAGACTCTGCCGTGATTCAGGGAAGGAACGAATCAATTCTTCCGGGCGCGACGCTGGGAGTCTTAGGGAGCGGGCAGCTTGGTCGAATGTTTGCGATCGCGGCGCGGCGCATGGGTTATCGAGTCCACACGCTTTCGCCCGATTCTGATTCGCCAACGGGGCAAGTAGCGGATGTTGAAGTCACGGCAGATTATGGTGATCAGGATGCGGTTTCTAAATTTGCTCAGCAAGTTTCGGTAGTGACATTTGAGTTTGAAAACGTTCCGTCAGCGACAACAGAAGTGGTCTCTCAGTTTTCTCCAGTGCGTCCAGCCGGGGAAGTCCTGCACATCACCCAGCATCGGTTGCGAGAAAAGTGGTATCTCAGCGAACGTGGTTTTCCGGTGGCTCCGTTTCGAGCGATTCGATCGGCCGAGGAATTGGCCGTCGCTGTGCGGGAACTCGGGTGTCCTGCCGTTTTGAAAACGGCGGGGTGGGGCTACGACGGCAAGGGGCAAATCAAAATAAGTTCTGCAAGTGAGGTGGCTTCAGTGTGGGAGCAGTTGGGTAGCGGTGAGGCGATTCTGGAGGGGTTCGTCGACTTTCGGTTGGAGGTTTCGGTCGTTGCGGCGAGAGGATTGGATGGAGAATTTTCGCATTTTGGCGTTTTAGAGAATGCTCATTCGAATCACATTTTGGATGTCACTGTTTCCCCTGCTCGCATTTCGCCGAAGATTGCCGCGGAAGCGGAAGCCATTGCACGGGGCGTATTGGAAGCTCTCGATGTCGTGGGGGTATTGTGCGTTGAAATGTTTCTGACGCGCGATGACCGACTGCTTATTAACGAGTTAGCTCCACGGCCTCACAATTCAGGACATCTCACGTTTGATGCGAATGTCACCAGTCAGTTTGAGCTGCAGGTTCGGGCGATTTGTGGTCTTCCTTTGGGCTCGACGGAGTTATTGCGGCCGGCGGCGATGGCGAATTTGCTTGGCGATGTTTGGGAGAACGGTGAACCAAACTGGTCTGAGGCTTTGAAGTTGCCGGAAGTGAAGTTGCACTTGTATGGGAAAGCATCGGCTCGGCCGGGGCGCAAGATGGGGCATCTTACCGCGATGGCTGACTCGGCAGATGAAGCGGAGCGGATCGTGCGGGAGGCTCGGCGTCGGCTGATGACTCGCGAGAGTTAAGAGTGGCCCTTGCGAAGCTCTGCGTAGACTTCTCGAATTCGTCGGGTCATGGTTTGGTGACGGAATTGTTCTGTGAACCGTTCGCGTCCGGCGCGTCCGAAAGACTCGCGCAGGGCTGAGTCGGAGACCAGAATGTTGATGGCGTGGGAAAGTTCGTCGATCGATTGTGGGGGCAGAAGATACCCAGTTTCGCCGGAGACGACGACTTCGCGGGCTCCGTCCACGTCATAGCTGATGACTGGTTTGCCAGCGATCAAGCCTTGAGGGAGCACGCGTGCGAGTCCTTCCCACAGGCTGGTATGGACGACGATATCCATGGCGTGAATCAATTCAGGTACTCGGTCCGGTGGCACGAGTCCTGTGAAAACGAAATGTTGTGTCAGGCCGAGATCGGCAATGTATTTCTCGATTTCCATTCGCAGAATGCCATCGCCAACGAGCAAGAACGTGACGTGCGGATGTTGAGCGATGACTGCTGGCGCTGCGGCGATCACATATTCTTGCCCCTTGAGTGGAAACAGTCGTCCGATTTTTCCGATGACGACGTTGCCGGGTTCCAGTCCGAGTTCCTGGCGAACGACTTCGCGTGATCGAGGTGGCGAGAGGAAGGGCTCGACTTCCATGCCGCTGTAGATCGTTACGAATTTGTCATGAGAGGCGATCTTGGCGGTGACATATTGCTCGGTCATGGAGTCACAGACGCTAATGAACTTCGCGCAACGACGAGCGGCCCATTTCTCAGCCAACCGATAAAGCTCGTAAGCAATCGGGTTCTGGCCGAAATGAAATGAAGCGCCATGGATCGTGTGGATCGCCGGAATACCGAGCTTTGCTGCTGCCGCTCGGCCGATGATGCCAGCTTTTGAGCTGTGCGTGTGAACGATGTCTGGCTTGATTTCGCGGAGCATCGCGACCAGTGAGCAGTAGGTTTTCCAGTCTTTCCAGGGGTGGATTGCTCGATGCAATTCCGGCAGGACTCGGAAATCGAAGCCGCCGCGCCGAGCACGTTCTTCCAGGCTTCCTTCTGGTCCCAAGCCTGGGCCGGTGATTAGTGTCACCTTGTCGCCGAAGTCGCGATGTTGATCTTCGACGGTGAGCAGCGTGTTTTCTTGTGCTCCGCCAATGATTAGCCGCGTGATGAAGTGGACGACATTCATATCAGCAGGCAGTCGGCGGTGGTCTCGTGAGGCACAACAAGCTCAACAGTTGGCGTCAGGCTAAGTCAGGCGACGAAATCGGAACAGTCTGAACGGCGGCGATTTATCAGTACTTGTGGGAGGATCTCGTCCGGCCACAAGCAGGAAGACCTCTCGATTTTGGCGAAGTCAGGGCTGACGTTTGAGCGCCCGACCAGAACGAACTCCGGTATGTCGGTCGTGGTCGAGCACGACTTGCCCGTTGACGATGACCGACTCGATGCCGACGTTGTATTGAAACGGGTCAGTGTAAGAGGCTTTGTCGAGCACTCGGTCCATATCGAAGATTGTGATGTCGGCGAATGCACTTGCTTGGAGCCGGCCGCGGTCTTTCAGTCCTAGCTTCGCCGCATTGAGCGAGGTCATTTTGCGGACAGCGTCTTCGAGAGTCAGCAGTTTCAGCTCGCGAACATAAACGCCGAGCACGCGCGGGAACGTGCCGAAGTTACGTGGGTGGGGGTTGCCTCGGCGCAGCGGGCCGGTTGTCAAGAACGCTGAACCGTCGGAGCCGACCGAGCACCACGGTTGCTTGAGGGCGAGGTTCATGTCCTCTTCGGTGTGATGGGCGTAGACCGTGCTGACCGAGCCCCGTTCTTCGATCAGGATGTCGAAGAGCACGTCGAGCGGATCGGGTTTTGGGTCGCGGCCTTTGCTCCGTTCGGCGATCACTCGGTCCATCGTGAGACCGCGAAAGCTGTTGTTCGCGCTGACGAGCATCCGGCTCCAATCTTTGCCGACAGCGGTGTAATGGTTGTACCAGCCGTCGATGTCACCCTCGATGTCGCGCTTCAGCTTGGTTCGCTGAGCCGGGTCTTTCAGACGCTCGATCAGTTTTTGAGAGCCCCCTTCGTGCGCCCACGGTGGGATGATGCTTGAGAGGTCGTTGTTGCCGCGCGTGTACGGGTACACGTTTGCTTGTACGTCGACGCCCCGCTGGCGAGCAGCCTCGATCAGCGTGACGACTTCGGACATTCGGTTCCAATACTTCTGGTCGGCGATCTTGAGATGGATGATGTCCACTGGGACGCGGGCACGTTCGCCAATCGCAATGGCTTCCTTCACCGAATCGAATACGCCCAAGCCTTCGTTGCGGATGTGTGATGAGAAGAGGCCGTGATGTTCGCGCACGACTTGGCAGAGTTCGACCACGTCGTCGGTCGTGGCCAGCGAGCCGGGTGGCATCATCTGCATGGACGACAGGCCGAACGCTCCGTCGGTCATGGCCTGCGTGATCAGCGCTTTCATCTCGGCAAATTCTTCGGTAGTCGGGCGTCGATGCGAGCGGCCCATGACGCATTCCCAGATTTGGCTCAGTCCGACATACGACGCGACGTTTATTGACACGCCGGCGCGATCAATCGCGTCGAAGTAATCGCCCATTGTCTTCAACGCGACTACTTCGCCTTTGACCGTGACGGTGCGCGGCGACAACTGCTTGAGAAACGGACCGGGCGAGCCTCCTTCGCCAAGCACGTCGGTTGTCACACCTTGGCGAATCTTGCTCTGAGCATCGCCGTCCTCGAAGAGCACGAAGTCGGAATGCGAGTGCATGTCGATGAAGCCCGGTGCAACGATCAGTCCCTTCGCATCAATCTCTCGCTTGGTGAGTGCGGCGGGGACTCGTCCTACGGCGACGATTCGGTCTCCACGGACGGCGACGTCTCCGTGAAACCAGGGATTGCCGGTGCCATCCACGATCCGGCCGTTGCGGATGATGAGGTCGTAGGGCTCCGCGACCGGATCGGCTCCAACAGGCAGCAGGCAAAGCAATGCTAGCAAGATGCGGCGCGTCATTGGGGATGGTTCCGGTCGTCCGCTCGTAGTGACCCCATCAATGGGGACGATACCGGCCCGATAAATCGGATCACTACGAGCACTCTGCTGAGTCGCGTTAGGCGAGGAGCTTGCTGACCACATTTCCGCCGACGTCGGTGAGTCGGTAGTCACGGCCTTGGAAGCGGAAGGTGAGCCGTTTGTGGTCCAGGCCGAGCAGATGCAGGATGGTGGCCTGCAAGTCGTGGACGTGAACTTGATCCGCGGTTACGTAGTAGCCGATTTCGTCGGTCTGGCCGATGGATTGACCACCTTTCACTCCGCCTCCGGCCATCCACATGGTGAACGCTTCGAGGTGATGATCGCGGCCGGGGAGTTTGTCGCGCGGCTCGCCTTGAGGAGTGCGGCCGAACTCGCCACCCCAGAGGACCAGCGTGTCGTTGAGCAGTCCGCGTTGCTTGAGGTCTTTGACCAGCGCGGCGGCCGGTTGATCGGTTTCCGCACAACGATCATCGAGCGCCTTGCCGAGATCGGTGCCAGGGTTGCCGTGATGGTCCCAGTCGGTGTGAAAGAGTTGCACGAAGCGGACGCCCCGTTCAATGAGTCGGCGGGCGAGTAAGCAGTTGCGTGCGAAGCTCGGCTTCGACGGGTCTTTGAGACCGTACATCTCCAGCGTTTCTTTGGTCTCGTCGCGGAAGTTGATCAGGTCCGGGGCGCTCGTCTGCATCCGATACGCCATTTCGTAGGCTGCGATGCGTGTCGAGATCTCCGGATCGCCAACGAGTTTCAGACGCTCGGCATTCAGGTCTTTCACTGCCGAGACGAAATCTCCTTGTCGTTCGTCGTTGATGTCCTTCGGGTTCGACAGATTCAAAATCGGCTCGGCTCCGTTGAGCAGCGGGACTCCCTGATACGTCGTTGGCAAGAAACCGCTGGCCCATAGGGGGGTGCCTCCGCGCGGACCGCGCGGGCCGCTGTGCATCACCACGAAGCCGGGCAGACTGTCCGCCTCGCTGCCGATGCCGTAGGTCACCCATGCTCCCATCGCTGGCCGACCGCTGAAGCGTTCAAAGCCGGTGTTCATGTAGAGCTTCGCCGGGCCGTGATTAAAGACATCGGTCTTCATGCTCTTGATGAACGCCACGTCGTCCGCGATGCCGCCCAGATGCGGCAGTAGTTCGCTGATCATCGCCCCGGACTCGCCCCATTTGTGGAACGTGCGCCGAGTTCCGAGTAGCTTCGCATCCTTTTTAATGAACGCGAATCGTTTGCCGGCGACGAACGATTCCGGAATGACTTGCCCGTCCATTTCGCGGAGCTTCGGCTTGTCATCGAACAGGTCCAATGAGCTAGGCCCGCCAGCCATAAACAAGTGAATGACTTGTTTGGCCTTGGCCGGGAAATGTCCTTCGCGCGGAGCCATCGGATTCGTCATCCGTGCAGCATCGCTGGACGAACTTGCCGCCGGTGCCGCGAGCAGGCTGTCCTTTGCCAGCAATGACGCCAGCCCAACTGAGCCGAGGCCGACTCCGCTGTTCGCGAAAAAATGGCGGCGAGTGATTTCGCGGAGATGTCGTTGTTCGAGGTTCATGAAACAGTTCTCGTTCAAGAAATTATTCGCGGGTAATGAACTCGTCCAAGTTGAGCAGCACGCGGGCAACGGCGGTCCAGGCAGATTTTGTGGGGTCTTTGTCTTTCGGGTCGGCGGCAAAGGCAGTGCGTTGAGCGTTCAAGAATTGACGCAGCTTTCGCAGTTCAAGATCGGTGGGCGGGCGCGAGTAACACAGTTCGACCGCTTGCCACAACCGTGCATCGTCGCTGTCGGCGACTGATGGCGGTGGAGTCGGCGGCAGCGGGCCGAACGACATGATGCGACCGGCGAGTCCAACGGCGAACTCGTGGAAGGATCGGTCGTTGGCAAGCGTCAGCGCTTGCAATGGCGTGTTTGAGCGATTGCGGCGCGTGCAGGTGCCGTTCGCGTCGGGAGCATCGAACGTCGGCAGCATCGGATACGGACTGGTCCGCCAAAAGTACGTGTACATGCCGCGGCGATAACGATCGAGTCCAGTGCTCTCGGCCCAGGGTTTCTTTTGTTGAGTGACGATGTAGATCCCTTCGGGCTGCGGCGGATTGACTCCTGGCCCGCCGAGATGTCGGGTCATCAAGCCACTGGCCGAGAGGCACACGTCGCGAATGAGTTCCGCTTCCAACCGCAGTCGCGATTGCCGGGCGAGCAGTTTGTTGGCCGGATCGCGTTCGCGTAGTTCTGGTCTCAGGTGAGAAACTTGGCGATATGTGGCGGAGGTGACGATCAAGCGATGCAGACGTTTGAGCGACCAGCTCGTTGTCCCGCCTTTATGGGGAATCGTCGTGGAGTCAGTCGATGAACCGCCTAAAGGCGGAACTACGAACTCGCTTGCTAACCAATCCAACAACTCTGGGTGAGTTGGCGGATCGCCCTGTATCCCGAAGTCGTTCTCGGTCGGAACGAGTCCCGCTCCAAAGAATGCTTGCCAGGCGCGGTTGACGGTGACTCGCGCGGTCAGCGGGTTGTCGAGTGAGCACAGCCACTTTGCGAATTCGAGCCGTGCGGAGGCGGTCCGTTTCTTGGCATCGACGTCTTGCGGCAAGTGAATCGCTGGCAACACGTCGGGGACGCCGGGTTCGACGGCGGTTCCTTTGCGCAGGAAGTCGCCGCGAATCATGATGTGTGTCTGACGTGGTTCTGCTTTCGCTCTCATCACGAGTGTGGTTGGGATCGCCTTGTTCAGCGCGTCGAGTTGTTTCTTCAAGCCATCCAATTTCTCTGTGAGCGGCTTGCGGCGTGGGTCGGTGTTCTTGAACGCGGTTTGCAGTTGCTCAAGTTGTTGTTTCGAGCGTTTGTTGGTCGGAGTTCCCACGATCTTCTTGATGCTGGCGGGGACCGAAAGGACGTCGATGGAGGCTCCGCTGATCGAGATGCGGAAGCAGCCGACTAGATAGTTCGGCACTGAATGCAGTTGATGCATCTTGACGATCAACTTTGATCCGGGCTTCGCGACGATTGGTTCTTTTGGAAAGAAGACCGCCTCGCGCGGGACGTTCAACATCTCGCCGGAGTTCGGCTTCACGTTGATCGCCCAGCCGGTCTTCGGCTTGCCATCAATTGCGTCGGAGACGGGATAGCCTTCCTGCGAGTGATCAGCGATAGCCTTAGTCAGCGGGATCGCGGTTTCGTCGAACAGCACTTCGAATTCAGTGAGCACGAAGTTTCCGTCGGCTCGGCCCGGCCCCATCATCGGCAGGCTGGGGTGATTCAGTGCTTCGAGGCGGATGGCGGTGACCGGTGTGCTGTCTGACGGGTCGAACGTGATCGTGTAGACGTCGTTGGCTGGCGTGCTGAAATCGACGAGCAGGGTTTGGTTCTCGATCTTCGTGAGTGTCGCACCCTTGTCCGTTTTCCACACGGATGGGTCGAGGATCGTCCAGTCTCCCTCTGATTGAGACGCGACCGAACGTTCCCAATCGGGTAGCCCTTTGAGCAATTCGGCATCAAGCTGCTTGAGCGGCTTCTCAGCTTCGGCAACCTCGGCGTCGAGCCGTTTTTGTTCGGCGAGTTGATCGGCGGAGGGGACCGGCACG
This sequence comes from Planctomyces sp., assembly GCA_005778115.1. GTDB lineage: Bacteria > Planctomycetota > Planctomycetia > Planctomycetales > Planctomycetaceae > SXKJ01. The sequence continues at coordinate 6,651 of SXKJ01000480.1, read as the reverse complement.
CTTGGTTCGTCGCATTGATTGAAGACGGCGAAGAGTTTGTAGAAGTCACGCTGTGTGATCGGGTCGAACTTGTGCGAGTGACACTGAGCACAGCCAACCGTCAGGCCGAGCCAAGCTGCGCCGGTCGTGCTGACGCGATCGACGACTGCCTCGACACGGAATTGTTCTTGATCGGTTCCGCCTTCCTCATTGACCAGCGTGTTGCGATGAAAGCCGGTGGCGACGAGTTGCTCGGTTGTCGCGTTCGGCAGCAGGTCGCCGGCGAGTTGCTCGACGGTAAATTGATCGAAGGGCATGTCAGCGTTGATCGCATGGATGACCCACTCGCGGTACTTCCAAATCTGCCGAGCCGAATCAATCGTGAAGCCGTTCGAGTCGGCGTACCGTGCAATGTCGAGCCAGTGCCGCCCGTGTCGTTCGCCGTAGGCCGGAGACGCGAGCAGTCGATCGACGAGCCGTTCGTAAGCGGCTGGCTCTTTGTCGTTCACAAAGTCACGCACCTCATCAGCGGAAGGCAATAAGCCGAGCAAGTCGAGGCTCAGCCGACGGATGAGCGTGGGACGATCGGCTTCGAGAGACGGCGCGAGTCCTTCGCGTTCGAGACGTGACCTCACGAAGGCGTCGATGGGGTTGAGTACTGAGTTGGCGGCAGGATCAGGCACGCCAGTCCCAGACGCTTGGCCTTTCAACTTTGGAATTGCCGGCCGTCGGATTGGTTGGAACGACCAGTGGCTGCTTTTGACGACTTCGGTGGTGGTGTCGGACGCCGGAACCTTTGCTCCGCCGTCGATCCACTTCTTGATGAGTTCGATGTCCGCGGCTGCCAATCGCGGCTTCTCATACGGCATGGCGGTCGCGTCCCCTTTGCCGATCAGCGCCTGATACAGGATGCTCTCGTCGCTCTTGCCGGGGATGATCGCTGCGCCTCGGTCGCCTCCTTTGATCGCCAAGTTGCCGACGTCCAGCCGAAAGCCGGACTCGTCTTTGTCCGCCTTGTGACATTCGATGCAGTGCTTGGCGAATAGCGGCTTGATGTGCTTCTCAAAATCGATCCCATCGGCCGAGTTCGCGGCCGGTTCGTCGGCGTCGGCTCGTGTCAGGCCGAAGCGCAGCGAATGCTGTGACTCGAACAGATCACAACTTGCCAGCCACCACGCGGCCGGCAAGAGAACCAGCAGCTTGAGCCAACATGATTTCATGGTCGATTCCTGAGAGTGGCCAACGGCGGAGGGAAGCGGGCGGCAAGTCCGGGGCGGGAGTACATCCTATAGAGGTGCGCCATGCTATCAACGTCGGGAAAACTGAGGCAACGATCGAGTTCTGGAGCAGAGGACTTCTCGCTCGACCGATGACACTTTGGGAATTCGTGGGTAAGTTACTTTCAGGCCTGACGAATTGAGTTTCCGTCGCAGTCCGAGAGGTCGTCCACATGCCATACATCCGAAAAGTCCGACGACCACGCGGGGGTTTTACGCTGATCGAGCTCCTGGTTGTGATCTCCATTGTTGCGTTGCTGGTGGCCTTGTTGCTGCCGGCCGTGCAGCAAACGCGAGAGGCGGCTCGGATCGTGCAGTGCCGTAGCCATCTGAAGCAGATCGGCCTGGCGGTTCACGGATTCCATACGACATTTAAGGCCTTTCCGCCTGCCAATTTGAAATCGCGCCCCGGTGATCCCAAGGACTTGACCTGCGGTGGGAACAACCCGACGTGGTTTGTGCGCATCCTGCCGTACATCGAGCAGCAGGCTCTTTTCAAAAAATGGGACGTGTGGGATGAGTTCGGAAAGCACCCGGCCGAAGTGCGGGAAACGAGCGTTGAAATGTTTGTCTGCCCGACCCGCCGGAGCGGGAAGAATGTCTGTTTGGAGCAGACGGTCTTGATCACACTGTCGTGTGGCTGCACGGGCAAGACGAGATTTCCCGGCGGAGCCAGTGGCGACTACGCCGCCAACCAAGGGGACTTTTCTCCGGGGGCCGACAGTCTGGCGACTGACTTTTATTGGGGTGGCAACGGCACCGGAGTCATCATCGCCAGCCGGCCGCGCTGTGACGACATGCAAAAACCCATTCAGTGGATCGACAAGATCCGGCTAAACGATTTGGAGGACGGAGCGACCAGCACGGTGCTCGTCGGCGAGAAGCATCTGACGCAGGGGAAGATGAACGTCGCGCTGGATGACGTTTCGGTTTACGACGGACGCCACTTGCCAGCGTTCGCCCGCATTGGCGGGCCTGGCGTGCCGCTCGCGCGTGATCCTAAGTTTGTCGACCCGGAGTATTATTCGTTTGGAAGCTGGCACGACGGCATCTGCAACTTCGTGTTCGCCGATGGCCGAGTGCAAGGGCTCAATAATCTCATCAGCACCGAAGTGCTCGGCCATTTGTGTCATCGCCGAGATCAGCATGCGTTCACCGAAGAGTAATAAGGAATTGGTACGCAGTCACTTCCTGAAGTCCTGTTAGCACGAGGCGCAAGCGAGTGGTGCTGCTCACGGCCACTCGCTTGCGTGTCGTGCTAGGTTTGCGTTGGGATCGGGGATCTACTGTCTAATTCCAACGAATGGTTTCTTCTCAGTTTGGATTGATGCACGTGCCTGTGATTGCCAACCAATTCTTGCCCCGACTGTTGGTGATCGGGCTGCTGTTGCTAGCCGGATGTGGCTCGCGCGGCCCGCAAACGTATCCCGTCACCGGCGAAGTCGTCTTTGAGGACGGTGTGGCTCTGCAAGGCGGCATTGTGGAGTTCACGGCGGTCGAACAGGAAATTAGTTCGAGCGGCCGGATCGGTTCGGACGGCAAGTTTCGATTGACGACCATCAGCGAGGGTGACGGTGCGGTGGCCGGCGAACATCGAGCGATCGTCATCACTTCGTTTGGAGATGGGTTGGTTACTCACAACCACGACGCCAAGACTTTGCGGCGGCCGGCCAAGAAGTTCGCCAAATACAAATCGTCGGGCCTGAAATTCACGGTGCGCCCCGGCGAGAAGAACCATTTCCAAGTCGTCATCGAACGGGCGAAGTAGCCCGGACCACAATGAATCTCTCCAGCCCGTCACTGGTGGATCTGACAGCAGCTGTGCGGCAACGGGCCAGCGAGTTGGGCTTTGAGCTTTGTGGGGTTGCTCCCGCTGTGCGGCCGGACGGCTTTGATTGGCTGCAACGCTGGCTGGAGCAGGGCTTCGAGGGGGAGATGCACTACCTCCCGCGTCGCGAATCGGCATACGAGCATCCTTCCGGAGTGCTGCCGGTGGTACGCAGCGTGGTGATGCTGGGAATGAATTATTGGGCGAGGGACGAGGGGCGAGGGGCAAGGGGCGAGCAAAAAGTGCGGAATGTGGGGCGTGTCGCCAGCTACGCGCGAGGTTCGCGCGACTATCACGATGTGTTGCGAGAGCGATTGAAATCGCTGGCCGACCTATTGCACGAACAGCGGCCGGGATGTCGCACGCGAGTTTGCGTGGACACCGCTCCGTTGTTGGAGCGGGACTTCGGCAAGCTCGCCGGGTTGGGTTGGTTCGGCAAGAACACGATGCTGATCAACAAGCGGATCGGCAGCTGGTTCTTTCTCGCCGCGCTGCTGACGGACGTCGAACTGCAACCGGACGAACCGCATCACACGTCGCACTGCGGCACTTGCACGCGCTGTCTCGATGCTTGTCCGACCGACGCCTTTGTCGAGCCGTATGTGCTCGACGCGCGGAAGTGCATCTCGTATCTCACGATTGAACTGCGCGACCGGCCGATCCCCATCGAGCTGCGATCACCGATGGGCGATTGGATTTTCGGCTGCGACGTCTGTCAGGACGTCTGTCCGTGGAATCGCAAAGCGCCGTCGTCTGCGGAGTCAGCGTTCACGCCTCGTGAGCAGCTTCACCCCGCGAACTTGGAATGGCTGCTGTCGCTCGACCAGGCTGGCTTCGAGGCGGCCTTCGCGGGGACTCCGATGCACCGCACGGGCCGCGCGGCTTTGCTGCGTAATGCCGCGATCTCGCTGGGGAACTCGGGCGCACCGCACGCTCTGCCGGCGCTGGAGCGCGCGTTGCTCGATGATGAACCGCTTGTGCGTGAGGCGGCCGAGTGGGCGCTCGCACTAGTCCGACGCTCCCGTGAGGGGGGGCACTCCAACTCAACATGAACCCCTCGCTGGCGTGTCGGGCTAGTTTGGCTTGGCCACTCCCCTCCATCTTTGCCTGATCGGAGCGACCGTTCTTTCCGCTTCGTGTGGAGCAACCCGCACAACCCGACCGATAAAGCCGAGGAGAGTGTCCTCGCGTCGCGCGGAGGGTCGAGGTTTATCTCGGCTTCGGGCGGATTTAGGCGAATTCCGCCGGTCGTGACGCAGGACGTGGACACAGGCGTCCCGCCTGTGCCAGAGGAGCGAGGCCGGCGAATCGCCAGTCTCCACGATGGGGGGGATCAAAATGTTTCTGCGTTCAACGCGCTGGGCCGCGAGCGTTCTGGCATTGGGAATGTCGGCGGCGATCGCGATCGCTCAGCCGCCAACTGCGCCGATGAAGGCTCCACCCGCGTCCGATGGGTTGATTGCTCCTCCCTCGGTGTATCCGCAAGAGGGCGTCAATTATTCGTTTGAGGATGGCGGCAACTTCTACGACGAATTGGACCTCAGTCCGCAGTTTCGATTTCAGGCAGACTGGGTCTATTACACGCGAGAGAACCAAGCGAAGTCGCTGCCGGTCATCGCGGGTGACGAGTCCTTCACCACCAAAAGCGCCGACTTCAATTACGACTCCGGCTATCGGCTGACGCTGGGGTTCATGAACGATGACTTCGAGTTTGAAGGTTCCTATTTCGAGTTGAATGGCTTGGGAGCCTCGAACGTGGGCACGCTGACGAACGCGGTGGTGTTCGATGGCCAGTCGGGATTCGGCGCTGCTAGCCAAGCGACAAGGGACACCTTCGGAGCCGTTCCGAATTTCCTCGAATCGAACACCTTCTTTGCTCCGATCAATGCCGCGTCGAATTTCGCCGTCGCTCCCAACCGGGAAGACACCGAACTGGAGTTTCTCGATTCGGGAGCCCAGTACTCTGTGAAATACGACAGCACCTTGCAGGACTTTGATTTCAACTTGAAGGGCCGACGTCAATCGGGACGGCTGCTGCGATTCGGGATCGGCTATCGCAACATTCAATTCAACGAATCTGGTTCAGTGGCGCTGCGCGGCGCGTTCAACACGATCGACAACGACCCGATCGTTCTAGATCCCAGCAACGGTTTGTCGGACGCGGCCTTGCAAGACAACGTGACTGGAGGCGGACTGACGCTCGCCAGCACGGGAACTGGGTTTCAGCAGGCCAGCCAATTGTTCTTCGCATCGTCATCGCGAGCGAACAATCAATTGAACGGCGTGCAGGCGACGATGGATGCCTTATTCCTCGAAAACGAATACATCCAGATCGGCGGTTATGCGAAGGCGGGTGTCTATCACAACCGCGCGCGTGGATCGGTCTCGGAGATCTATCAGAACTTTGAGAACCCGCAGTCGAGCTACTCGCGCAGCTTCAGCGATTCCGAAAACCGCATCGCGTTCGCTGGAAACCTGGGCCTCACCGCGACGGTTCTCCTGCGTGACAACCTGCGTCTCTTCGGCGGCTATGAGTTGATGTACCTCAGCGGCGTCGCATTGGCTCCCGAACAAAACGCCGGCATCAGTACGAGTCTTGCTAACGTGACGGCGCTGAACCTGCAATCGCACGGCGAGGCGTTCTTCCACGGCGGCCGAGTTGGCATCGAGATTTTGTTTCCGTAATGAGCTTTGGCCCATCAGCCGGAACGCGCTGGCGTCCGGTTTTCCGAAACCGTGCGAGAACCGGACGCTAGCGCGTTCCGGCTGATTTGTTCAACACTCATGTTGCGAGTGAGTTGGAATTCGGTAGGAGTGCATCATGCGAATGCGTCGAACGAGTCTCGCGGCCAGCTTGTTGACCCTGACATTGTCAGCCTCGGCGCTGGCGCAAGACATCGCCGTCAATCATTTCGACCAACCGAGTCTCTTCACGCAACCCGACAGCGTCGCGGCGGAAAACTCCTCGTTGCTCAACGGCTCGTGCCCCGATGGTTGGAATCTCGATTGGCAATGGCGTTTCCAGGCCGATGCGCTCTATCTGAAACGGAACCGGGACTGGCGAGACATCCCGATCATCTCTGGCCCCGAATCGTTCCGGCCCACCAACCTGGACTTCGATTACAAGGCGGGGACGCGGCTCTCGCTGGGGATCATGAACGAAGACTTCGAGATGGACTTCATCTTCTCGACGATTAACGATTGGACGGCTTCGCAAAGCGGCGTGTTGAGCAATGCCGTCGATTTCGATGGACCGGACGCGTTCGGCGGGGCCGCTCCGGCCGCGCAGTCGATTGTCGATCCGGGTGTCCCTCCGAACCCGAACTTCCTCACCTCCGGCACCTACTTCGCGCCGATCAACACCGCCGCGTTGACGGGAGCGGAAGCAAATGAACTCGAATTTCTGAGACCCGGCGCCAGGTTCTCGCAGACCTTCAATTCCAACTATCAAGACTTTGAAGTCAACTACAAGCGCCGAGCACAACCGGGACGCTTCGCACGCTTCGGCTTCGGCTACCGCAACGTGCAGTTCGGCGAGAGTGGTCTGACGGCGTTGTCGGGAACCTT
>SXKJ01000043.1 GCA_005778115.1 Planctomyces sp. | reverse complement strand
TGCACAGCCTGGTGCACGCGCTCTGCCACTTCCGGGTCAATCTGCTGCTGGTCGCCCCGCGCGGGCTCGAACTGCCGGACCAATACCTGGAGGAGGCGCGCCACATTCGCCGCAGAGACCGGGGGCTGACGCCGCCCCGCTCGCCTGACCCTTTTTGGGGTCACTGACCACCACCCAGCCACCAGCCGAGCCAAACGGCCAACAAGCAAAGAAGGACATTCGCCGCCGTGTTGAGAATCGCCAGCGCGAATGTGTGTTCGCGAGCCAGCATCAGCGTGTCATAACTGAAGGCCGAGAACGTCGTCAGCGCACCGAGTCCGCCAGTGACGACCAACAACCGCCACTCGTCGCTCAATTGCTCGCGTCGGTACATCGCCATCAGCACTCCGATCGCAAAGCAACCGACCACGTTGACCAGCAGAGTGCTCAGCGGCCAGAAACGACCGAGTGTGTTTTCCAGCAACCGGCGGCAGAGTTCGTTCGAGGCATGTCGCGCGACGGCACCGATCGCACCACCAATCGCGACCAACAACACACCGAGCCACGGTCGCATGATTCCCCCACCGTAGGTCAGGCTTTCCAGCCTGACCCGAACGGCCAACAAACCCTCGATCGTTCATCGGATCCGCCTAGAAAGGCTGACCTACTTCATCTCGGCAATCTTCCACAGGAACGCATCGCTGCGGATGAACAGCGCGTGGTCGCTGATCGCCGGAGTGGCTTGGATGATGTCAGCCGGTTCGGTCTTGCCGAGCTTCAGTTCGCTCTTGCCGACGACTTCTCCCTTCTCGCCACCAAGCTGCACGACTTGGCAAACTCCCACCTCGTTGACGAAGTACAAGCGATCTCCGGCTGCTACCGGCGAAGCGGTGAAGGGGCCTTCCAGTCGGAGTTGCCAATTGGTTTGTCCCTCGGCAAGACTCGCGCAGGCTAGCACGCCGGCTCCACCGACGACATAAACTTTCGATCCGAGCACCAGCGGACTGGGTGTCGCCGGGCCTAGTTTCGAGGCATTCCAAAGTTGTTTCGGTTCCGACTTCCCCTCTTCGGGCCGCAATGCCGTGAGTCCATTCGAGGGGACGTAAGCGACGCCAGAATTCACCACCAGCGAGGGAATGGTCGCCGCGCCGCTCTTGTAGGTCCAAACGACTTCGCCGGTCTGCGGCCGAACCGCTTCGATCCCGGCCGATGCCTGCAACAGCGCGAGCACCTCTCCCGAACCATCCGTCAGCGGCGAGGGAGAGGTCCAGTTCGCACGCTTCGGACGAGTTCGCTTCCAGCGCGTCTCTCCCGTGTAGACATCCAGGCCGGACGCGAACGAGTCCGCATCGTTCTCAGTCTGAGCAATCAACGTGTCGCCAATCACGATCGGCGACGAGGCCATGCCCAGGCTGTTGCTGCAATTGGGGAAGTCATGCGAGATCCCTCGAAACCATTGCAGGTTTCCATCAAGGTCCAGACACACAATGTCGTTGCTGGAGAACAACGCGAAGATGCGCTGCCCATCACTGCACGGCGACGAAGCCGCTCCGCAGGTCTTCGGATGAGTCATCGTCCGACCGGTGGCCCAGAACTGACGCTCCCACAACTTCTTTCCCTTGGCCGCATCGAAGCAGAGCACATGCAAGCGGTCCTGATGAAACCCGCTGCTGCACGTCACGAAGACTCGCTCGCTGACGACGATCGGACTTCCCAGCCCCCGCCCCGGCAACGCGACTTTCCAGGGAATGTTCTTCGGCTCGTCGCCATCGACCCACTCCGTCGGCAGCTTGGCGTTCAATTCCACCGCCGAGGACCAGTTGCCTCGAAACTGCCGCCAGTCACCAAATCCGTGGCAGGTGCCGTTCCACAAGAGTCCGACAGCAATCGTCAAAATCGACAGGCGAAACAACATAACGCGGTCCTCGCGGGAATTGAGTGAGAAAAACCGTAGGGTGGGTCGAGTCATCGAGACCCACCAAGGATCGAAGCCAACCATCGGGCAATCCGGTGGGTCTCGATGAATCGACCCACCCTACATCTACTTCTGCGATGTCGCTTGAACCGGCTGTGAAGGCAGGCCCAGGCCAGACAAGTCGGCGACGCGCAACTGAAACTCATAGCGCTGAGCCCAGTCGTCCTTTTGTTCGTTCTGACAAAGTTTGAGCAGGATCGTGTTGGCACCGGGCTTCAGTTCGCCGCGCACGCGGTATTGGTCGATGGCCATGCCGCGATGGTACTCGTCGCGGCCGAACAGGAGTTTGCCGTTGACCCAAATCTTCCATGCGTTCGGCGTCCCCAGGCGGAACTCCACTTCACGCGCGGCTGGACTCTGAAACTCGGTGGTCAGATACATGGCCGCTCCTTTGTGCGGAGCGATTTGCTTGGCGATGTTGACGATGCCGTACTCGTGGTCGGTCGCGACCTTGTCCCAGGCGACCTCTCCCTTCTGACCTTCGTACTTGGCCGCCAGGTCGAGTTTGTCTTCGGGCGGGTACGCGATGTCGAAGCCCTTGAGACCCTCGTTGTCGAACGGCCCGACGACTCGCCACGACGTTAGAAAGCCGAAGTGCTTCTGGAGATCAATCTCTTCCTTCAATCCCTTGAGTTGCTTGGCAATCACTTTGACCTGATCGTCATCGGTCGCACCGGACAACGCTTTCTTGAACGCGGCCTTCGCGTCGTCTTCCGCTTTGTCCTTGAGCGACTTCTCGCCGGAAACAATCAGCCGAGCGACCGCATCGCGGCGAAACTCCGGACTCGGATCGAGCAGCAGATCCGGGATGATCCGATCCGCCGCCGAGTCATCCACCCGCACCAGCAACTCATAGGCGAGCCGTCGCCCGCGCGGGTCTTGCTCGGCATCGCGAATCAGCTTTTCGAGGGACTCCTTCGGCAGCGGCTTGCCCGCCTTGAGCGTTCGGTCCGCGATGGCCTCTACCGCCCCGCGCAGGTAATTACCCGCGAGCGGATTCGCATCACGGAATCCCATCAACACGGCCGGCAAAACCGACACGTCTTGTTGAGACAATTCGACAACCGCTTGATTCGCCTCGCGGTTCCCCTTCCCCTCGCGACCGACGGCCTTAATGGTCTGCACCAGCGTCGCGGTGTCGGCGGCGATGCCGTGCAGAGGCGGAATCAAGAGCGTCGCGATCAAAACAACACGGATCGTCGAACGTGGCATGGCATCCTCGTACACAGAAGGTGGAAGTGAGTGGAGCGATCTTTGGCGGCATGGTGAGCAGCCATCCGCAAAAGGTCGAAATCGTAGCGGATCGAATCGCCTGGGAAAGCGAACGGCGATTGTTCAACCTCTGGCGCGGGCAGTATTTCATCTCGACACGAACGTTGTCAAAAATTCGCAGCCTTTAGCGGCGAAGCGTCGACGGAGTTTATCTGTGGGCGTGTGCAAATCGGCTGCGGTGCCGCCGATTACGACTCCACAAACAAGGCCCTCCGCCAAGAGTTCCTTGCGCACCCACGACGCATTGCTGCGGAAACCGTCTGGCGGATCTGAGCGTCTGCCACTAGAGTCCCCGCACTTCGGGCACTGCCCGCCGATTCCAGTGGATGATGAAAGTGATTTCCGCCATCGGACTCGACTAGGTTTGATGGCGTGGAGCTGACGAATACCGTCAGACATCTCATCCTGGATTTTTTGATTCGCTCGCACGCGGAGGATCGCAAGACGCCGCTCGAGCAGCCGCCAATTGGCCGTGCGCGGATTCTCTGTTGAATCTGTTCGCGGTCCTCGCCGACTCCACTTTGAACGAGTCACCTCGGCGGCCAACTCTTAATGGAGATTGTTTTGAAGTTTTCTGATTTGGGATTGGCCGAGCCAATCGTGCGTGCCGTGGAAACGGCTGGTTATGAAACTCCGACTCCAATTCAGGAGCAATCCATTCCGCTGGTGATCAGCGGCTGCGATCTGCTGGGAGTCGCTCAAACGGGGACGGGCAAGACGGCGGCGTTCGCACTGCCGATTCTGCATCGATTGCTGCAAGCCAGCCGCGCCCCGCAAGGTCGCGGTGACCGACGCAGGATCCGAGTCCTGGTGTTGTCGCCGACTCGCGAACTGGCCGTGCAAATCGGCGAGAGCTTCGCGACATACGGCGATGGAACCGGACTACGGCAGCTCGTCGTCTTCGGCGGCGTCAGCCAATACCACCAAGTGAAGGCGTTGCGAGCCGGCGTGGACATCCTCGTCGCGACTCCCGGCCGGCTGTTGGATCTGCGCGAGCAAGGTTTCATCGACCTCAACCACGTTGAAGTGCTGGTGCTCGACGAAGCGGATCGGATGCTCGA
>SXKJ01000479.1 GCA_005778115.1 Planctomyces sp. | reverse complement strand
CAAGAGTCGGTGTCTCAACTTCGACAGCTCGATGTTGTCGATGTGGCAGCTGGGGAGGCTCCACAATCGGAGCTTTGATGGCCGTTTTCATGGGCTGATTCGCCGGAGAATCGGAAACGGGAGCGGGCTCGGCCAGTTCTGCCAAAGACGGAATGGAAGCGAAGCGCTGTTTCGTTCGAGGAACTGTTGTGGTCATTTCCGGTGCGGTGATTGAGGAGTTGAAAGGCTTGAATCCGGGCGTTAGCAGAGTCTTCGGCATCTCGGCGTTGGCCGAACGTGACGGGGTTTCCTGCTTGATCTTAATCGTGGGTTGTTCGTCCGTTGAAGAGAGGCCTTCGTCCACAGTCTTGGCGACAATCGGTCGGTCATCCGGGAATACGAGTCCGATCACGTCGCGATCAGCGGCAAGAGCCGGTGTCTCAATATCGAGAGCTTGATGTGGTCGGTGTGACTGCTGGGGATGCTCCACAATCGGAGCTTTGATGGCCACAGTGATCGGTTCTGAGAATCGCTGCGGATTGGACTGATCCGACTGCAAATCCTCTAAGAACTTCTTTGGATTGCTTTCGCCCAGGTTCCATTCGACGGGGATCGTGGCGGCTTGATCGGCATGACGCCGAGCGGCCTCGAAGTCTCCTTTGGTGGCGGCTGTTCGAGCCGCGTCCAATAATTGCCGGGCTTCGACCTTTTGTTTCGCGAGCTTGTTGAAATCCACGACTCGCGGTTCTACTTTTTTCGCTGCGGAGGACGGCCCTTCCGCGTGTGCCGGGGACCACTGCGCCAAATCGAACGGATTCGACCACTGGGCGGCAAGCGTCAGTCCAAACACCACCGCAGTCGGCAGCGCGAACCGACGGACGCGGCTGCGGTGTTTCGTTCGATGTTGGATAGAATTTGTTGACATTAGAAGCGTTCCTGAAAGCTCAGACTTGACTGTGTCCGCTTTGTATCCCCCAAGAATTAGCCATGATGAGCATCACGCGATCGTCGCTCGTACGACTTACTTGTCACGGTCGCTCAACTGAACTTTCCCGGACGGACTGACATTGATTTTTTGTGAAACAGATTTCGTTTGTGGTGTCTTGCGAGTGGTCGAATCCTTTGGCGAATTGTGGCTGACGGAGACAATTGTCTGTTTCACAGGTGACACACCGTTCAACGGAAGCTCGTCGGGAGTCTCAGACGATGGATCATTCAGGGAATTCAGATCTTTGGCGATACTGCGTGTTTGCTCGACGTTTTGGTCCAATAAAACCAGTTGAGTCAGTGCTTCAGCCGCGGGCCGCTTGTCGGGATCCAGCGTCAATGCCCGGCTGTAGGCTTTGACGGCCAGATCGGTGTTGCCATTCTGAGTGGCGACATAGCCGAGGTTGGTGAGTGCTTCGGCCTCTGGCATTGTGTTCTGAAACACCCGAAAGCTCTCCTTGAGATCTCCTTCGTAGCCCAGTGCCAGTGCGAGATTGTTGTTGGCTCGTTTGTTCTGCGGATCGAATGTGAGCGTCTTTCTAAACAGCTCTGCAGCTTTCGCGGTTTCGCCAGCTTGGAGATAGGCATAGCCCAGGTCGTTGAGGATGTTTGGATTCTTGGAATCCTGTTTGTGGGCACGTTCCAGTTCGGCGAGACCTTCCTCACGTTTTCCGTTTCGCGTCAGCACGACTCCCCACCGCTGATGATATGGAGGTACATCCGGCTGAGCTTCGCAGAGTTCGCGATAGCCAGCTTCGGCTTTCGCCAGTTGACCGTCTTTCTCGTTGGCTTGCGCCAGATCAAATTGCATCTCCTGATCTGTGGGCTTCAACGGCTTGACGTTCTTCGCAAACGGTTTGGGCGAAGAACAACCCACCAACAAGCAGAGCAGCACAGCCGACAGTCGGAATCCACACATGTTCGTCATCCTCTTGCGTTGCGAAACCGCAATTGTCTGTAGCTGAAGTCGTGAGGCTTCGGTTTGAAATCTCATTAATTCGGCTACGGAGGTAATCACGTTCCTGCTCTTATTAGAAACCACCGCCGCCGCCGCCGAAGCTGCCGCCGCCGAAGCTGCCGCCGCCGAAGCTGCCGCCGCCGCCGCCGGAGCCGCCACGGCCTGACGCTCCTCTCTCGAACGATTCAACGCCTGGTGCCGTTGCCGGTCCAACCTGAACTCGATTCGGAGCATCGGCGACGCCGCGTCTCATCAGTGATTCGACGATGACGTCACGACGGCTCATATCCAACTTGATGTTGTTATGGATCGGAAATGTATGTTCCGTTTCCTCTCGGGCGCTTTGACTGCTCGGTTCGATCACGATCGGGAACGGTGCCTGCTGAACACGCGCCGCGATGCGCATCAAATGGCTGATGCCGGCATCGTTGAGCGAATTGGAGTTGGCAACCCACTCGTGTTCGTGAACGACGAAATCGGATGCCTCGGCATTTGATTCGTGTGTTTTCCAGATCGGATCGCTGAGGGTACCCAGTGGCATCGGAGGAGCGACGCAAGCGCGTTCACGGCCGAATTTGCCGCACTGACAACCAGCGAACAAAACCGTCGTGGTCAAGGGGACGACCCATTGAGGAACCAACGGATTCATGATTCTCTCCTGAAAAAGTCCTCGACGATCCGAGGAGTGATTGATTGAACGATGTAGCACCGAACTGTTCCGATTTGTCCCGCTGGTCGCCGAACTCGTGAGATTTCGATCTGAACTCTCACGAGTTCGACGACATCGGGAGCGGATTGCCGTACCGTCTCTTACGGAGTGCCAAAGCCGTGCTCGCCTTGGATGTAGAACTCCTCGGACTTCTGCACGGATTGGAATTCTGAGTAGCCCGCTTGCTTCAGCCGTTTCTTGTACAACGGCCAAACAGTGCTACGATGATGGGCATTAGGCCGGCCTTCGACGTTGCCGTGGAAGAAGAAGTCGTGGTCGGTCGGTTCCGTCACTTCCATGCCCGGCAGGATCGACGGTACTTGGTTGGGTTCCAGAGCGTGAACCAATTCTGGCGTGACCAGGATGATCAGCTCCGTTTCGTCGCGGGAGATGCTGCGCGAGTCCGTGAGCAAATTGAACAGCTTCCAATTGCCGATGTACGGCAACCGCGCCGAATCGCCACGCTGTTGCTCTTGAAGCAAACCAGCGATCGCGAACACTTGACCTTCACGCAAATCAACCACCGTGTTGGCCGAACGTGTATCGAGGCCGAAAACACCACCGACAGCGTTCGCTTTATTCAACGTGCTAAACGTTGGCGTCACCTCCAATCGGATGCGATCCTTATCCAGCACGGTCGGCATGAAATTGAGCGACGTACCAAATCCCTTGAATGTGGTTGTCGCGGCCTGAGCTCCACCGACACCGACAACTGTCGGGACAGCGAACTCACCACCGGACAAGAATGTCGCCGAATGGCCGCTGAGCGCGACGAGATTCGGCTCAGCCAAAATCTTCGCCGAGCCATTCTTGACCAACGCCTTGAGGGCCAGATTAAAACTACTGTCGCTGAATGTGCCCGATGCCATGACATTCGCACCGCTCGTCAGCGCCGAAGACAACATGAATTCTTTGATATTGAAGTCGAAGTCCGCTCCCAGTTCGCGAGATGCCGACCGTTTCAATTCGGCGATACGCACTTTGAGCAACACTTGCTTCTCGCCCGGAATCTTCAGCATGTTGATCACGCTACGAGCGACAACGCTCTGACTCTGCCTATCTGGGAAAGGATCGGCCGCAGGTCCACCGGTCATGCCTGAATTGGCTCCAGAGCCTGCCGACAGCGAGTCCGCGTTCTTGCGAATCACGGACATGATCTGCACCGCTTCTTGTTCGTCGCGAGCTTGCCCGCGAACGATCACTTTGTCTGCGATCGGAATCAATTGAATGCGACTGCTCGGGAACATCTCGTTGACGAGCGAGTTCAAGTCGGCGAAGTCCTTGCGGCCCTGATCCTCGATCGCGTCGTCGCGGACGACGTTGACCAGGACACTTAGCAACTGCGCGTTCTCTTCTTTGCCGACCCAGAAGGTCACGGTTGTCGAGCCGACTTCTTTGCCGATGATCTCAACTTCGCGTGATCCGAAGCCGACGAACTCGATCAACGACGGATCTGCGATCGCCACGCGAAACACATCCTGCTTCATCCGCATAATCTTGGACCGTCGTTTGGTCACTTCCAGTTCGACGTCGGCCGTCACGACCTCGTCGATCAGGCTTTTGACCTTCTCAGTACTGGCCGCCGCGGGTGGCTCTTGAGCCATCAACAAATCGGGCAACAAAACCGAATTTCCTGTCACGACGACGGCGAGGCCGACAGGAATGCCGACAATCCGTCGCAGAGGCCATAGTTTTCTCATTTCACACCTTCCTTAGTTTGGCTGAGAATTGACGCCTGAATTCGACAGGAAGATGACCTATGGCTTATGGTTGGTGATCCCATAAAGTTCGCTTACGATGCATCATCAATTCCTTACCCAAACAGATCGGCATTTTCGCAAGGCGATTGCAGATGAACTCATGAATTGAAGAGAACTTGCAGGAGATAGTCGTCGTCACTGGCGGCGATGCAGGGCGATTGCGCGATGCTGGGTAACTTGCGATAGTTGGGGTATAGCGATTTGACAAGTCGGCTCGGCCGGATGCTGGGCGATCAAATGGCGTTCGCGTTTCAGGATGAGCATTGTGCCCCACAGTGTGAGTGTCGCAATTCGGAATCATTTCTCGGAGTTGACGGACCCCAGGCGGCGGGAAGTGATCTATCCGCTGATCAACGTGGTGACGATTGCGGTGTGTGCGGTCGTCTGTGGAGCGGACGACTTCGTAGCCATCGCCGCTTGGGGACGCACGAAGAAGAAATGGTTGGCGACGTTTTTGGATCTGAGCCGAGGCATTCCGTCTCACGATCGGTTCAACTCGATCTTCGCGGCGATCAAGCCGGCCGAGTTCGAGAAGTGTCTGCTGAGTTGGATCACCGCTCTGCACGAAATCAGCGAGGGTCAGATCGTGGCGATCGACGGCAAGACGTTGCGACGCAGCTTCGATGCGGCCAGCAGCAAAGCGGCGATTCACATGGTCAGCACGTGGGCCACGACCAATCGGATCTCGTTGGGCCAAGTGGTGGTCGATGACAAGAGCAACGAGATCACCGCGATCCCGAAGTTGCTGCAAATGCTCGAGCTTTCCGGCTGTTTGGTGACGATCGACGCGATGGGCTGTCAGACCCAGATCGCTCACGACATCGTCGCCGCGAAGGCCGACTACGTCTTGGCCGTGAAGGGCAATCAGCCCACGCTGCACGACGGTCTCAAAGCGTTCTTCCTGCGAGCGATCGCCAACGGCTTCGGCCAAATCAAAGTCAGTCGTCACGAGACTCACGAACGGGGACACGGTCGCGAGGAGACCCGCGTGTACTGCGTCTGCGAGGCTCCCGCCGATCTGCCCGATCGCGCACGTTGGGAGAAGCTCACCGCGATCGGCATGACCTTCAATCAGACCACTCGAAACGGGAAGCAGACCGTCGAAGTGCGGTACTACATCCTCAGCAAGAAGCTCACCGCTCGCCGCTTCGCCGAAGCCGTTCGTGGTCACTGGGGCATCGAGAGGGCAGGGAGTTGCGGATCGCTGGTCAGGAGTTGGTGCCGCAGGGCCTTGCCACTTCGTTGGTCATCCGCTTGTTCTACGAACGATCGGGAGTCACTGGAGCGGGACGTTGGAGTTCGAGGACTCCACCGGACTTGTTCGCGTCGCGGATGAAGCTGCGGAGTTGTAGAACCGGCGGGCCGAGCAGCAGGACGAAGACCGGTGGCGCGAGGCAGATCACGACCGGAAACAGCAGTTTGATGCTGGTTTTGTTGGCTCGCTCTTCGGCTCGTTGACGGAACTGGCGGCGGATGCCATCGGCGAATTCTGTCACGGCGCTGGCCACATGCGTGCCGGTGCGTTCGGACTGAGTCACGAGGTTAGCCAGTGCGTTCACGTCGGGAGCGTTCATGCGCTTCGAGAATTCCTTCAATGCTTTGGCCATCGTGTCCGCTTCCGCGTGACGACGCACGACTTCGAGTTCGACGGACACATCGGGATGGAAGACGTCGATCTCGCGAGCGACTCGCAACAGGGCGTCGCGCAGCGGCAGGCCGCCAGTAAGGCACATGCGGATGATGTCCAGCGCGTCCGGCAGTCCCTTGAGAATGCGGTTCAGGCGAGTGTTCGCCTGACTGCGGAGCAGATTTCGGGGGACGAGATACGCAAGACTGGTCACGACGGCGGTCACGACCAGAATGTTGCGCGGCATTGTTGTCGCCGGATCGGCGAGCACAGCCAGAATGCCTCCGGCGAAGACGGTTCCGAGCACCAAGAGGTTGCGAGTCGAGAGAAACTCAATCGCGGCGTTGCTGCCGTAGAACCCGGCGCGTTTGAGGTCTTGCGTCAGCGAATCGAATTCAGCCGTTGGCATTGGGATCACACCGGAGAGTTGGACTCGCCAACGGCTGGGGCGTCCGAGGCCGACTTTTAATTCGAGATCGGCGACGTTTCGCACTCTCTCGCGCGAGCGGACGATGCTCATGCCGAACACGAAGACCAGGACGGTCGTCGCGAAGTAAACGAAGATCGGCATCAGGTCATTGGTCATGGCAGCAGTCCTTTCATTTTGATTTTCGATTTCTGATTGAACCGCATACGGCAGTCTCAACCAAAAACTCACCGGAACCCTGTCTCCCAATCGAAAATCAAAAATCAAATCAGTCATCCTCACGCAGCAGCTTGAACACCCAGGCGAGGCCGGTGATCTCCAACAGCAACGCGGAGAACAGCAACAAGCGGCCGAGGGGTTCGTCGAACATCACTTGCAGGTGCGCGCGATGCACCAGCATCAGGAACAGGAAAGCCAACGGGCCGATGGTGGCGACCATCATCGTGCTGACACGGCCGGCTCCGGTCGCTGCCATCATTTGGCGATAGGCCATCATGCGATCGCGGACGACGGCCGACATGCGTTCGAGTGACTCGGACAGATTTCCGCCGGAGCCGCGTTGCACGACGAGTGTCGTAGTGAGGATCTGCATTTCGATCATCCGCACGCGCGCGGCGAGCGACTTCATCGTACTGTCGAATGAGCGGCCCATTTCCAGTTGTCGGCTGCACTGACGGAACTCGGCGGCAAGCGGACCGCTCAATTCCGCCGCGCACAATTCCAACGCTTGATCGACGCTCTTGCCGGCGCGAGTCGTTCGGGCCAGCATGTCGAGCACGACGGGGAGTTCTTCGCGAATCGCTTTCATGCGGCGCAAACGCAGCAGCGAGATGTAGCCCAGTGGAATCAGTAAGCCGGCCATCGCTCCGGCGATGCCGACCAGCGGATCGTCTTCAAAGAGTCCTACGCCGCCGCCAAACACGATCGCGCACAGCATCAACACGAGGAAGAACGTCGTCGAGGTCATCGCCGTGCCGGATTCGAGCACCAATCGCTCAAATCCTTGATCGATTCTACCGCTCAAGTCTTTGGCGGGCGCGGCGTCGAAGACATTCGGGATACGACGCAGCCGTCGTGGCATCGCGGCTGAGCCAGCTCCGCCTCCTCCGGCGAACAGCAGATCGCGGGCCCACATGCCGACCGCGACCGCAGTCATTGTGAGCGACACGAAAACGATGATCGAGACGGTCGTGATATCCACGATTGGGGGCCTTCACATGCAGGTCGTAGCCGAGCTGCTCAGCAACTCGGATCGGAGTCGCGGAGCGACTCCGCCACATTAGTTGCTGACGGGAATTCGGCGTTTGTCGAACAGGCTGTCCGAGAGGCGGAGTCCACTGGCTCGCAGGCGTTTGAGGCACAGCGGGCGATGGCCGGTGAAGTAAAACTCCCCCTGCGCGACCCCTTGTTCGTTGACGCCGGTTTGTTCGAAGCCAAAGACGTCTTCCAGATGAAATCCTCCTTCACCGAAACCGATGATCTCGGACACTTGCATGACGCGGCGAACGCCTCCCTTGAGCCGCGACAGATGCACGACCAACGAAATGCCCGACGCGATGTATTGCCGCACGACCGGGATCGGCAGTTCAAAGCCGCTCATCGCCACCATCATTTCGAGGCGTGCGAGCGCGTCGCGGGTGTCGTTCGCGTGAATCGTCGTCAGCGAGCCTTCTTGGCCGGTGTTCAACGCTTGCAGCATGTCGATCGCTTCCGAGCCGCGCACCTCGCCGACGATGATCCGATCGGCCCGCATGCGCAGAGCATTGCGAACCAGCGACCGTTGCGTGATCTCGCCGGTCCCTTCGTTGTTGGGTGAGCGAGTCTCTAACCGAATGACGTGCTGATGCTGCAACTGCAACTCGGCCGAGTCCTCGATCGTCACGAGCCGTTCGTCACGTGGGATGAACTTGGCCAGAGCGTTCAGCATGGTTGTCTTGCCGGCACCGGTCCCGCCGGAAATCAGAAAGCTGACTCGCGCGTCGATCGCGGCCGCCAGGAACTCAACGATCTCCGTTTCGATCGAGTGCTTCTCGATCAAGTCTTCGATTTGCAGCGGATGGCGGCCGAAGCGGCGAATCGACAGCGTCGGTCCATTGAGCGCCAGCGGCCGAATCACAGCGTTCACACGCGAACCATCCGGCAGCCGAGCATCGACCATCGGACTGACTTCGTCGATGCGGCGACCGACTCGCGAGACGATCCGCTGAATGATCCGCATCAGATGCTTCTCGTCGGCGAACAGCACGCCGGACGGCTCCAGCCGCCCGCGTCGTTCAATAAACACCTCGGTCGGAGCATTGACCAGAATGTCGCTGATCGTGTCGTCACGCATCAATGTTTCGAGTGGGCCGAGACCAAACACTTCGTCGAGCATTTCCGCTTCAAGTCGTTCCCGCAAAACCATGTTCGTTTGCGGGATCTCTTCCGCGACTAACTCGGCGGCCAGAGCTTTCACCTCACCGGACAATTCCTGTTCGGAGACGTGAGCCAGCAGGCTCAGGTCGAGCGAATCCACGAGCTTTTCGTGAATGCGAACCTTCAGTTGCTGGTACTCGAGCTCTGCGGTGTCGACGGCCCTGTCCGTGTCCACAGACACGCCAGGCAAGTCCACCATCATCGCTCGAGATTGAATAAACGGCACGATCCGGTCTCCCGTCCTGCGAATTCGTTTCGTAGCCAGGCTCACTACGATCAAAGGGGTGAGCCCGTTTCTCCGACGCTTTTGGGCAGCGTTGGCGATCTGGAGAACAATGTGGTTTGAATTACCGTTGGAACTGTGTCTGAGCGGAATTCACGTTGGGGGTTTTGGGTGGAATTCCAACGATCGGGGTGTTAATCCGAGTATCCGCATTCGCGTCCTGCGCGGCATCATCGAAATTGACGACCGCGCGATGCGCCCCGAGATAGATCTCCATCACTCTTCGCTTGGGAGCCGGTTTGATCCCCAGCAAGTCGTCCAGCGTCAACCGCTCACTGGCGTTGCCGACGAAGCGGTCCACTCCATCATCCGAAAGAGTTCGGTCCGCTTTGGAAATCGCTCCATTCAACGCCAAGAGGATTTGGTCGTCGTTCGCGTTCTCGTCGACCGCGAACTTGCCTGGTTGCGTAGTGTTTGGTGTCTTGACGATGTTCTTGCTGGCGTGGCGTGAGGGAACCGTCTGGAACGCTTCATCCGGAACCGGCACCAGGTCCGTGGATTTCTTGTGCAGGTCGGGCCGCATTCCTCCGCCCACTTCAACCGGTGCGAATTGGAAATCGTCCTTCGGGTTTCGCAGCGTCAGCGACATGTCACCGCGTCCTTCGACGACTTTCAGAATTTTGGCCTGCTGCGGAGTCACGGCGACCGTCACGGTGGCGGAAGTTGGGGCCGTCGTGGACTGGTCCCGTATACCCTGAGTCGTGTTGACATTGAATGCCAAGACTTCGATCCGCTCGAGCAGAGTCAGCGTGACGGCCGGACGCGGCCCTTCTGGCTTCGCTCGAAAGATGACGTCGACGATCGAACCGGGCACCGCGAACCCGTTGACGGAGCCGACGTTCTCAATTGGAACCGTGACGGCGCGATAGCCGGCTTGCAGCCGCTCGGCGATGTCCGGACCGGCTCCGTCCGGGAAGAAATCATCTGGCTGGAATGGACGTCCGGCCGGGACCGCCTTGCGCAGGCTGCGTCCTTGAATCTGCATGGTGTTACCGAGGAATGTGATCTTGCGAAACTCACTCTTCTTGAATTCTTCCTGAGTCAACCGCTGCGGAATGATATCAAAGAGTGTCAACTTACGACCGGGCTGCAAGTCCATCGCCGCCAGCGGCACGATCACCGGAGCTGGTGTCGGAACTGGCGCGGACGGCTCCACCGGAGCCGGACGCTGTAGCGTTTGGCGAACCACAAACGCACCGCCTAAGCCAACCAGGGCGGCGAACACCGTGACGATCATTGTTCCGGAACTGACTTTAGCCATGATGGACCTCTTGATTTTTGATTGATGTTGTTCGATTGCAGGCTGCGGATTAACCAGATTCTTCCGCTTATTGTTCCGATGTTCCCGGCACGTTCAGGTCCAAGCCCGCAGGTGCCGATCCGGCGGCGCCGTCGCCGGCGTCGTTGTCGGTGAACGACTTCGAGACCACGAGTGTGCCCAGCGTGTAGTTCAAC
Source organism: Planctomyces sp. (assembly GCA_005778115.1). Classification (GTDB taxonomy): domain Bacteria; phylum Planctomycetota; class Planctomycetia; order Planctomycetales; family Planctomycetaceae; genus SXKJ01. Next base: position 11,579 of record SXKJ01000479.1, on the reverse strand, counting down.
GAAAATGATTGATCGATGTTTTGCATCGCGACCGATATGTCACCTAACTCCTGAGTCACTTGGTCGCGAATCGTGACCCAGCCGCACAACATCCCCAGGCAAACCACCGTGACGAAGAAGAGGTACGACGAAACGTCCAGCACCCCCGATTCATCGTTCCACAGTTTCTGCAGCCACATGACATGATCCTTGTCGCAGCCAAAGTCGCCAGACTTTGAGCCATTGACCGAACAACACCCAATCTCTGGCGAGATTGGCGACAGTTTTATTGCTCACTCGTTCCTGCGAGGCCATTAATGACGACGCACTGTGTTCCCGCAGCACCGCTTTGATCCGCGCCGGCCCCGACCTGTTCGCCGAAGTCGGGCTGATCGCTGAACGTGGAGCCGGCCACACTGCCGACCGTCGCCGTCACCGCTGCATAAGTGAATGATTGATCCAACTCCGAGACCGCGTCGGCGATGTCCGCCAACTCCAATATCACTTGGTCGCGAACCGTCGTCAGGCCGGCAACTAAGCCGATCACGGCGATCGTCGAGATGAAGATCAGTTCCGTGGAAGTCACGAATCCCTCTTCATCTCGCCAGAATCTCATCCACATCGTTTTCACGACGCACTCTCCTGACTCGCTAATTGATGAACCACAGACTTTCAAACACCTGATGAGTAGTTTTCGGGTCAGCCCGTCAGATGAACTGGGGTGCGTGACACCCCAGCCCACTGACGATAGCTTCTTGCGGAGCAACGGAGACCGCATTCCAATGTCCGACAGGGCGGACGCGGGCTTGCGGAGCCACAACTTTGCAAGTAGAACGATTCCTCAGAGCGGTGAGATCACCGATCGTCGAGGCTCGTATTCCAGAATCCAAAAGGGAGGAGAGCGGTTTGCGAGACCAAACCAAATACCCGTGAGGAGATTTGGATTGGCTTCCACTCATTCCAAAGTGGTGGCGACAGAGATGATTTTGGCGAGACCCTACGTCATCTCGGCCGTGTCACCACCAAGGAAGTGAGTTAGAGGACCGCTTGCCAACTGTGGCGGATCCGGGGTTTTGGCCCCGGGTCCGTTCGCAGGATTCCTCCGAAGAGGATATTCTCAAGCCTGCATCCAGCCGGGTTAGCCATCCGCTTGCTTGCTCAGCAATGCTGCTCCCGTTGCGTTTTACTGCTCGCTGGTGCCGGCAGTAGCGACGAGGCATTGCGCCAAGTCGGCATCATCTTGGTCACTGGCAGCGTTGTTGGCTTCGCAGAAGTCATTCTCGTCGTCGAAGTTCACGCCGTTGGACGATGAGGCGTGAGCCGTGATAGCACCGATCGAGTAGGACTGATCGAGTTCCGAAACGGCGTCCGCGACGTCCGCCAATTCTCCAAGAACCTGGTCGCGAATGGTCGTGAGACCGGTGACCATGCCAATGACCAACAGGGTAGCCACGAAGATGAGTTCCGACGACACGATGAAGCCGTGCTCGTCTTGCCACAGGTTGTTCAGAAACTTTTGCATCAACTTTCTCTCCAATAAAAAAAATCTACTGAGATGGACCGCCGTAGGCACAAACCTTCGACATCGGTGCTTGCAAGCAAAGGGAGCAGAACGCAGTCGCCGTGCCAATGTGGAAGAACCCAGGCACATGAGCAATTTCAGCACGAAAACCAATCCCTGGTGACTGAAAGCGATGACAAGGGTTTGCGCTCTTCAGCGGTAAGCGCACACGACAGCAGCCTGATGCGAGGTAATATCAAAGGTTGTGGCTGAGGTGGTGAATCAGGCGGCGACTTGGGTGAGGACTTGGCTGTCTTGGAGCTTGGGAACGGGAGCACAATAACTTTCCGAACCCAACGGGAAGATCGCACGACGCGCAAGCGAGTGGTCGGAACCACTCGCTTGCGCGTCGTGCTCACAGAGCTTCGGGAAGTTACTGCGTCCCCGTTCCTTGGCTCGTTTGACGACTTCGATTAAAGATTGGGCACCGTCAAGTCATCGCCAACGGCGGGCGGCGAACTCGGCGAGTTTGAAGAGCATTGTCAGCGTCGCCGTTGCCTTTGGTGTGGCGGTGGCGCAGACGGATGTTCAAAACGGTCAACCACGGGATGACTTCGATCAAGTTGCTCTGAAATCGTTCGCATCGGAATATTCATGTTCGATTTGGTGTTGCTGAGACAGAGATTCCCTTGAGGAACCTGCGGGATTTTTGACATAGCGCATCAACCACATTCCGCCAATTACTGTCAGAAGCGAGACGGCTAGCCCTTTCCACTTGGCCGGCGACGTCTGCCACTCCACTCGCAGTGTTCCAGAAAATCCCGCTGGGACATCAACTTGCATCAGTCCACGAGCCGTGCGATGCAAGTCGATTTGTTGCCTGCCCAACATCGCGACAAACCCGGTGGAGAAAAAATAGTGCGGCAGAACGACGGCCGTTTCCTGGGTGGTTTCCAAGTGGCATTCCAAGACGCCGGTTTGCATCTGGTAATTTCGGAGGCGCGCCTCATGATTGGTTCTCGGCTGCAGAGTCTTCGGATCGAATTGAATGTTTTCAGCGCCCTTCGGTAGCCATTCGTCCGCCAGATCCGGAGCAAAGAAACGATCGACGATCTCGCTGGCGTTTCGCGGCTCATTTTGTTTTGTCAGTTTTGGGTTTGAGCGTGCCGCAGTTGATCCCAGCAGCAGTCCGCAGAGCACGACCAAGCCGAGCCAATTCCATCTGCGCTCCGAAAACGCTCCCCAGCCGATTCCGGCAACGCCGGCCATCGCCAATGAAACGAGCGTGAGCAGCCGCCAAGGAAACTGAATTCGGCCCATCAGCGGCAACACAGCCCACAAGAATGCTGATTGCGGGATCATCAAGAATAAACCGGCGGACAGCAGGAAGAGGCATAAGCCCGTGGTGTGTCGCTGATGGTGGCTCCACCGAGTCCACTTCCAAAACGCCATCAAGGCCCCCACCACAGCGATTACCGTCTGATAGCTGCCGAGCTTGACCGGGATCGGCGTCTCGGTCACGGCGGAATTGACGAGACTAGGCAATGACACGAAGTGCCGCGAGTAGTGGTAGTAGCCGTCAAAAACGGTCCCATTCCACATTTTCTCGACGGAGGAGTATTGGCTTTCGAGAAACACCGGCAGCCAATAAACCGCCGAGAGTCCGACTCCCAAAGCCAACAACGCAAAGCCGCGCAACGTCCCTAGCCAATTTCGTTGAACAACGGCGATCGCGATGAGCCAGCACGCGATCAGACCATAGGTCACCAAGGCGACCGCTGGATGAGTCATCACGACGCTCGCCGCAAGCAGAGCACCGACAATTCCGATCGGGCGTGAAGGCTGCTCGCAAAACTGCAGCAAGGCCGCCAATAATCCTGGCACCAACATCATGGCAGCGTATTCGGAAAGGTCACCGCGAATGTAAAGCTCCGTGTGAATGTAGGGAGCAGTCAGCAGGAACGTCGCGGCAAGTGTTCCAGCGGCAACGCCGAACCGGTGCGACACCAGCCATAGTATTCCCAAGTACCCCACGACCGAGAACACCGAGACCGTCGCACCCAATTGATGGGCGACCGGCCACGACGACGGGGTCAAGCTCGCCACATAAAAAAAGAGCGGCTGGTAATAGCTAAAGAAGGGAGCCCCTAATCCGCCTCGGAAATGGCTGCACCACTGTGGGAGCCAGAAACCGTGTGCCAAACAGTCGCGAAACTCGATCAGTCGCACGCCATAGGAATCACCGTCGTGATTCTCAAAGAACTCACCGTATTCCAGACGGAAGAAAACTCGGCAAACGTAGAGCGACAACAAGCATCCCCAAGCGATGCTGACCAGGATCGGCGTTTTCCAAGACCGCTGCCGTGGGACCTCGTCCAAGTTCGCCAATGGTAAGTCGCACGATTTCATGGCAGCCTAACCGCAAGGTCCTCGACGACGGCGAGTCATTACGCTCAGAGTTTTTCCCGAATCACTTCCGCTGGGCGGAGGTTGCGCCACAACGAGAGCGAGCGGCCGGCATGCGTCAGAAATGTGTAGTAGCGGCGAATGTCCGATTCGCTCAGTTCGTCAATCGTTTTCACCAGCCATTGGCTGGCGCGAATCAAGTTCTCGTCCGGAGGCAGCACCTCCGCCGGAGCAAAGGCCCACCACTCCAGCGTGTGGCCAGTGACCAGTAGCCGATCCGCAGTCGATCCCAGTGGGCCGACGACTTGCTCCGCCTGAGGACCATCCGACTCATCACCGGGCCAGCGACCATCCCAAGAGCCGTCCTCGTGTTGAGCAGCGACCAGCCGAGTCGTGACGTTCTTTAAGTGCGAGATCACTCGCTGACGAGTCTCCGAACTCAGCCAGTGATGCTCTTCATCCGCGATCAGCAGCAGCGTCAACGCATGCAGGCGATGTTGTCCGTAGCAAACTCCGTGAGCCAACCGCTGACGCATCATCCGCTCGGCGAGCAAATCCCACGTCACGCACTGGCCCTCGGTTGTGAACCAACTGGCCGTGTGAGGCAAGTAGTGCAGAAAGACCAGCGACGACCATTCGTACTCGACTTGGTTGAGGCTGAACTCGCGGAAGGCTTGATCGAACGCGGCTCGCAGCGGCAGTTCCCCCTTGGGCGTGAGCACGGGATAATCGAGCGGCGTACCGCACTCGGCCAGCGCGGCCAGCGTGTGATCGACATGACTGGCGGCCGCGGCTCCAGACTTCGTGCGGAAGGACAGCAATTCGACATCGTCTCGCGTCTGCGGCAGCAGGAACGGCTTCGTCTTCTTGCCCCACGCTCCCGCGAACGTGCGATGATCGAGCAACAGCCGACGCAGATCCTCGCCGGACAGACTGTCTTTCTCGGTGAACTTCGCCTCGACGCCCCAAAATCGCAGCGCGTGATCGACATGATTGATCTGCGGCTTGCCTCCCCGCAAACGGGGCTGCAACTTCAACAGCACTCGCTGGAGTTGCTCATCCGAGACCACCTCCGGCCGGTCGTATCGCGGCTCGTAGCGTTTCGGTTCGAGCACCGGTTGCGGCGGCGTCTTTTCGCCTTGAATGACTTGGTAGCGATGCACTCCCCAAGCCGCCGTCGCTCCGGCGATCAGCAACTGCGCGATCAACGCCACGCTTATCGCGCCGCGCCGAGAGAGTCCAACGCTGGAGATGTTGTCGTTCACGTTTCTGCTTTCTCGATGTCAATGTCGCCTCGTGATGCGAAGTCCGTCGATCGGACGCCCACATCCGGTCAGTTTGTTCGGACGTAGGCGTCCAAACTACGTCGCAGGCACCGGTTCCCCCGCACTTTCGTGCGAGCATGCATCCTCGGCTTCTAAAACTGGCACAGTGCCTCGGCGAACTGCGACCAACCCGATGTCGTCCTCGTAGGTCACTTCCCAATTCGGGCTGGACGAAATCAATCGCACGAGCGGTTTCTGCATCTTCTTGCAGACGACGACCGTGTTCGCTCGATACCGAGTCAGCAGTGTTTCGGCCGAGGCCTGCGCGTTCGCGATGCTGAGATAATCCTGCCAGACTCGTGGCGGAAGGATGTGAACCGCATTCGTCGTGGCCATCACGTTCATTCGCGGCGGACCTTGCCAGACCATCCAATCGCCCCACCACTGCGGCCCGCAGACCAGGCCGACAGGGGGATGTTCACGCAGATATCGAGTCAATTCGAGCGGTGTGTCTCGGCTATAGAGTTGCCGTTCGTTGCGTCCTTTGCCGTCACCCAGGACCACTCGGCTGATCGGCGTGAAGCACGTCGTCATCCAGCCCAACAGCGCAACCACGACGGTCCAACGGAACGACGTCGCCGACAACTGCGGCAACAACTCGTGACGCCGGCGATCGAATTCCACGCGAGCCAAAACGTCCGCTAAATGCGGAGCCAGCACCCACATCACCACCGGTGCGTACCACGCCACCATGCGGACTTTCGTTGCCACCGCCCAAGTGAAGAACGATAGCACGCACAGATCACCCGCCCGCACACGCACGCGGCTATGCCGGAACAGCACCGCTCCCAACACCCACGAAGCACCGACCGTGATCCCTTCCGTCGACACCATCTTCAGCGGAAACCATTCGACAATGTCCTGCAGGTTCGGATGATTGGCGAACAACAACGTGTGAATCAACAAGTCGATGCCGTACGGATTGCAACAGATCCCCAGCACTGCCACCTGAGCCGCCAGCAACCAAAATCGCCAATCGGCGTCGCTCCACAGAGCGGACCAGTCTCGATCACGCCACAACACCTCGATCGTTCGCCCAATCAAATAGCAGCCCAGAAACGCAACGCCGACAATCGCCGAGCCATGCAGATTCGCCCATGCGGCGAAGATCACACCGACTCCCATCAGAGTCACCCAAGTCGGCAATCTCTTCGTGCGAAGGCCATCGGTCACTGCTCCGAATTCACCACGTCCGCGCGCCAGCAGCCAGATCAGCGTGAAAAAGCACAGCACGCCGAACATCTCCGGTCGAATGATCGCATGACGTCCCCATGAGATGCACCACGGCAGAAACGCGGCGAACAACGCAACGCCGCCATGCCGCGTCCGAAACCAGAACGCTCGCGCGAGAACCAGGTACGACACCCAGACGGTGATTGCAAACAAATGGCTGAGCCACTCGTGGTCGCCGGTGCGAGCCGCCAAAGCCAGCAGCACTTGTCCGCCCCAAGCGGTCGCGATCACCGGCACACCTGCGGCTAACGGCACGAATGGCTCGTCGGTCGGCAGTTGTTTGTGCTGCAAGATCCACTCGCCATAGGCCACATGGCCCCACAGGTCCGAGTGAAACAAATGCAGATAGCTATGATATGCGAAGAACAACGCGACCCCAGCCGCCGCCGTAAAATGCCAGCCGTTCAACGCACACCACGCCGGCAGCTTCGGAGTCAGCACCGCCGACAGATCATCCTCACAGGGCAACGTCTGTGGGGCATTCGTATCAGTAGAAGACATAGGGACTCCGGCTTTGATTCACGTCGCCTAACTGTGAACTCTTTCGTGCTCGCACGTTGTTTTCATATTCACGGTGCGATCGACGATAAACGTCGGTCGCGAGCGGACTTGATCGAAGATGCGAATGACGTACTCGCCGAGGATCGCGATCCCCAGCGCGTTGAGTGTTCCAAAGAACGATGCCGTCAGCAGTCCCGACGTCCAACCGGGGATCGCTTCGCCGGTCCAAACTTTGTGATACATCGCGAACCCCGCCAGCATGAAGAACACAAGGCACGACAACCCCGCGAGGTGATAGAACGCGCCCAGCGGCACGGACGAAAACGAAAAGATCGCCGTCTTCGCCAAACGAACCAAACCCCAGAACGACACACGCGGCTGATCGTCGTGCCGAGCCGCTCGCTCGACCGGTTCACCGCATTGACGGAAGCCGACCCAGTGCCGCAAGCCGGGATAAAACCGCGACACTTCTGGCAGATTCAACAGCTCGTTGACGACGCGGCGATCAATCAAACCGAAGTTGCCCGCATCGACCGGAATCGGCGTCGCGGAGATTTGTTGCAGCACGCGATAGAAGCCGCGAAACAAGAACCGCTTGATCACGTTCTCCTTGCGTTTGAGCCGGATCGCATAGACGACCTCGAAGCCAGCCTCCCACTTAGCCAGAAAACGCGGGATCGCCTGCGGATCGTCTTGCAGGTCCGAGTCCATCACGATGACCGCATTACCGCGCGACGCCGACAAGCCCGCTTGCAGCGCCGGCTGTTGTCCGAAGTTGCGAGAGAAATGCACGACTCGGACACGCGAGTCCGCCGCCGCCAACTCGTCGAGCAACTCCGCACAGCCGTCCGTCGAGCCGTCATCGACATAGACAATCTCATGCTCGTAACCGGTGGATTCGAGCGACTGCATCACGAGCGACGTCAGTGTCCGCAGCACGGCGACTTCATTGAAGACCGGCATCACGACCGACACACACTTGTCGCGTGGCGAGCCACTCGCGAGCGAATGCGACGTCCCGTCGGCTGCCGATCGTGACTCAAGCAGGTTCAGCATGTTGCAGCACTCCGACGACCGACAACCCAAAGGGGACGCCCACCTTGAACAGCAACTGCCGTTCCAAACGGGCCGCGCCGAGCAGTAAGTCATTCACTCGCGGGGAAACCCGCGGAAAGTCAGCTGTTCGCCGCGAGGAAAACATTCGCTCCCAGCAACGAGTTGCTACCGCGGCGGGAAACGTGAATGAGTTCCAGTGCGTCATCCACGCCACCTTCAAGCCTGCCGCCGACGCCTGCTGCCGCAACATCGACGGCGAGTAACGGCGGTAATGTCCCAGTAGCCGATCCCACTCGCTGAACATCCATTGGTACGCCGGCACTGTGATGATTACCGCGCCATCCGGCCGCAGCGAGTTCTTTACATGCGAAAGCACGGTGACGGGATGCGCGACATGCTCAATGACATCCAACAACACCACCGCTCGCAACGAGTTCGCCTCGACCGGCCACGGCTGTTCGAGGTCATGCACTGCCGCGCGAGACAGCCCCTTCTGACGTCCCAACTCGACCGCTTCCGGCATGACGTCGAAGCCCGACACGTCGTAGCCTAGCTGTGAGAACTCCAACAGATTTCGCGATGAGCCGATGCCTCCCTCGACCAGCAATCCAGGCGGCGGCGCAAACTTCGCGAGCACGTCGGTTATCAGTTGGCGCTTGGCGACATGCCACCAATAGGTGCTCTCCAACTCCGCCAGTTCCTGCAGATGTTGCGGTTGCATGAGTGAATCTCATTGGCCAGTACGAGCGACGGAAACAGGGGGGAGCCAGCGATCCAAGAACCTTGTCGATCTGCTGACTCAACATTTTCAGGGACTCGGCGGACGGATTACTGGGAGGCAGGATGCGGTCGCGTCCATCACGAAGCCCCAAGTGGGTGAACCAGCCGCACTGGTGGTAGGAACCACCCCCGAAAGGCTTTCGGCAACGGAAGATTCATTCAGCGACAGACTGGCTGACATGTGGCGTACTCAGCTTGGGGGACGTGGACCGGCGGCGTTACGCCTGTCACCCACGAGATTATTACGCAAACGTCATGCCTCCAGGTCTCTCCACTTTGGCGGATAACGCCGAATGGACGCATGGAAATCCCATTTCCGTCTCGCTCACGATCTTAACGACGACTTCCTCGTGGACGCTGGCGCGTCGTGCTAGTTCTTGATCAGCCGTCGCAGCACGTCGTCATGCTCCGCGGCCACGTTTCGTTTTTCGGCACGATCCGAATTGAGATCGAAAAGTTGTTCGTTGGCGGATTCGATCCGCACGGCCTTCCAATTCTCTTCTCGCACCGCGAGCACGCTTCCGTTGGCAGGAGATTTCCAGACGATCCGTCGATCCTTGAGCGGCTGATTGCTTCGCAAGACTTCGACCAGCGACCGTCCATCAACCCGTCCCAGAGGACGAGAGACCCAAGCCAACTGCGCCAGCGTCGGCAAAATGTCCCAAGGACCAGCCGTGACCTCTGAGACCGAACCGGCTGGAATCCGTCCCGGCCAACTGACGAGAAATGGAACTCGCAGGTTGCCTTCCCGCAAACCATCGGCGGAGTGCGAAAAATCCGCCGTGCTTTGTGTCTCAGGCATCAAATTGTTGAGCGACGGATGTGGTCCGGCCAACGCGATGAAGAAGATACAGGTACGGTTCCCCAAACCGAACTCGTCCACGGCTTCGAGAATACGGCCTGATGTTGTGTCTGCCTGTCGAATCCGAGTGGCGTAGTGATCGGCACTCCACGAATTCGCGGCGACATCGTCAAAGAGGCGGAGGGAGACGTGCAAGAAGAATTGGTTCGGACGGCCGCGCGCATCGCGCAGAAACGAACGGACCTCACTGATGAGGAAATCGGCGATGGAATCCTGTCGCTGGCCCTGCGAGTTGCCCTCCAGCGTGATTCGGTTTCCGTTGAGCAACGCCCAATCGGGGAATTCGCCCGGAGCGGCATTCCACCCGCTGCTCTCTTCGTAGCCTTGCTGCGCAGGCGACGAGTCGCCGGACCATTCACCGATCAATGCCGTCTTATAGCCCGCGTTCCACAAAACTCTCGGCAGCAATCCCGTTGCTCGGCCGGAGGAAGCGGCGGACGCGAAGTCCGCCGTCAGTAACGCAGATTGCGACGTTGTCGGATTCAGCCCGGAATAGCACTGCGTGAATCGCAAACCGCTGGCAGCCAACTTGTTCAACGCCGGTGTTTCCCAGCGGGTCTGCCCGTAACAACCAAGATCACCGATTCCCATTCGATCGACCGTGATCAACACAAAGTTGGGGGACTGGCGAGCCGCTCCCATCCGCACTTGCCTATTGGCCTGCTGAATGGCAGTTCGGTTCCGTGTCCGAGCCTCCGACATGATCTCATCTGCAGCGGCCAACTGCTTGGTCAGCGGCTGAGTCACCTCGCGGGTTTCGGCCGTTTCCGAGTTCTCGATCTGCTGACGCAAGCCTTCCAGCAAGGGAGAACGGAGCCGGTCTTCACCGATGTGGACCGGGGCGAGAACCGGTGGCTCCACCGGTTGTTGTGGAGGTGGAGCAACTGCCTGTTGGGGCGGAGGCTGCCCTTCACATCCAATCGAGAATGCCAGGACGAGGGACACGCGAAGCCAACTCGCCGACCGAAACCAGTGCATGAAAATGCCTCGCCCTAGTGGAACATCGCACGAAAACAACAATGCGTTAGAGAAATAAACGCAACTCGCATTCCAACAGGCTGTGTTTTGGCTTCGCTCGGTGGATGATGTGAACTCTGACCGGTCGCACCGCTTTTTCCGAGCACGACCGTTTGCGCCAACTCACGACGGTGGCAACTGATGATCCCGTCATAATGCCTCGGGGAAGCTGTTTGAAGCGAACACGACGGGGTTGCCGATGCGACTGGCAAGTATTCGCCGAGATGAGTCGCTCGTGGCATCGTTTTCGCCATCGCTCGCTTCGGCTAGGTCTTTTCAAAGGATCCGATCATGCGAATCACTTCAACACTTGCCGTCGTGCTGGGAATCCTGTTCGGCACGACTGGAACTGCGAATGCCGGCCAGTGGTATCAGTCGTTTTTTTGTCGCAAACAGATCAGCGAGAGCAGCCAAGAGTGCCCGAATGTTAGCCACAGTGTCGGTTGTCAGATGTCCTTGGGCTACGCGTTCCTCGACAGCACTTGTGACATGTACCCACACTATGCCTACTATCCCGAGTGCCATGGTTCCTACTACTTCCGGCCATACAACTGGGAACATTACTTCCAGGACACGGCGCTGATGTTGGGCGCTGGTCACGCGGCTCCGTACTCGGTTGATGGAATGGCAGAGCTCAAACCAGTCTCCGCTCCAGACCAACCGGTAATCCGAGTCCGCCATAGGAAACTGCCGAATATCGAAGTCCTGCTGCAGGAACCGTCCGCTCTGCCGGCCCCACCACAACCGGCGATTTTGCCCCCCCCACGACGACCGGCTCTGGGCGCTCGCTCATCTCAAGCGCAACGGTTCTGAACAAAGCAGAAGTAGAGGAAAAGATCGCTGGGACGTTCTCATTGGGTGTGTTTTGGAAAGGCCCTTTGGGAATGGAGTCCCAGCGATGTGTGCGCAGATTAAGTTT
>SXKJ01000478.1 GCA_005778115.1 Planctomyces sp. | reverse complement strand
TTGATCGTTCGGTTTCGACGCGACATCGGGCGGCGCGGCTTCGCCATCGGCAAGGCGTTTGAATTCGACATCGGTGACCAGCATCTCGCCGGTGCCGGAGTTGCCGAATGCGACCGACAGCGAACCGGCGTCTTCCGGGACGTCGAAGACGAAGCCAGTCTTCTTCCAATTGAACGTGCCGTTGCCGACGAAATGCTTCGCCGTCGCGAGCGGCTTGTTGGTCTTGGCCTGAGCCGCTTCGAGTTCGATCCGTCCGCCGGGGCCATGAGCGTTGATTGACTTCACGAGAGCGGTGACGACGTAGCGGCCCTTGTCGAGGCCGACGGCCTGCGGGAGGTCGGGTTGGAAACCCAACCTACGGACGGGCAAGTTCGCTTTGCCGAATGACGCGGGGCCGAGCTTCATCGCGAAGCCGCTTCCCGCGCCGCAGTTCTTTTCGAGTTCATACGTCGGCCGCGTGTTGTGAGCCGTCATGAATGGCGTCCGGCCGTAGATCCACGTTTCGCTCAGCGGCACGAATTGGCGGAACGTCAGCTTCGGCCACTCGTCGGCGAAGAGGTAATGATGCTGCGGGTCGAGTGTCGGTGAGTCGTAAATCTTTGACTGCTTGAACAGCGACGCGGCCTCGGCCGCCGGGACTCCGGTGTAGCGGTACTCGACGCGGAGCTTCGTGCCGGGTGCGGCGGTCTCCGGCTCGAAGCTGGCCCCCGTGTCGTAGAACGCCGCGCAGACCGCCGTGTTCAACTTGCGAGTCAACAGCTTCGCCGAGTCTTTCGGGTCGCGATGCCAATCGTGCTTGATGCGGTACTCGACGCCAGGCACGACCGGGACCGACTCGCCATGCCGCCCAAACCAGACTCGCTGGCCGCCGTACATTTCCAGATCGTTCTGCGGGCCGGGGTCGATCGGGTACACCGGCCGATGATACAGCTCACCGCTCTTCCGCTTGGCGATCAAATACTGCCAACGAAACGGATCGAGCGGCGTGTGATGCTCGAAGTCGAACCCGTACCGAAAATGAAACGGCTCACCGGGGAGCACTTCCAATTCGCTGTCGATGTCGTAGTTGTACGTCCCGCGCTGCGAGTCGAAGCCAACCGTCAGAGTGCTCTTCGTGACGAACCGATCCTTCACGTTGCGGGCCGACCAGGATGCCTTCACCGGCGCATCACCACCTCCGCTGACAACCGGCTCGGTCCACTTACTCGCCGCATCGGGGAACGCTCCTTGATTCTCCAGCCCCCAGTGCGAATCGAACGTGAGCTGCGGCTTGTACCCCGGCTTGAGCTTCGCGAAGCAACTCGGATCACGTTCGTCGTGCAGTTGCAGAATCGGCTCATCCCCATCGAACACCCACTGTCGATCACCGAGCCACCGCCTCACGGAAAACTTTGACGAGTGCATCGCCGTCACCACAAGCGGCTCGCGCTTCGCCAGCGACGTGACCGTCACGCTGTCGAACGTCACTCGCGCAAGGCTACTCGTCCCGACGCCGACTCGCGCGCCGGTCAGCGGCTGCTCGATATCCCCAAAGAAAACTTTCTCCATCCCATCAACCTTCACGACCACCGCGTTGCCGAGCGTCACGACCGACAGCGCGATCGGCTGATTGAGCTTCACCTCACACGGCACGACGCGCAGATAACCGCCGTCCGGAAACTTCACGAGCGCCACGCACTGATACTTGTGCGACAACTGCACGCGGAATCCCGACTCCTGCCGATACTCCCGCCCGTCGATTTTCGAGACCACTTCCCCGCCGCGCACGAGTACTCCCGCCTCAAACCCGCCATCGCCAAAAGTCGGATCAGGCCACGCGCTCCAGCCCTCGCCAAAGAATTGCAACTGCTTCGCCGCTTCGTGAATCGTGACGTTTGCCGACAACTCAACCTGCGGCAACTCCTCCGGCGCGAGCAGATAACTCCACTTGTCCGCCGACATCGCGACCTTGCTGTCAGCAACTGCGGCCCCCTTCCAATCGCTCGGTCGAGCAGTCCACTTCGCAACGTCATCCGCACCAAGCATCGTTGATTCGGAACAGGCCATAAGCATCACAGCGACTGCCAGCCATCGCAGGCTCATCGAAACTGTTCTCATCGACCGACTCCTTTGAGTATCCTCAAAAGCCACGTTCATCAAGCACAGCATCGGCCATCCTCCAGCGCGGATCAAGTACCTCAGCGACTGGCGATCAATCACTTGGTGACTCGGACGAAGTGTGAGCGCTGTTGCCCCGACGCAAGGTCTCGCACACGGACTTCCCACAGGCCGAAGGCATCGTTCGCGGCGATGTTGAGGTTCAAATCGAGCGTCCCTTTCGCGGCTCCGTAGTAGCCGCTGAATTCGGCGAGGCGGCCGTCACCGTCGCGGACTTCGACGTTCAACGGGATTACCGCATCGACTGCCTTGCCTGTCGCATCGTTGATGGCGATGCGTCCGGTCCACTGCTTGCCGCGAGCCACTTCGGCCGCACCGTCGATTGTCACTCCAGCGATTGGCTGCGGAAGTGTCATCAGCACACGACCGTCACACGGGCCTAAGGTCATCGGCACGACAACCGTAGGATGGGCACTCTTGCCCGTCCCGGATTTTTCTGCAGCAGCAGGGACGGGCAAGAGTGCCCGTTTTACTTCGCTCCTGCGAAACTCAACCGCGCGATGCTCAACCAAATCGTAGATCGCACCGACATCGCCGCTGACGGTCACCTCCGCCGTGGTCGGTACACCCAGTTCATGCACGCGGCCGTATTGGCCGACGTAGTCGCCGGGTTCGCGGGCATCGTTGACCAGGAAGATGTAGTCGGCACTCCCGGCTCGGCGGCGATGCGGGATGATTTCAGGCGACGAGGTATCGACCACGCGCTGATATTTGCCGTCGAGCTGCTGTCGAATCTCCGCCGCGAGTGTCCGCAGTGCGGCTTTATCGGCGGTCGCGTCGTTCTTCCGAGCCATGATCGGCAGCGTGATGTCCGGTTTGATCGCCGGACAGAGTCGCGCGTCGCCGACGATCAGGCCGCCGCGTTTCTGGAATGCCAGCACCCGATCGACGACCGGGCGAGTCAGCACTTCGCAGTCGGTCATCACGAGCACTTTGTACGCATCCAGTCCGTCGCGCAGGACGTGCTCTTCATAGATGACCTCCGGTTGCAACCGAGCGTGCTGCAACGCGAAGTACGCATCGGCCTGCCAGCCGCCGGCGTAACCCCAAGTGGCTCGCGACGCGAACGCGAACGTCGTGAAGCTTTCGAGGAACGCGATGTCGCTCTTCACGGCGGGGACTTGTCGCAGTGTCGGGCCGAGCGGTTCGACGACGTCGTGAATCAGCCGCGTCAGCTCGTGTTGCAGTTGCGGGTGTGTGTACTTGTAAGCGTGCGAGCCGTCGGTCGGGACGAGCGAACTCCAGCCGTGATACATGATCCCCTCCACCGGCCGAGCGATCTTCGTCCAGAACGCCTCTCGCAGATGATGCGGATGAATCGAGATGAAGCTCGTGCTCGGATCCTGATCGGCCCACTTCGCCGGGAGTTCGCCTTCGCGCGGCGAGGACTCCGCCGGAGCCGTCGTCGAGCGATACCAAAAGAGCTGCGTCATCTTCATCACCCGTGAGCCGTCGGCGCTAGCCGCGGGCCGGCTGCGATGCGGCGCACCTCGTCCATTGCCCGACGCTCGCGCGTTCGGCTCACGGGCCATCGCGAACATCTCATCAACCGGCAGCGACATGCGCAGCGGGTCGGGATCGGTGTAGGTCCACTGCGAGAGCACATCGACCTCACCGCCGCTCCCCCACAACGGCGGGCAACGGACGACAGGGTCGTAGAAGGTCCATTGATCGGCTCGCTTCGAAGCCCGTTTGAACCCGCGATGCACGGCCGAGTGCGCGTCGTTCCAGCCGTCTCCTTTGCCCCACCACCAGCGATAGAACGCCAACTGCGGATGATCCGGCGAGACCACTCGATCCGCCGGGAAGTCTTTGAGCGTCGTGTAGCTCGGCGGATACTTGCTCTTCACGAAGTCCGGGATGTTCGCGTCGGGACCGAACTCGCGGCGATACGCCGCCAAGTCCCATTCGGTGAACGAGACCTCGCTGTCGTCGCGGACCTCTGAGTTGACCAGCACTCCCTCGAAGGCCGGATGATCGCCATACGTCTTCGCGATCGACTCACCCAGCCGATCGAACGCCGCCATCACCTTCGGAGCGTTCGGTGTGATCGTGCGGCGCTTCAGCTTCTCGCCGTTGCGACCGGTCTGCACGAACTCACCGAGGTAGGGTTCGAGGTAAGTCGGCCAACTCGAAGCCATCACCTTGAGATCGTTCGCCAACGCGGTGTCGAGCATCGCTCGCGCAGCGGGCAGTTGTTCGGGCTTCGTCACAAGCACAGACTCCGTCGCATCCGCCACGCGATGATGATCGACCTCGGTTCCAAGACAATGCGTGAACCCAATCTGCTTGAGCCGCGGCAACTCGACGAGCACTTCCTTTACCCCGCCGATCCCCCACATTACGACCGGCATCCGCTCCGGCAACGGCCGAGCCACGAGCGTAACAGGATACGTTTCAACGACTCGCCCGTGGGATAGGCTTCCAGCCTGTCGGTTCTTGTCCTTGTTGCCACCCGATTCTGACAGGCTTGAAGCCTGCCCCACGGTCACCGTCACGGCGTAGGCATCCGGCCGCAGCGTAGTGTCGAAGGCAAACTCGACATCGCGCGACTCGCCCCCTTCGAGCTTGCCGATCGTCGCGTCTTTCGACCGTGGCAAAACAGGCCGACCGGCGACATTCACCTCCAGCACCGCGTTCGAGATCGGCTCGCGCCGCAAGTTCGTCACGCGCACCGCCCACTTCGGAGCTTCCTCGAACCGAACGAACGTCCTGCGAGGAAACGTCGCCACGACGCGCAGCCGACCGAACTCCCGCACACCGTTCGTGAGTCGCACTTCATCCACAAATCCCGGAAAGCCGGGGTAGTTGCTGCCGAGCCGATCGCCAATCGACAGCGGCAGATCGCCCGCCGAGATCGCTCCTCGCCCCGGCACATCCGCGCCGCCGAACGATTCGCCGTTGCGAAAGAACCGCACGCGGCCGCGACCATCATACGTCGCCGCGATGTGACCCCACTCACCCGCCGGGAAGTCACCGTACTCCGAGAGAAAGTTCTGCGACTCGCCGCCGAAGCCGAGCGACAGCGTCAACCGCTTCTGCCCCTTCGGATCCGCCGGACCAAAGCTGAGCTGATAGTCGTCATGCCCCGCATACTTCTTGTCGATGACGACCGCCCAATCTCGCTTCGCGAAGTCCTCCTTCGGCTTGACCCACAGCTCGATCGTGAACGCACCGCTCGGCGACAACCGAGGATTGTTCGGCACGACAAATCCGTGCGACTGATCCTTCTCAGGAAACCCCGCGAACGATTCGAGCGCCCCGCCGAAGCGCCCCGCCGCAACAAGCTTCCCGTTCCGCAAGACTCCAACAGACAATCGCCCCGTCGAGTCCTTCCCATCGGCCGCATCGAACTTCCACAAGCCGATGACCTGCGGGCCGGTTGCTTCGACACCCGCGTAAGCCTGCTCCCACGGCGTCGCGACATCCGCCGCGAGCGTGATCGACCCGATCAGCAGCAGTCCAACGAGCGACCACAGGCACGCACCAACTTTCATGCAACGCAACACCGGCATCACTGGACTCCTCAAAGATCAAAGCTCCGCACAGCCGTTGGCCGTCGGTGAGAGAATAGCCGTACCGCGACCGTTAGGGAGCGGCCCGCGTTGGCCGCTCCCTAACGGTCGCGGTACGGATTTCGTCGACCTCATTGATGATCGAACGAGGTCTAACGACCGATCACCAAAATCTCGACGGAGTTCAGCGGCAATTCGATCGTCAGCGATTGCTGATCGCGCGAGCTGTTGAGCGTTCCCGCCTCCGCCCCCTGCACCGATCGAACTTGTCCCGCGTAGGGAATCGTCACGGCGAGTTTCGGAATCGAGCGGCCGGTCCAATTCAGCAGCGTAATGGTCAGTCCGGTTTCCGATTCGAGCAGACAGGCCTCAAAACCGGGTTCGTTGACGACGACATGCTTCGCCGCGTTGGCTTGGCTCGCGGGAAACGTGGCGATCTGGCGTGCTGCGGCTGACCAATCAATTGGGAGTCGCGTGAGATCAGTGCGGTCGGGGCTGAGCCAATACGAGACTCCGGGCCAGAACCCGAACGCGATCAGGCGTCCGTTACCGAGTTTGATCTCAGTTGCCGCGACGTCGTTGTTCGCGAACATGGCGAGCGGCTTCGCGGTCGTCGGTGTCAGTGGCACGGTTTGAGTGATTGCGAACCCCGTAGGTTGGGCTTTCAGCCCGACCATCCATGTCACCGGCACGCGATCAATGCGGAACGCCTGCGAGTAGTGCGGCGGAGCAACTCGCGGGACAGCGACTTGAGTGGCTCCGATCAGCGCACGGAGTTCGGTTGTTGGCTCGTTGTATTCGTCCGCCGCACAGGCTCCGGGCATGAGGACGAGTGTGCCGCCGGCTTCGGTCCACGCTCGCAGAGCGCGTTGAGCTTTGACCGACAGGTTGGGCGCGGTGACGTAGATCGCGGCGTATTTGCGGTGCTTCAAGTCACCCGCTTCCAAGGAAAAATCGTCAACGAAATCAACCGGGAAGTTTTCGTGAATCAACGCGGCGTGCAGGCCGTACAACTCTTGCTGGTAACAGTTCGAGTTGGAGTTCGCATCCCAGACCTGGCTGGCCTGCGGGAAGACGATGGCGACCGAGCCATCGCGCGGGCGACCGAATGCCGACGACTGTCCGGTGCGCGGCGACAATCGCTCGGCCTTGCCGATCAGTCGCAGGGCCGAGCCGAGGTTGCGGTACGTCACTTCCTTTTCGGACCAGCCGTCGGCGAAGGCGAGGTTTGGGCCAAAGATGTACGGGTCGATGACGGTCGCTCCATGACCGATCAGTGAGGCGATCTTCAACGTCGCGCCATCCGGCATCGCGCCGGTCGATTGGCCGACGGGGTAGCCGCCGTATTCGATGCGCGACGTCTTGCGCGCGTTCGGCTCGTCTCGCGGAGCGAGACGGCTACGTTCGCCTTCGCGAGTCGCGCAGCGCAACAAATCTCCGTACAGCGACCACAACTGGGCGTCGCTGTCGCCGAACCAGTCTTCGGTCCAGAGGCACGTCACGGCTCGTTTGCGGCCGAGGTCGAACCAATCGGGCATCCCCATTCCGGCATCGGGCCCGGCGTCGCTGTTGTTCGCGAGCTTCACTCCCGGCGACGGGATGTAGAACCGACCGGGCCAGTTGTTGAGGTTCATCGTCGTCAGCAGACGTGGGTTGACTTGTCGTTGCAGCGCTTCGGTCGCCGCCGCGAACGACAGGCTCAGCGACTCGGCATAGAACCGCGTCGTCCAGAAGAAGAGCCGTCGTTGCGGCAGCATCTTCGCCGTGCTGAGCGATCCCGGCAGAACCTCATTCCACTTCGTCGCCCCGATGTCCGCCGGAGTCAGTCCCTTCGCCTTGAGGTACTCGCGAAAGACCGCCAGTCGGCGCGGGTCGTTGCGGACATCGTTCGTCACGGCGGGGAAATACCAGCCTGGCTCGTCGCCGATGTGCATCAGGTCCAGCTCGCTCGGCTTCGCCCCCATCTTCGCTGCCGAGTCGCGAAACCCGGCCGCCCACTTGTCGAGCGACTCCGGCGTGACGAGATCGACGTTGTAATGAAAGTACGACGGCGGGTTGTAAATCGCCTCGCGGAAACGGCGGATGCCATGCCGCTCGGCCGCCGCGCGGATCGTCTCCGGAGCGACTCCCGGCCAGTTCCAAATCTGAGCCGTGTTGTGGCCGAGCAACTCCAGCGTCGCCATGCCCGCCTCAAGCGCCTCGTCGCTGCTGTCCAATCCGATCAGACCGTTCGCAACGAGCAACCGCTCCGGCCGCTCGGTCGGCGACACGACATACTTCTGAGCGAACTCCCGATACCGCGCGAATTCCTCGGCACTCGTCGTCACGCGCGACGCAAGCTGCCCTGCATCGTCGATACCGTATTTCGGCACGATCAACGCCCCGACGTTCCCGACAAGCGACAGCTCCGCCGACCGCACCGGTTCGAGTTTGTCCCCCACTTGCCGCGCGACCTCCCAACGCAACATCGCTCGTTTGACGTTCGCGCCGCCAAGTGTGCAGCGCGCGACCGCCGCTCCGATCCCGTCCTTCAACGCCGCGTCGAGATCCATCCACTCGGACGTCTGCCCCGCCGACATCATGCCGAGCTTCCGATGCAGCGACTCGACCGCGACTTCCACCTGCGCCCCGGCCTCCGCCTCGCCGGGCGTTCGCAGCGGGATGACCTCCAACTCAGACGGATGAGTCCCCGACAGCAGAAACTCCTTGCCCTCTCGCTTCAGCAACGAGAGCTGCAGCTTGCCATGATTGCCGACCATCCACTTCACCGATTCGCGAGACGGCTCGCCCCGCTCATCGAGCGACCGCACAAACAGGCTCGACTCGCCCCAACCGGACTCGAACAGCCACTTCCCGTCACTCGATGGCTCGATGGCCCAGCACGACCCGCGCGGATTGGCAGACGGAAACAGTCGTGGTTCACCGACCGCATCGCCGCGCTCGTCGAGGTCGCGCACGATCAAGTACCCCGGTTGCGTCGTCGGGTTCTCTTGAGCACCGACGACGTACAACTTCCGCCGCACCGCATCGAACCTCACCGCCGAGAGCATCCCGCGAATCTCCGACTTCTCGACCGGGATGCCGTCCGCCAACCAAGTCGGTTCGCTCGCCGCGAGTTGCCCGCGATCATCGAGCTTCCAGACCGACGTGTTCTCGCGCCCGCGATACATACCGACGACGTACAACCTCCCGCGCTCGGCATCCAGCACCGCATCGCTGACATGCCCACCCACCGGAATCGCAACGACGCCGGCGGTTTCAACCTTCAGCCCACTCGGTAATCCGATTGCGTACACAAGCCCGCTTACCGGATGCACGGCCAACGCACCGATCGCGCTGAGCGATGTCTTCAACTCCTCGCCGTTAGCGACTGGCTCGCCACGCTCGTTCAACTTCCGCGAAACAATCGAGCCATCCGCCAACGCTGCGAACAACATTCCACGCCGATCATCAACCGCAACAGCACCGGACATCGTCGCCTTTCGCTCCGCGAAAGGAGCGTGCTTTCGCGGAGCGAACGACGACACTGCGTCAGCGATCACGATCGAATCATCCACTGCCGCGTACACGCGCCCGAACTTCGCCGACACCGCGAATCGCAGATAACTTAGCTGCTCGCCGAGTTTGATCGAACTGAGCGCCGGCAGCGGCGTGCTGTCTGGTTCGAGCGACAACAACGTCACGCGTGCTTTCAGTCCCGCGATCCGATTCCCCAGAAACCCGCGACCCAGTGACTTCGCCGCGAGAGCCGCTCCGCTCCCGCCGCTCAAGCTGACCGCTTCCGCGCGAACGAACGGCGGAGTCCTTCGCACGACCTCGCCCGGCGTACCGTCAGCCTTCAATGCGACTTCGCGCACCTCGACACCGTTGACGATCTCTTTCCCCGTGACCGCATCGGTGAACCCCGCCGCCACCGCAATCAACAACCGATCCGATTTCTCCGCCGCCGCGACCGCCTGCAAGTTCGCTATGTCTGCCGACTGCATCTCGCCAACGATCTCGCCCGTCTTGTCGAGCGTGAACCAGGCCAGCCGCTTATCCGGCCCGCGAAAGTAAATCGCTCGATCAGTCGCGACGAAGCGAGCGTACTCCTTCGGGCCGTTCGGAATCTCCTTCAGCCGCGCTGCTCCAACGACATCGCCGCGAGTATCCAAATCGCAAACCTCAATGACCGACGGATACGTCCCGCGATACAGCTTCGTCTTGTCTGCACGAATCGCGACCGCGTACCCGCCGTAGCCGCCCGTCCGATGAAACGTCGGTTTACCG
Organism: Planctomyces sp.; assembly: GCA_005778115.1. Taxonomy (GTDB): domain Bacteria; phylum Planctomycetota; class Planctomycetia; order Planctomycetales; family Planctomycetaceae; genus SXKJ01. The sequence continues at coordinate 23,332 of SXKJ01000478.1, read as the reverse complement.
ATCGGCCGCCCCGAATCATCGCGGTCAAGCACGAAGACTCCCTCGCCGCCCCATCCAACCGCGATCAGCCGCCCGTTCGCCGGATGAATGATCATCGCATCGCACGACTTGTTCGGGTTCCCATGATCGAATGCCTCCGGCTTCCCGACCGGCTCGCCCCGTTCATCAAGCGACCACATCACCAACGACCGAGCGTGCGTCGGATGCGACCCCTGCACGCCAAGAAACAACTTCCGATGCCGCCCTTCATGCAACAAACAAACTGGCGTGCTGTGATGCCCGGCCGGCAGCTCATCCGGATGATCCGAATACTTCCGAGCCTTCCCCACCGGCTGCCCATCCTCACCCAGATCAAACACCCACAACCCCGACCGCCCCGCATCCCGCGACAACACGCCAACGTAGAGCTTCCGCTGCTCCCAACTGGCCACCACCGACGCCACATGCTCCGTCGCCGTTTCACCAACGCCCACCAGCGGCAACGTCCACGAACCCGGATCGGCGGCGCGAGCGGAGTCACTCGCACCGAACACCGCCAACAACAGCGCCGACATCCACACGAACGACTTCAAACGGGATCGCATGAGATACTCCGACCTTTGGGAAGTTGGTCACACTGATGAAGACAAGCTATTGAACTTCACGAAGCGTGTAGTCTCAGATGTCGGTCGTTCCATTCTTGTGACCGAGTTTACTCCGTGTCCTCCGTGCCTCTGTGTTTCAAATCATGGTTTCTCGCAAGCCGTTAGAACACCGAGGCACAGAAAACACGTAGCGATTGAATCTGGACGTGTTGAGAGTTCATTTCTCCGACGCCACGAAGCCGTTGTTGTCCACGATCTGAGCATTCGCTTTCACGATCAGCGGAGTGTTGCCGTTGACAGATTTGTTTCCGCGGATTTCGTTCTGTTCAGACGGATCGCCGCTGAGCAGGATGCCGCCGCCAGCGACGGTGTTTTTGATGATGCGGACTCGGCGAACAGGGAAGCGGGCGTTGTTGCGGTCGGCGTTGACGTAGATCGCGGTGCTGTTGGCGATCGTCTGCTTGCCGTCGCCGAGCCGGATGTCGTTCCCTTCAACCAGCAGGCCGTCGATGCCGGCGGTCTTGTAGAGTGACAGGTAGGTGTTGCCGCGATTGTTCGTCAGCACGCTGTCGCGGATCGTGCTGTTGACGTGATCCTCGTGCATCAACCCTTCGCCGTCGTTGATTTTGTATTTGTGATCGAAGGCCCAGTTGCGATAGACTCGACAGTCGTTGCCATCGACGACCCACCTCCAGCCGCGCATCTCGTTCGCGCGGTTGTCGTTCGTGGAGGCTCCCGATGTGAGCTGTTGCCCGGTCGCGGTCGGTCGCCAGACATCGTCGGCAAATCGAATGACGTTGTTGACGCACCGCACGCCATCGCCGCAGAAGCCGATCCCCATGCGACCCGTGTTGAAGATGAAGTTGTCCCGGATCTCGACGCCAGTACGGAACCCGTGCGGATGCGTGTCGGGAGTCCCGTCCGGTCCGCCGCCATCCGCGCCGCCGGTGCCGTAATGATTGACATACATCGCCGGGCGGTTGTCGTAGTCGAACACGATCCCGTCGGCGGTCGTCTCTTTCTTCTTCGTATCGAGTAGCACTAACCCCTTCATGGTGAAGTTGTCGTCGCCCGACTTCGGCAGCCGATTGTTCGCGATCAGGATGTTGGCCTCGGCCTGCACGTCGATCGCCGCATGATGCCGAGCCGTGAATCGCTGCCACGCTTTCTGATTGATCTTCACATTCTGCACGGCCGAGTCCGCGACGGCTGAGTTTTGCAAGATGCAGCCGAAGACGACTCGATTTCGTCCCGCGCGATGAGCCTCACTCCCATCATCGTGAAAGTGAATGTGCCCTCGATTGATGTCGATGTCCACAACCCCGACGTTCGACGCCGTTGCCGGTTCGGCCAGGTAAATCCCCTTGAACGCCGAGAGGATCGGCGTTCCGTCCCCTTCGGGACTGAACTCGTATTTCGGAAACTCAAACTTCGTCGGCAGCGCATACTTCTCATTCTGAGCCGACGTGATCGCTCCCGGCTCCGCCCCGCGCAACACCACGCCGTCGAGCAGCTTGATCGACTCCCGAAACCGATAGGTCCCCGCCGGAAAGTACGCGACCCCGCCGCCATTCATTGCCAGCATCGTCTGCGCCGTCGCCAGCTTCTCATCGGTCGACTCACCTGCCACGCGCGAAACATCCACGACTCGCGACCACTTGAGTTGCCCGGTCCAACCGAGCTTCATTGCGCCGAGCGGCTCGCCTTGTGGTTCGTCGCCCATCAGCCACGTCGGCGACTGCGAAACAAGCCACGCCGCCAAACTGCCGGATGTCGCCAAGAATTCTCGTCGTTGCATCGGTTTCACTCGCTCCAGTCCGTACGAAGTTGTCAACGGTTCGGTCTATCTTCGCGCCTCAATCGATGCGAGGTATCGTCTGTTTGCAGCTTGATGATGCGGCGACGCTTTCTCAAGGAGAGGTCCAATGCTGACGATCCCCGGCACGCGGCAAAGTCGATGTTGTGACGGGGTGTCGCGCCGACAGTTCTTGCAGGTTGGTGGACTTGGCTTGGGCGGGCTGTCGCTGTCGGACGTGCTTCGTCAGCGAGCATCCGGCATGGAACGAGCCGGACGGCCTAAGTCCGTTGTGATGGTCTATTTGCCTGGCGGACCTAGTCATATCGACATGTATGATTTGAAGCCGGACGCACCCGCCGATTACCGAGGCGAGTTCAAGCCGATCCCGACGAACCTGCCCGGTCTCGATGTGTGCGAGCTGATGCCGCGACATGCGCGGATTGCCGACAAGCTATCGGTCGTTCGCGGGTTGCGGACGTTCGGCAACGGACACGACCCGTACGAGATTCTGACCAGCGATCCACGCGAGGCATCAAGACTTCCGCCCGATCCGCGTCCGTCGTTCGGATCGGTGGTGAGCAAGCTGCGGCATGGCGAATCGAGCGACGTGCCGCCGTATGTCGGGATCAGGAATCTGCACCTGCTGACTCAGTCCACGAACGACGATCCCGAAACAGCGGCGTATCTCGGCGATGCCTATCGGCCGTTTCGGACGAGCGGTCCCGGACTCGCGAACTTGTCGCTGCCGACGGATGTGTCGTTGAGTCGCCTGTCGGAACGGAGGTCGTTGCTCAGCTCATTCGACAACCTGCAAGGCGGGCTTGATCGGGGCCGAGCGACTCTCGATTCGCTCGATGCCTACACGGCTCAGGCTCTCGCGCTGGTCAGTTCCAACAAGGTGCGCGATGCGTTCGATCTCGACCGCGAGCCGGAATCGGTGCGAGCGGCCTACGGCGAAGCGACCGACTTTCTACTGGCACGACGGTTGGTCGAGGCAGGTGTGTCGGTCGTGACGTTGCCTTGCCGGTTCTCTGTGAAGATCGGCGACTTCGTTCACGGGACGCTCGATCATTGGGACACTCACTGGCATCACTTCAAGTACATGCACCAGATGCTGCCGCGATACGACCAAGCTCTCGCCGCGCTGATCACCGATCTGCACGATCGGGGTCTCGATCAGGAAGTGCTCGTCGTCGTCTGGGGCGAGTTCGGCCGCACGCCGCTGGTTGATTACACGCTCGTTCCCGGCAGCGCCGGCCGAGGCCACTGGCCGGACGCTGGCTTCGTACTCTTCTCCGGCGGCGGTCTGAAGATGGGCCAAGTCATCGGTGAAACTGACCGCCGCGCCGAACGTTCGCTCGGCAAGCCGTACACTCCGGCCAACGTGCTCGCCACGATCTACCACGTCCTCGGCATCGATCCAACACGCACGTTTCCCGATCACGCCGGCCGCCCTCGCTGCATCCTCGACGACCGCGAACCGATCCGCGAACTGGTGTGAGTTTTCGAAACGTACCTGCGAATCAATTTCTATCACGTCCAATGATGTGAGCGTCCGACGATTCGCTCATTGGGACGAGTCCTGCACCTCGACCGCATTTCGTCGCACGGGGCAGGCACACTATCGCACCAACAAATTGTCGCGGATCTCGGACGGATCGCCGCTGGCTTCGAGCAGCTTGTCGATTGCGCCGGCGAGGATATTGCCGGTGATGAGATTGTTTCGACTTTGGCCAACGACCCGGATGGCATGTTTCATGGTGGGCTTCTGGCGACGGTCGGCGATTGTGTTGTTGGCGATCCGGCAACGGACGCAGTCTACCAGCTCGACGCCGCGATAGAGCGGGTCGAGGATTTGCGAATCGGAGAGGCTGCTGTCTGAGCAGCGGACGAACGTAATCGCGGCACCGCGTTCCGCCGAGCCGGCGCAGAAACGCTGCGTCGCGAGCCCGCTGAGCACAATGTTGTCGCAGTCTTCGAATCGCATCCCGTCTTTCGGTGGCTCGGAATCGAGGCCCCGCCAACCGAACGTGTTGCCGCTGACCACGATGCCCGACGAGCGAGTGACGACAATCGACAAATCGGCCGAGTCGTAGATCGTGTTGCCGGTGATCGTGACTCGCGAGACGCTGCTCAGTTCGACCGCTCGCCACTGACTGCCGAGCACGTTGCCCGTGATGTTGATGAGGTGGGCGGTGTCGGCCTTTTGCGTTTTCGGCGCATCAGCGATTTGAGGACGCTCGACCGTCGCGCCGATCACGCGGATGTTGGCTCCACCGTTCTGCACGGTGGCTTGGATCGTGTTACCGCTGATCGTGACTTCGCTGATCACGCCGTCGGTCGCGTCGAACAGAATTTCGGCCCCGCCCGCGTGCTCGGCGAGATCCGTGGGCTGGCTCGCCCCACCCGCGGTCGCGTTGTTGTATTCGATGTCGTTGCCGACGATCTGCAAGTTGTGGACGTCGCCCCCCAGCGACTTGATCCCGGCGTGCTTGTTCCAACTGATGTGGCAACCGTGGACGATGATCTGGTGCAGGTTGCAGCGATCGAAGAACAGGCCGATCTCGTGGTTATCGTACAAGTGCGAGTCGGCCAGGATGAAGTCGCGGTTCCGCTCGACCAGATGCACGCCGATGCGGCAGCGTCGCACGAGCACCTGCGAGATCACACACTTCGTCGTCTTGCGCAGCTCGATGCCGACGGCGTCGGAGTGCTCGCCGACGATCTCGATGCCGGTGATCGTCGGGAATCGCTCTTTGTCCCAGGTGTGAGCCTGCACGCTGCTCGGTACCGCCGTTCCTTGATGATCGCCGATCACACGAATCGCTGGCCCGGCCCCAGCCATGACGATCCGCGACGTCCCCGCTTCGCCGCGCACGCCCCCGAAGCCGGTCTTCGTCAGGTCGAGCACCAGCGGCTTCGTGATGCGGTACGTCCCCTTGTTGAGCCGCAGCACTCCGTCGCCAGAATCGAGCGTGTGCTGCAACGCGTCAGTGTCGTCAGTGACACCGTCCCCCTTCGCACCGAAACCAAAGACGTTGGACATCGCGATCGTGATCCTCTGGCGAGCGGAAATTGCATTCTTGCTGTAGCCGAAGTCGTGAGACTTCGGACGTCGCACGACAGATCACCGAATTCTCACGAATTCGGCTACGGTCATGTTTCGTCTGCCACACGACGACATTGGCAGCAATGCCAGGTGAATCAATCTGTGCCACTTCATTATATCTCCTCGTATCCGTGCTCCAGATGAAACTCCACTTGATTTGAGCATCAGAACTTCAATCGCCCGAAGACACCAGTTTCACCGTCTCGTTTGTTGGTGGACCAGGTGGGGGCGTTGCGCAGCGGGATGTTGGTTGTGCCGGTGTCGCCGGTCTTCGGATTGACGGTTGAGTAGCCGACGATCAGCAGGCCGTCGCGAGTCGTCAGCACTCCTTGCAGCGCGACGTTGCTGCCGCCGGATTTGGTTTTCCAATCCCATTCCCCCGCGATGATCGAGCTGTAGCAGAGCGTCGTCAGGTCGGGACTATACACGCGGACGAAGTCGCTCCAACGGGATTCCCCTTGTCCCGCCTGTGGCATCTTCTGCAAGGCGTTACGAGTCGTGATCGGTCGGCGGCCTGTGCCAAGCACCGCGATGTTGCCCGTATCATCCACGTGCAGCGTCGAGCGGCAGCGAGTCGTGTTGAGATCGGGCCAGCCGGACGTGAACTTCGGCCAGCCGTCGAGGTTTGGGTCGGGCCACGACTGCTTGCCGACCTTCGCTCCTTCGGTGTATTCGCCGACGAACGTCGCGTGCCGCGTCGAACCGTCGGTGAGGCTCAGGCGTCCCAGCCAACCGTAGTGGATGTTGCCGTTGCTCCCAGTGAAGTGCGGCTGAAACGAGTCACCCGGATTGGCCGAATGCTTGATCTCGTTCCCCTTCCAAAAGTTGACAACGTTGTTGCCGTGACACCGCGCGAGCACCACCAGTACGCCCTCGCGGGGCGGTTGCGAGTAATCAATCGCCAGCGCATCAACATATTGATCGGGGGTCGAAAGCCGAGCGTCCTGATCATCGAGCTTGCTCTTGCCGTCCCCGGGCGGGACTTCGCGATACAGCCGCATCCACCATTTCTGTCGGCCGGTGTCGGTCATCGCGATGACATACGGCTCGAAGTCCGGCCCCTTGGGCAACGCCGATTTGTTGTTGCCGCCGAGGTACAGATGATTGTCCCGCCGGTCGATCACGATCGCTCCGACGTTGCCGCAGGGAGTGCTCGGCCAACCGTAGCCGGTGTAGCCACGACCGCGTGGGCTGTTCTTCGGATCGGCTGGATTGAACGGCCCCTCGAAGAACGCATCGAACGGCCAGCGACCCTGCTTCACGCCACCGTTGCCGTCCGGAAGCTTCGCCTCGTAATCGGCCTGAGTCCACGAGCGAAAATCGCCGCGTCCCCACACCTTCAACACGATGCCACTCTCGATCACCTTGCCGTGAGGACACTGACTTGCGGGAGATCCGAACCACTCGCTGCGCTTGCCGTCCGCCTCGTACCAGTGCAGCCGCCAGTCCTCGACGACATCCGGCTGACCGCTCGCCGTGACTCGCTTCACCGCCAGCCAGTCGTATCCGTGCGGAGTCCCCTCGGCATACACGACCTTCCCATCGGCACCAACGTCCCACGGCTGATCCTCGCCGATCGCTCCTTCCGCTGGCGGATTGAGCACCCACTCCATTCGGTTCGGCACACGATCCACAAAGTTGCCGTCGAGTTTTCCCACGAAATACCCCGGCGCGATCTTACGCTCCACATCCGCCGTTCGCTGTCCCGAGATGAACAGCTCACCGGTCCTCGCTCCCGGCAAATTCGTCGCCTTGATGTGCCGCACATTGACCGCCGCTCCCGCCGGCAACGTGACGACATTCAAAATCCGTTGCAGATCTTTCGACAGATGCAATACGAACGCCGACTTCCCGCTCACCGCCCCGTCAATCGCCGGACTCACCAGTGTGACTCGCCGCGCATCACCCGGCAGCCAATCGAGCTTTTCCGCCCCGCCCCCCACGAGCACCGTCCCATCCGACAACTCCGCCACACACATCAACCGCTCATGCCCCGCCCCACCCAGATAGGCCAACACATCCGCATCCGCCGCGAACGCCTGGCTGGAGGTTGCCATGATCAACGTCACGATCACCCACAGTTTTCGATTCATCGTTGTCCTTTCATTCTCCTGTCTTCATCTGTGTTGAACTGTCGCTCGACGACCAACCCCGCTGCCGATCAAGCTGCCAAAGAGATTCCAACGCGAAACACTTTCATGATTATTGGGTGCGATCATTGGACTGACAGATTCTGGCGGCGGTGGCGATGCGGATGAGGAAGACGCCGGCTCGTAGCAGGCCGAGAGCGCCGAGCATGACAACTCCGGCTTCCACGACTTGGGGGCGATTCAGATTCGACAGGTAGCCAAGCCCCATTTGAATCAGGACGAGAGCGAAGATCACCAAAGCCCAACCGGCGATTTCTCGAATCCAGAACATGGCATTTCACTTTCTGCGGTCGTGGGTGTTGGCCTTATTGCGGCGGAGAAAACTCAATCGGCGTTTGACGATCATGCGAAGGTCGGCGTAAAGCAACAGCACCTGCGTCGTGCGGAGATACATCGAGGATTGTGCGACCGTCAATCGTCTCCAAGCCAGTTCCGAAGTGACGATGACGGCCACAACGGTGATGATCAACAAAGGCGGGACCGGCTTCAGAAGCCTCTCCGCATGAGTGACCGACGGGTTCACTTCGGCGATTCCAAAGATCGTCAGCAAGAGTTGCGACACTAACACGCACACCAACAGCAACATCACCTGACGAAAGAGTGACGTTGCCTGATGGGAAGTCGGCAATGCCGGGGGACGATCCAGCTGGACGGCATTGGTTGTCGAGACTTTGGCCCGAGTGCCGGAGAAAGTCTTGATGAGTTCGGTCAGCGTGTGGCCGATCAAACCTTTCAGGGATTGATTCCGGCTCAAAAACATCAGCAATCCGAGCACGATGGCGACATACACCACCGAACCAAATTCGTCTTCCATTCCCGGTTTGGTGGGTTCGCGAAAGAACAGGATCATCTGAAATGTGACCAGCAGCGGCGTCGCGTTCGTCTTGACGATCAACCACAGCAAGAGGACGACACACAGTCCAATGACCGCGGACGGCAGATTGGCCTCACTGAGAAGCAGCGATCCGATCAATACGCCGGCGATCGCCAGTTGCAGGATGCCGCGCAACGTCTGCGTGGTCGTGAACCGGTCAGGGGTCAGGTCTTCAAATTTCATTTTTGGCCTCGCGAACGGGGCGCGATGTGATTTGGAAGGGCGATGTGGAAACTGAGTCCGGGGTGGATTGGGTGGCCAAAAATGAAATTTGAAGACCTGACCCCGGCACGTAGTTGGGCGTCATCGGCGCGATTCTCCTGCGACAACTCGGCCAGAGCGGGCGATCTCCATTTCTGAGAGGACCAGATGAATGGCCTCTTTCTCGCCGGAGCAGGTAACGGTGGCACCCAACCTGTGCAACTTCCGATGCAGTTTCGCGACCTCTTCGCGAATCTGAATCTGCTCGGCGGCGGCCATGAGGGCGTCGATCGAGTTCGATTTGTGGATGGTCGAAGCGGTCGTCGGCCTGCGAAACGTCGGCGAAGGGCAGACGAAGGCCACGCGATGATGACGTCCCAGGGCCATCTTCACGGCCGGCAGAAGATGTTTGATATGGGAAGCGTGCTCCAACAGATTGGCGAGCACCACGAAGACTTCGTTGTCGCGAGCATGACTGACGGTTTTCACCAGCGAATCGCTCAGCAGATTCATTCGCGCTTGGTGTGAGCCGCCGGCGCTAGCCGCGGGTTCCGATTCACCCGACGCTAGCGCGTTCGGCTCAGATAAGACGTGTTCCATCCAGGCGACGCCCGACTGATCGAGGAACCGCTGGATGTACTCCGCCAGGTAGGACGACTGGTGAACCAGTCGCACCTGCTGCGCGGCCGAAAGTTGGAAGACCTCGGCCAGCACTCCGGCCAGCAAGAAATGTTCGCGAAAGCGACGACGGCTGTGTGGAAGTATTGGCAGCAGCGTGAACGGCACTTGATTGACGCGGTTGTCGAGCAATTCCGGATACCGCTCGCCCGCGAGGCTCATTGCCGCGCTGATCATTCGCGGCGAGAGCGGAGGCGGCGGCACCGCAGGATTGATCGAGAAGTCCGCCAGGGCATCGAGCAATCGGTAGAAGCCTCGCTCGCCCGTGAGAGGTGGCAGTCGCCGAGTCTCTCGCTCATCGAACAACATCGCCCCCACTGGATCGCCCACCGAGATCGCGACCCGTGCGACGCTCGCCGCCACAAAGGTCATCTGATCGAGCAACCGGCAGCCGAATCCGCCCAGCCGAGTCCCCATCGAACCATCGACGAACAACTGCACGCGCACGGGGACTTCAGATTCGTACTGCCGGGTCATCAGCTTGTCCCGCCGAGCCGACACCTTCCACGCGATCGCTTTCGGAGGATCACCCGCCACGTACTCGCGCAGTTCGAGCAACTCCGAACCGAGTCCCGATCGTTGCAGACGGTGAATGCCATGCTGTGGCAGCGAGTTGGTTCGCTTGACCAACGGCTGCACATCGCCCGCCTCCGCAAAGGCCGGCAGCACGCGAAACGTCTGCGAAAGGCTGATAAACCGCTCGGCGAGGAAGAACCCCTGAGCGTCTTGCAGGCGGAGCCGAACTCCTGGCAGCGTGACCTCTCCAGCACCACGGACACGGACGAGATATTCCAACGTGACGGCTCTCGTGCGAAACCGCAGCTCGAACTGATTGCCGGTGAGCCGCTGGTCCGCGTGGCTTCTTGAAAGAACCTCAATGTTCTCCGGGACGACATCGTGGATCAGCACGACGGGGCTGAGAGTGGAGGCTGCTCGCATGTCATCTGAAGCGTTAGCGAGGGAGGACGCTCCAAAGCGTTTTGTCGTTGAGCGTTTTGAGCTGCCGAGCAGCGCCAGCAGATAGCCTTGGGCGTTAGCCCAAGGACTTCGATCGTATTTGATCGCTTCGAGCCGCGTAGTGGCGACAGATTCGCTGTGTCTCAATTCTGTCGCCGCTTCGCGGCTCAACGCGTTCGCAAACCTAGTTTCCGTGGGATGACGCCCACGGCCATCCGCTGCCGTCGCTTCGCGACTCTCGAATTGAGCAACTTCTAAACTGGCGCGTCGTGTCACCTTCACGACGATCGTCGCGGTGCGTCCTGCCCAGAGGCGTCCGGTCGGTTCGGAGAGGCCGTTGACCATCCGCTCGATCTGGAGACGCGGGAGTTCAACTCGGACGCGCCAGCAGAACAGCGTCCACTCGGCCGCCAACCACAGCAGCACCGACAGCGACAGCAGCGACAGCTCTGGAGTTCTCTGCAACACGCCGAGAAACAGCCCGATCATGGCAGGCAGCGTCATCCAGCGGCCGCGAGCCGTCATCATCGGCCTGTCCCCCGCACGGGGTCGGTGTGCAGAACGGGGACGGACTTGATGAGTTGCTTCACCACGTCTTCGATCGTGCGGCCGTCCATTTCCGATTCGGGCTTGAGAATAAGCCGGTGCGAGAGGACCGGCAGGCAGATCGACTGAATGTCCGTGTGAGTCAGAAAGTTTCGCCCCTGAAGCAACGCGTGAGCGCGGGCCGCCTTCATCAGATTGATGGCAGCTCGCGGACTGGCCCCCAGCGCGAGGTCGGGATGCTGACGGCTCTTTCGCGCCAGGTCGATGATGTATTCCTGCAACTCGCACGAGCCAAACACTGTGTCGAGTTGCTGCTGAATACTCACGATCTCTTCCGCACTCGTAACCGGTTCCAGCTTCACAGCCGCGCGGCTGTGGAGCGTGAGCATGTCAATTTCCTGCTCACGTTCGGGATAGCCGACTTGAACACGGAACAGGAACCGATCCAACTGCGCTTCCGGCAGACGATAGACTCCCTCTTGCTCGATGGGATTCTGTGTCGCCAGCACCATGAAGGGTTCGGGCAGCGGCAGCGTCTTCCCTTCGATGGTGACCTGTCGCTCCTGCATCCCTTCGAGCAGCGCCGACTGCGTCCGCGCCGGAGCACGATTCAATTCATCGGCCAGCAGCAGTTGGCAGAAGATCGGCCCCTTCCGCAGGACGAAGTCGCTCGTCTGCCGATCCAAGACCTGCGTGCCGGTGACGTCCGAGGGAAGCAGATCGGGAGTGAACTGCACTCGCTCGAAATGAATTCCCAGCACGGTGGAGAACGAACGGCAGAGCGTGGTCTTGGCCGTTCCGGGAACCCCCTCCAACAGCACATGTCCTCCGGCGATCAGCGCCATCAGCAATTGGTCGGTCGCATCGCCGAGTCCTACGACAACTTGCTCCACAGCCCGTTGTGTTCGTTCGCGAAGATCACTGACACGCAGAGCAAGTTGATCAAGGCTGGAGGATGTCACGAAGAGGGGTTCTCAGTTGATGGATGACTAAACCAATCTGTTGCAAACGTCGCGAGGAAATATGAGGCGCGTCGGAACCGTCGGCAAGTTCGATGAGGCTCGCCAATTCGCGCCGCTGCGAGGCACTCATGCTTTCCAATGCAGGCTGGATCGCGGGGTTGTCCAGGCAATGCCAACGATCAGAACTCGGAGGAGCACCGGCTGATAATTCCTGACAGAACTCGCGAGCCAGCAATTGTGCCGCCTCACCATATTGACGGCCCTGATCGTCATTCCCATTGAGCAGAGCCATTGCCGTCTTCATCGTCCGAGCGATTGGAGACGGCGGGTTCACGGCCGCCGTGTGTTCCATTTTAAGAGTCAGCCAGGCCGCCATGAGCGCGACCAAGCCGACCAAAACGATCCAGGTATAGAGCCGTCGATTGAGCGGCCGCGGTTGGTTGACGAGCGCTTCATTCAGGATATTCGACTCTTCGACATTCTGAATGACCGAGTTGGCCAAGCGGAGCGCCGACTCCAACGTCGGCTTCGGAGGCGGAACGTTTTGCAACGGAACGGACATCGGTATCGGCTGAGGCTTCGGGTTTGCAGCCTGTTGCAGTAGAGGGCTTGCGCGGTAGCTCGGCAACGGCTGGCCGTCCACGAGGAATGCCAAGCGCCGCTTCTCGCCTCGACACAACAACTCGCTGACACGAATCGCGAAGAGCGCGTTGTCGCCATGCCATAGCATGCCGTTGGTGAAGAGACTCGGATCAGCCGCGACGATCAACGTTCCCGCATCCGGCAAGCCACTCAAGCTGGCGGCGATCAACGGCTGTCCGCAACTTCGGCGGGGCGAACACGTTTTCGGGACGGTGGCAATCATCTCCCAGTTCATCCATTCGGGCTGAAGATGCAACACCAACCAGCCCGAGCGATTGATGACGAGTTCGCTCAAACCCTTCATCAGCGGATGGGATCGTTCCAAATCGGACACGCGCAGACAGTCCGCATGGCCTTGGTACCGCGTTGCCGAGTCCTCGGAAGTGATGGCCGTCGAAGTAAAACTCGCAACGCCGCCGATCGAAACGCTGCTATCGAGAGCCATCAGAACCGCTCCACCTCCTTCCGCGAACGTGGAAAGATCTTCGGCGTAAGAAGATTTCGCTCTGCCCTGCTTTCCAATCAGGACAATGACCGAGTCCCGTGGCGACGCGAGAGCCGCATCGAGCGACTCAGCGACTTTCAGCCCCCGCTCCTCCAGGAGCATCTGAAACAGCTCATGACGAAAATGCCATTCAGAATTGGACGCCGCCCTCGCAGTGTCGCCGTCGACTTTGTTCTGCGCGAAGACGTTCGATGTCAGAACGATCGAAAACAGAAGCATCAGCAGCAGACGTGCAATCGCCACAGAACCTGCTCGATGGAAGTTCGGACTTCGTGATGGCATACCGATTCGTCCGCCCGCATTCTCAGCCGAGGTGGCTGGACCTGCTCACGTTTTCCAATTCGCGGCGTGCGATGCCAATTTGATCGGAAGTCAATTCCGTTTCGCCGGGAAGGTATCGCGCGAGTTCATACACATCCGCAAGCACTTGGATCGAAGGTTTCAAAGCCGGAGTGGTGTCGGCAACTTGCCGCTCTACCTCGCGATGAGTCCACCAATCGGGAACCGACATCGCCGATTGCAGCGCGTATTGATGAAAGGCTCGAACGACATCCTCGCGAGTGCGGATGTCGGTTGATGGCGCCAGTTCGCCAACCGAGTTCGACCTTCGTAACAACTGCGACTCTTTGACCGCTGTCACCACTCGCGGCAAGAAGTACCAAACCAAACCCAATGCCGCGAGCAGCAGCAACAACGGTCCCGTTGATCGTGAAGTCGCAATTTGTGAACCCGACGATCCGCCGGAGGATCTCCCTGGCCGAGGCCGAGTGTTTCTCTGTTGTGAATCCGGTGCGGCCGCCATTTCGTTGAAGACTTTGCCCACCGATTCGAACATCTTTCCCGCCGTCGAGCGATGTTCGGTTGCAGACGGCGGAGTCGATGGCTGAGGGGTCGCTGCCGTTGCCGGAGTCGGCGACGGCGCGGGAACCTCGGACACTTTTCGAGCAGAGTCATCGCCCTGTCCACCGAACAATTGAGCGAGCGACTTCTGAAGTCCCGACAACGATCCTTTGCCTGCATTCTGGCCCTCGGCAGATGTCCCGGCTGAGCCGTTTGATGCGGCCCGACTTTCCTCGCGCGTCTGGTCAATCAACTTTCGCATCGTTTGAGCAAATCCGTTTTGCTGCAATTCCGACCGGACATCCATCTGCGGCGACTTCGGACTGTCGTTGACGATTGCGGGAGTGACTGGTGGCGATGGCGACGGCACGTCCAGCGATTCACGACTTGGATTCTCAGACGGCGACCTCAATAGTTTGAAGGCACGACTCCCGGCATCGAGCTTCCCATTCTCATCACCGAGCGTCGATTGGCCGAACGGCTTTCGATTTGTCTCAGAGGTCCGAGGCGGGAGATTCAATTCCTTTTGCGGATCACGCAGGACCGCTTCGAGTTGCTGCCGAGCTCGTTCAAGACTCGTCATCGGTTCATCGTCGCGAAATTCCGGAATGCGCGGGCCCGCGACATTTCGCTCGGAATCTGATGGCGAAGTGTTGGATGGCTTCGGTGTGCCAGCCGGTGGAGTAGGCTCAATAGGCTCACGATCGGGGCTCGCTGGTTTGACTGATGGATCGCCCGATTTGGGATCTTTGAGCGGTTGATTCGGTTGGCGACCGGCCTGTTGAAGGAATCGTTTCATCAACTCCTGTGCGGCAGGTGGCATCGACGAAAAATCCGGAGCAGGTCGAGGCGTTGAACCCGACGGGATCGGCACGCTCTTGGAATCCCCCGTCTCCTTCCGTGGAGGCAGCTTTCCATCCTGCGAAAACTGTTTGAGCAACTGCCGCACCTGCTCCTGCACGGCGGGATCGGACATCATCTTGAGAATCTGCTCGGAAGAAGGACCGTCTGGCTTCGGAAGCACAGTCCCCGGAGGAACGGCTCCCGACAACTGCTTCAGCGCACTCAGCAGAGCATTGAGTTGCTCCGGATCAAAATTCGGAGGCTCGGACGTATCACCTCTCAATTCCACCGCAGCCATCAACCCTCGCAACTGCTGAAGCCACTGCACCTGCTGCTTCAGATCGGTGGAAGTCCCCTCCGGTAACGGCAGCAATCGTTGAGAAGAAGTCTCGACCGCAGGAGTGCTTGGACGGCTTCGCTCCTGAGCAGATACCAGCGAGAACTCCGAGCATCGCCAGCAGGAGAGGCAGAGCATCGACAAGAACAAGGTTCGACGGATTCGTGATTCAACCAAGCTCATTGTGTGTGGTCCCAGTTGAACGATGCCGCCTCGATCACAGCAAGTCGCGGATCACTCCCAAAGCACAAGCCTTGTAAATCAAAGAGCCGATGAAGACGAGAGCCAAGTTCTGTCAGTTCCCTCGATCTTGTTGCCGGTGCTCAATCCGCTGCTCGCGAGAATGCCAGCACAATGGTCTTTGAAGCGCGACCGTCGCCGGTCGAGTTCATGGGTGAGATCACGGGCTTCTTGGGCTTGGCTCGGCCCCCTTGCTCTTCAGTCAGGAAGTCGATTTGCACTTCGGTTCCTCGCCCGTCGCCGTTGTCTTCGAGCAATGGATGCTCTGTCGCCAAGAGTTCCCGGTCGACGTACGACTGCGCGAGGTTGCGAGCGACCGTGACATACAGATCGAACAGCGAGATCGCACCGTCTTCGTCGATGTCGAGTTCCTTCGTTTCGGGCGGCGCGGACAAGATGCGGGCGAGTTCGTGAGGGAATTCGGTCTCGTTCGTTTCCCAATCCGTCTCCGTGGCGCTGATCACGACGCGGCCTTTGGAGGAGAGCGGCTTGACGTAATAGCCGCTCGTCGGCGTGGTCATGAAGAAGACTTGCTCGCGAGCGGACAGGTCGGCAAACAGCTTGGCGAAATCGGTTTGATGGATATCCGGCCCCGGCAGGTTGAGCCACGAGTGCTTGCCGTCGTAGTGACTGTGTCCGACGACGATCACCCACAGCGCATCGTCCGGTTGCAGTTTCGTTCGCAGTGCGGTGACGCTCTTTTCGAGTTCCTCGCGAGTCGCGCGGCCTGCGGACTTGATGACCTCGGCATCCGCATCGACCGGCTCGTCCCCGAAGAGCACCTGCACGTCGGCGAAGCCAAGTCGTTGCGTCAGTCCCTCGTGCAGCTTGGTCACGGTTTCGGAATACAGCTTGTGATGCGCCGCGTCGCCAGACAGCCCGCAAACCACCAGCGCTTGCCTGGTGCCCGAAGCACCGGCTGACCGAGTCGCAGCAGTCGCGGGTTCATCCGCTGCCACGAACGACGCCAACAGAACGAACAGCATGATCGCCGACGCAATGACCCGAACCGATGGGAAGCTGGCAGATGCGGTCATGGTGTCTCTCTTTGCGGATTGTCGATCTTGAAGCTGGTGTAGGGCAACTTGTGAGTCGTCGCCACGTCTCGGAACGGCAGGATGTCGCAGTGCCATGCTCGCCGGCCGTTGTGTTCGACGTTGATCTCGATGCTGTTCATCCGAGCGACCGCGAATTGCCATTGCGGTGCGGATTGATCGCTCGGCTTCTGAGCCTCCAGCAGCAGCCACACGTCCGAATCGGTCCCTTGGACGAACACGAATAACGCACCGTCGAACAACTCGGCCGAGTCTTTTTCCAACTCGTAGCGATACACCGGTTGGGTGAGCTGTCGCAGTTCCGATTTCAAGCCCTCGCGGTCGATGCTTCGCGCGGTGAATTGCCGCGCGAGTTGCCGCATCTGAGTCAGCCTTCCAGCCGGAGTCGCGACGACGACGGGAGCATCGGGAACCGGAACGAAAGTCACTCCCGGCTGTGTTGCTCGCCAAACTTCCCGCGATTCATACTCGCCCGCGAGCTCGCCAACCGACAGCGAGTGAAACTCGTGCGACTCATGCGTGAACGGCGAGAACCACTTGAACAACGAACCGACCACAACCGGCCGGCCGCGATGCGTCCACAGGAACACGTTGCCGTAGACCTGTCCGCGTTCGGGATTCGACCAGCGCAGGATCGGCTGCTCGCGCAACATTGCTGGCGGATCGACGCCGTGCATCTCGAACTCGTACTTCCGCGCCGCTTCGCGAGTCATCGCGAACGCCGTTTCGGAGTTCTGCTTCTCGATACTGTCAGAGGTTGATGACTTTGCCGACGCAGGGTCTTCGGCGAGAAGTCGGCCGAGTGGAATCAGCAAAACGATGCTGCTCAGCAATCCAACGGCCAGCGATTGAAGGAGCTTTCTCATACTGATTAAATCTGTCCGGTTACTGAGTCTGGTCATTCTTCGGCAAGCGTTCCTGAGAACCCACGTCGCTCCAATGGGGTAACAGAGGACCGATCGACCGGCGTTCGGCGGACCAGACTTCTTTGTCATCCAGCCGCAACTTCAAGGCGTAGTCGGTGAACGAAGCCGCCGCGTAGTGCCAACGCAACTCGCCGTCTTGTTTCCGAGCCTCGATCGACAGGATCAATTCCGGGTCCGTTCCCTGACACATGACGAACAACGAACCGCACTGAACTTGGCTGGGACGATTCACCTCGAATTCATGAATGGGTTTCGTAACCAATCGCAACTCCCAACGTCGCTCGTCATGGTCGATCGAGTTCGCACTGAATCGCCGAGCAATCTCACGAGCCTGACGCAACCGCACCTTCGGATCAGCCGCAGTTTTGGATTCTTGTCACACGGCGACATCACGGGCGTCGTGACGTACCTCTATTGGCCCAGCAAATCGTGGTCGAGATTCGGAGCCGTGAAATGAGCTGGAATGCCTTTGAATGACTCAAGGCTTGACATCGACTCCAGCATCTTGGACAAGAGCGTCCATCATGAAGGATGCGGCACCGAACTTGAACCATCGCATCGCCGAGCGCGTGCGTGAATTGCGAGCGGCGAAAAAGTTGTCGCTCGACGCGCTCGCGTCAAAGAGTGGAGTTAGCCGGTCGATGATCTCGCTGGTGGAGCGGGGCGAAAGCAGTCCGACGGCGGTGGTGCTGGAAAAGCTGGCGGCGGGGTTGAATGTCTCTTTGGCCTCGCTGTTCGATCCACCCACAGCGGCGAAGCAGGTGATTAGCCCCGTGGCGCGGCGCAAGGATCAAGCCGAGTGGCAAGACCCGGCCTCCGGCTATGTGCGGCGCAACGTCTCGCCGCCGGGTGGTTCGCAGCCGATGCAGATCACGGAAGTGAGATTTCCACCCGGTCAGCGAGTGGCATTCGATGCGCCTGCGCGGGATGTCTGCATCTATCAGCAGATCTGGGTGCTGGAAGGGACGATCGAAATCACGGCGGGCCAAGAATGTGTCCGCTTGCGCGAAGGGGATTGCTTCGCGATGCAAAATGACGGTTGCACGATGTTCCACAACCCGACGCGAAAGACCGCGCGGTATGCCGTCGTCGTCGCGACCGAAGCTCTGAAGAAACGGTGAGCCGATCAGGAACACGTGCCATGAATCCGACTTGGTCCTTGAGGCAGTTGAGTGCTCTCGATGAGTCTCAAATCGACGCGCTGGCCGATGTCTTGATCGACTGCGTTGAGGGCGGAGCATCGGTCAGCTTCATGCTCCCGCTGACGCGTGACCGCGCGGTGGAGTTCTGGCGTCGGGTGGCGCAGGACGTGGCTGCCGGCCGACGCGCGCTGCTCATTGCGGAAGACGAGCAAGGAATCTGTGGGACCGTGCAATTGGTTTTCGACTTGCCGGAGAACCAACCGCACCGGGCCGATCTGGCCAAGATGCTGGTCCATCGCCGTGCTCGTCGTCAGGGGCTTGGGGAAGCACTGATGCGCGCGGCGGAGGAAATGGCGCGACAGTGCGGCAAGACGCTACTGGTGCTCGACGCCGTAACCAATGGCGATGCCGCTCGGCTCTACGAACGACTGGGTTGGGTCCGCGTGGGGGATGTCCCCAACTTTGCGCTGATGCCGCGAGGAGAACCTTGCAGCACGACGTACTACTACCGAGACCTGCAAACGCCGGTTGCCGCCGTCACCTCGGACACGAGTCTGTCGAGTCCGGACATCGTCGATGACATGAAAATCCGCGAAGCAACCGAAGCGGACCTGCCGGCCATCGTCGAGATCTACAACCAGTCCATTCCGGCTGGCTGGTCAACGGCCGACACCAAGCCGATCGCCGTTGCCGATCGCGTCGATTGGTTCCGGACGTTCGATCCCGCCAAGCGACCGATCTGGGTCGCCGAGGTGGATGGTCAAGTCATCGCCACGAGTTACCTCTCCTCGTTTTATGGAGGCCGCCCGGCTTACGACGCGACGGCCGAGGTGAGCATCTACGTCGCGACGGCCTGGCACCGCCGCGGCATCGGCCGGCGTTTCAAGCAGTGGGTCATTGAGCAATGTCCGCGACTCGGAGTGACGACGCTGCTGAGCATGCACTTCGACCACAACGAGGGAACTCGCCGGATCAACGAGAGCCTCGGGTTCGAGCGAATGGGCCACCTCACGGAGATCGCTGTGGTGCAAGGACAGAAGCGCGGGCTGTTCATCTCTGCCCTTCGGATACCGGCCAAGAACGCCTGAGAGAAGTTGAACAAACCAAGAGCGAGTAAGAGTCTTTGATTTGCGACGGTGAATCGATCAATGAATCTTCCTGAGTCCATCTTTTCTGGCGAATCACCATGTACATCCCGCCGAGCTTCCTCGAAACCGATCCGAACAAGCTGCACGACTTCATGGAGCAGCACAGTTTCGCGACGCTGATTTCGTCCCATGAAGGCGAGCCGGTCGCGAGTCATCTGCCGCTGCTGCTTGACCGCGACGCCGAACCGCATGGGCGGTTGATCGGGCACTTCGCGCGAGCGAACTCGCATTGGCAAGCGGCGTCCGAGCAGCGAGTTCTCTCCATCTTTCACGGTTCGCACGCTTACGTTTCTCCGGGATGGATGGAGGCTCAGAACGTCGTGCCGACTTGGAACTACGTCACGGTTCACGCCTACGGCACCTTGCGGCTGATTGAAGACCGCGATCGCCTGCGCGACATCGTGCGGCGCACGGTCGAGACCTACGAAGCCAATCGAGCGACTCCGTGGTCGATGTCGCAACCCGAAGCGGAGTTCCTCGACAAGCTGCTCGCCGCGATCGTCGGCTTTGAAATCGGCATCGACCGGCTCGAAGGAAAGTGGAAGCTCAACCAAAACCATCCACTCGAACGCCGCGAACAGATCATGCGTGGCCTACGCGACACTGGTCGGCACGACGAACTGCAAATCGCCGCGCTTATGGACGCGACTCGGTGAGGAGTCGATCATGAATGAGATCCTGCAATCAACGGACGTCATCGACTGGCAACATCCCGAAGTCGTCGCCCGCGCCCGGTCGTTGGCGTCCGGCTGCAATGGTCCAGTGGAAATTGCTCAGCGGTGCTTTGAATGGGTGCGCGATGAAATCAAACACTCGCTCGATCACGACCTGTAACCGGTGACGTGTTCGGCGTCCGAAGTGCTGATGTTCGGCAGCGGGTTCTGTTACGCGAAGAGCCATCTGCTGGCGGCGCTGTTGCGAGCCAACGGCATTCCGGCGGCGCTCTGTTATCAGCGACTCAGTTGCAATGACGACGGGACGGAGTTTTGCCTGCACGGTTTGAACGCGATTCACCTGCCGAACGTGGGTTGGTATCGCGTCGATGCTCGCGGCAACCGAGCCGACGTTGATGCGCGGTTCACGCCGCCGCTGGAACGGCTCGCCTTTCCAACCAGCGCGACCGGAGAAGCAGACATCCCCGGTTTGTTTGCTGATCCGTTGCCGGTCATCGTCAACGCGCTCACTTCGCATGCGACGGCGGACGAACTTTGCAAACACTTGCCCGATCTTGAACTCTCGACGGCGAAGTCGATGAGCACTTTGGAGGCGAGGCCGGCTTCAGTTGCCGACGCCGAGACAATCTCGGCCATTGCCGACAGTGTGTTTCGCGATGCGTACCGATCGGCGTTCGAGTCTGAGAAGCAAGTCGAGGACTTCATCGCGTCGAACTTCACGCCGTCGGTGATCAGGACAGAACTGGAAGCGGGGCAGGCTTGGTATTCGATCGGACTTGTGAATGGAGTCGCGGCGGGGTTCATCCAGCTGGAATCGACCGATCCGCCAGAGTGCGTCGGCTGTCGGCCTGCGATCGAGCTGGCGAAGCTGTATGTGCTGCGGTCGTTTCATGGCTGCGGCATCGCCAACGTATTGATGGAACGGGGTCTCGAACATGCGAGCTGCAGCGGAGCCTCTCAAGTGTGGCTATGTGTCTGGGAAAAGAACGCACGAGCGATCGCGTTCTATCGCCGCTGGGGCTTTGAAACTGTCGGCGAGATGGAGTTCTTGTGGAGCGGAGTCCTATTTCGTGATGCCGTGATGACACGGAACATCTCGCCAGCAACCACAAACCAGCCGCGACGAAAGGTCGATGTTCCGTTCGCCGATGATGCCGAGATCGCGAAGCTCGTCGAACGGTTTGAGGCGGCGACTTGGCCGTATGAACGCTGGACTCACCGGGCACACTTGGCGGTCGGGCTGACGTACGCTCGCGCAATGCCGTTCGATGCCGCGTTGAGTCACATGCGGAAGCACATCAACCACTACAACCAAACTTGCGGCGATCCGACCGGCTACAACGAAACCGTCACGATCCTGTTCCTTCGCAAGATCGCGTCCGCCTACTGCGGACCAAATGACCCGCGACCGTTGCACGTCCTCGTTGAAGAACTGGTCCGCTGCTGCTCGGTCGATTGGCTTTATCAGTACTACTCGAAAGAACGCATTTGGTCGGCGGCCGCAAAGCAATCGTGGATCGAACCGGATCGACAGCCGTTGGACTTTTGAACGAAATCAAATTGCAGATGCCTCGCGACACTTACTCCGTTGGTTACGACGACGCTGCGGCCGAGTTCTTTGGTCGGCGGCGAGCGGCGACTCATGCGCGGTTCTTCCTCTCGCATCTCACGCGGGGAATGAAACTGCTCGACATCGGCTGCGGGCCGGGGACGATCACGGTGGATCTGGCTCGCTTGGTCGCGCCGGGTGAGGTCGTCGGCGTCGATCTCGAACCGAGCCAAATCGAACTCGCGCAAGCTCGCGCCACTGCGGAGAGAATCGAAAACGTTCGCTTTCAAGCCGCCGACATCTATTCGCTTCCGTTTGAGAACGACTCGTTCGACGCGGTCTTCCTGCACGGAGTCCTCGAACATCTGTCCGACCCGATCCGTGCGTTGCATGAAGTGCGGCGAATATTGAAGCCCGGCAGAGTGCTCGGCTCGCGTCATGCCGACTTCGGCGGTTTTCTGCTGGAGCCGGCTCCGCCTCCGCTCGACCAATTCGTGCCGCTGTTCGAACGGCTCATGCTCCACAACGGTGCCGATCCGCACGCCGGCCGCCATCAACTCCGCTGGCTCATCGAGGCGGTATTCACGCAGATCGCAATGTCTGCCTCCTACGACTGCTGGACGAGCACACCGGAACAAAAGCGTGTCACCGGGCGATTCCTGCAAAGCCTCGTCAGCGACTCGGACTTCGCGCGGCAGTTGCTCGCGGCGGGACTTGCCGATCGAGGCTTGTTAGAGCAGTTGCGGCTCGCATTCGCGGACTGGGAAAAGAACCCTGTCTCGTTCGCTGCGGAAGCCTGGACCGAAGCGGTTGCGTGGAAGACGACGAACGCTGAGGTAGATTGAAACTCATGCCGATCCAAACTCGCCCATCAGGTAAGTCGAGGACTTCATTGCGTCGAACTTCACGCCGCCGGTGATCAGGGCAGAACCGGAGGACGGCGAAAGCGGCTCTCGATCAAGCGGACGGTGAGGCGAATCGAATTCGTTCGGCGATGCAGTCGCTGGCCAACCAGCGGGCGTCGATTCAAAACCAACTCCAGAATCAGTCGCAGACGCAGCAGCAGAGTGGCAAAGGCAGCAGCCAGAAGGGCAAAGGGAAAGGCGGAAAGTGACCTTCATTGGCTCGGCATCGCCCTTGTCTCGCAGTTTTTGGTCATAATCTTCGCCCACGGGATAAGTCACCCTTGAGACTTCATTCAGGACGAGGAGCGATGGACGACAACACGCGACAAGCGGCTCGACTTTGGACGCTGGCTCAGCCGGTGGTTTCGGCGTTTGTCACATCGGTCGTGCGGGATTTCTCGGCGCGTGATGACGTGCTGCAAGAGATTGCAGTGGCGGTCATCGAATCGTTCGAGCGGTACGACTCGTCGCGGTCGTTCGTCGGCTGGGCGTTGGGAATTGCGCGGAATCAAGTCGGGCTGTATCTCCGGCGAGTGCGACGAGACCGGCTTGTCTTCGATGACGAGACCATTGGCTGTCTGGCATCCGCGTTCGGGGCCGTGTCGGCCGACGAGTCTCCGAAGCTCGATTTCTTGCAGGACTGCCTGCGCGGACTGGAAGGACGGGC
>SXKJ01000477.1 GCA_005778115.1 Planctomyces sp. | reverse complement strand
GGTGGTCCTCACGCGCCTCGACCGGGATCGAATCCCGCTGTTGCAACAGGTCCAGCCGCGGGCGGCGTTGAGCCACGTCTCTAAAGTACGCGCTGAGCATGGGGTCGAGGGTCTGCTTAATCAGCTTCTTCACGTCGCCGAAGCGCTGAATGACGTTCGGCGCTTTCTGGTAGTCGATGTGAACGACGACCGAGAGTGGCAGCATCGGCTCGTAAGCGTCTTTCGTTACGAGGTCGATGGATTTCAGACCTTCGTCGTAACGATGCGACTCGGACTTGCCGGTGATCCAGTGCAGCACGAAGTTGGTCGTCGGGACCAGCACGATGCTGCCGGCATAGGTGTTGAAGGCATACTTGCCGGGGCCGAGAGCTTTCTCCCAGACGCCGCGTTCGCCCTCTTCGACACGCTCGCCATGACGGAACGCCGTACCGGAAACGTCGCGGCCCTGCTGTCCGTAATAACTGACCACGACACCGACGTGTCCGATGGGCACGAGCGTTTTCGGAATCATGCGCACGGTCGCGAACCAACGGTTGATGAAGTAGGTGCCGTCGGTCAGCACGGCGTGTTGCCGACCGCGCTGGCCGCCGGCCGCGAGGAACTCCTCTGGAACCTGATAGTTGTTGTGGTAGTGCGGATCGCTGGGATCGGCCCCGACCGTCGGCGCGATGATCTCGCCCGGCAGCAGCGATAGGCCGTCATGCACGGTCACGATGCCGATGCTGTCCACGACCACCGTCTGATCGGGATTGACCGGGTCCGGCATCTTAATGCCGCCCCCCACAACGACCGGTTTGAATCCCTCCATCTCGCTCAACTCAGTCTGCCACGAATCCACGACAGCTCGTTCTTGAACCGACTGCAAGTTTCGCAGCGAGAAGACCGCGTTCTCCGTGATGACGATGAACAGCGCGGGATTGATGGCATACACCCCTTCGCGCAGGATTGCTCGTTGCCGGCCGCGTTGACCGCGAGTGCCTGGTCCGTTCTCACCAAGAAACGCGCGGGCGTCCTGAAAGTGATTGCACGAGACAGATCGTGCGAGTGTCTGGCTGGGAGGCAGCGGCTCGCCGTCACGCGCGTAGACGTAGCCGATCTCACCTTGTGGGATCGCGACCAACCGCGTCTTGTGGATGACGTACTGCCAGCGCCACAAACCAAAATGCATGCCGCCGCGCAATAAGTCGGAATGAAACCCCGCCTCGCCACCGGCCGCCATGATCTGGCCTTCCGGGACCGAGCCGCCCAGCGACCAGAGTTTCTCGACGACTCCCACCGAATCGTTTGGGATGTATCGCAGCGTAAGCCATGCGACAAACAACAGGCCGAACAGCGGCGCGGCAACTCTGGTCAGCAGCCAGTAAACGCGGGTCGCATCGGCGTCCGCCGCGAGCAGAAACGACATCGAATCAAAGTTCAGAACACCTAACAGAGCAGACATGGAAGTCTCCTTGGGCGCACACGGAGTCATTCAATGGAGGTTGGTTCGCCGCCGAACTGCATTCCTTGGCTTCGATTCTCTGGCGAAGATCAAGACGCGAGTCCGCCACTCGGCGAAACAATTAAAATTCACCGTTTTCAAAGTGGCGGGCATCGTGTCCTGATGAGCGACAACGAAACCAGACGCGGTCCAGTGTTTGCCGGACGAATCTCAGAACTCCCTCGCGGAGCGCCTCAAAACCCAATCGGGCTGGCTCGACGTCGAGAGGACTCGTGACGTGAGTGCCCTTTCAAATTTGGGCCGAGAGCACATGTCTCGACCCGCCTACGAGGTTAGCTGTCGGGCTAGAGCTTGAAAGTACCCCGGTTTTCTCGGCGATATCTGATGATTTCGCGTTGAAGACCTACGCCCCGTGAGCCGCTGATCGGCTCGTTGGTTCCCCCGCTCGGACGCCTCGCGTCCGATTCGGCTACACGGACGATTTTACAGAGGAGCAGTGGTCTCACAAGAGGCCCTCTTCAGGTGCCACGGCCATCAACAGTTGCGACGGTGGTGAGCGACGCGATCGAGCAGATCAGCAAGCGTCCGCGAGCAACGAGACTTCATTCGCTTGTTTCAATCTCGCAGAGAACTCGAAACGACGTCACTGCCCGCGTTTGGTCACAACGGTCGTATCGAATACATGGCGGCGCTACGGCCCGCACGACACGGCAAGTTTCCGTTTGTCCGATCTTTTCGCTCTCTGACAAGGTTTCGCCAAACCCACTTTGACACGGTTGTTCTTGCGCCTGGAGGTGATTCTGAGAAGGATGACTCAAGGCTCGGAAGTGCCGCGCGGAACTCGTGCTAGAGTTGGCGTGTCCCCTTAAGGCCGCCTCTGTCTGCACGATCTAGCAGCCTTCGCGACTCCCAGATGGGACAGGACAAATCCCACTCGCACGTCATCCGCCCCTGAGAGTACACGATGGGCTTCCTCAAAAAATTCATCAAGAACACCTTCCGAGATGGCCAGCAAAATCGTGGCCAGAGCAGCTTTGCGAATCTCTCGGAAGAGCAGCTTCAAAAGCACTTGAAGGTCGCCGACTACGATGGCTTCGCTTTGACCGATGCGGTTCGGCCATCGTTCGACCTGCAAGTCATCCCGCGAGCCGGTTATCGCCACGACAAATACACCGACGACCGCACGGGAGTGGATATCCCGGTGCTGATGGTCTCGGCGTCTCGTGAGCGTGTCTTCGACCTGTTCGTCGACCTGATGGACCCCATCGGCGGCGAAGTCGATGTGGTGCTCGAGACCAGTCACGAGAAGGCCAATGGCCATCACGAAGACATGTACCGCGAGCACATCGACCTGCCGATCCTCAAGAGCATTCTCTACGACTTCGAAGAGATGCTGCTCAACGACGGCTGCACCGGCATCGCCGCCCTCAACCCGCGCGTTCCGGTCGAAGTCCAGTTCGACGAACACAAACTGCTGATCATCTACGGCCACGACCTGAGCGAGTTTGAGTCCGTGCTGGCCGATCACGGCATCGAGTGCGACGACGAAATCAAATTCCTCACGGAAGCCGAACACGTCCACTCCTCCAGCGACGAGTTTTCGCGCCAGTTCGAGGAACTCCGCTACCGCTTAGGCATCGACGACTGAACTGACCCAGGCGAGCGGGGCGGCGTCAGCCCCCCGGTTCGTTCCGCGATGAAGACACCGGG
>SXKJ01000476.1 GCA_005778115.1 Planctomyces sp. | reverse complement strand
GATTGGGGCTACCTGGGTCGCGCCGGTGAATTCGTCGGAGGGTTCACGATCAAGGCTGTAGAGCAGGCCGTCAAGAAGGGGCGACGCAAGAAGTAACTTTTGAGACGCTCATCGCTCGTCATGTGGAAAACCTGCCTGGAATGTCCGGTCAGCAGGCTCGTACATTCCCGGACCGCTCAGTCGATCGCTAAGCCTGAATCAGCCCGTAAGTCTTGGTCACCATCTCCTCCCAATGCCAATGGAGTCATTATGCGAAAGCCGTTGTTACTGACTTGTCTCGGTTTGACCTGCTTGAGTTTGTCTCTGTCGTTGATGGGAGCCGATGTTTCGGCGTCGAAGAAAGACTGGCCGGGCTGGCGCGGTCCAAACCATGATGCGATCGCGGCCGAGAAAGGCTTGTTGAGCGATTGGCCGGAGGATGGTCCGCCAGTGTTGTGGACAGCGATCGGCTTGGGAGGCGGCTTTTCGAGCATCGCGATTGCCGACGGTCACATCTACACGCTCGGAAAACGCAAAGAAGGCTGCTGCTTGATTTCGTTGGATCTTGGTGGCAAGGAGGTATGGGCAACTCCGATTGGCAGTGACGATCCCAACTGCACTCCGACTGTAGATGGTGATCGCGTCTACGCGATGGATCGCCACGGCGAACTGGCCTGCTGCGACACCAAAACAGGAAAGGTGATTTGGAGCCGGAGCTTTGCGAAAGAGTTCGGTGGATCCGATCCGACCTGGGGCTACAGCGAATCACCGCGAGTCGATGGCAACTCCTTGATTGTGACGCCTGGTTCTCAAGAAGCGTTGCTGGTCTCGTTGGATAAGAAGTCGGGCAAGGTGATCTGGAAGACCTCGGACGCGAAGTTGGGAAACAACGGGCATGGCGGCGCGGGTTACGCTTCGGTGCAAATCAGCAATGGCGCGGGAGTGAAGCAGTATGTGCAGATGGTCGGCAAGGGGCTGGTCTCGGTGAATGCAAAGGACGGCAAGTTCTTGTGGACTTACAACCGAGTCGCGAACGGAACGGCGACGATCCCCACTCCAATCGTGCGCGGCGACTATGTGTTTGGCGCGTCAGGCTACGGCGACGGCGGCTCATGCCTGGTCAAGCTGGTGAGGTCCGGCAGCGGCGTGAAGGCGGAAGAGGTCTGGTACAAGAAATCCAACCAATTGCAGAACCATCATGGTGGAGTGATTCTGCTGGGCGATCATCTCTACATGGGTCACGGAAACAATCAGGGGTATCCGGTGTGCGTCGATTTCATGACTGGAAACGACGCCTGGCGTCCTGGACGTGGACCAGGTGAAGGCTCGGCGGCGATCGTCTGCGCCGACGGACATCTCTACTTCCGATACGAGAGCGGCGAGATGGCGCTGATCGAAGCGACGCCGGCAGCGTATCACCTGAAGGCGACGTTCAAGATCAAGACGAAGCACTCGGCAAGCTGGCCGCATCCGGTAGTGCTCGATGGCAAGCTATATCTGCGCGATCAACAGGATTTGCATTGCTACAAAGTGAAGAAGGACTGAGGAAAGGGAACGCAATAAGTTTATTAGCCCGACGCGCCAGTCACTATGTGGGAGGTTTGAGAAAAGGCTCCTTGAAGGCGAACCTGGAATGGAGAGTTCAAACCCAATTCCTCATTCTCCGACAAGGAGCATGTGTGATGTCAGGCGTTTTGATGGTTCGTTGCGATTTGCATGACCGGACGATGGTGTTGAAAAGCTGTGTTGGTCGTGAGGGAACAGTTCAGACAACGACGGTTCCGAATGATCGTGGGAGTCGCCGGATGCTGATCGAGCGACTGAAATCGGAAGCATCGGCAGGCGGTGCGGAGAAGATGGTTTTCGCGTATGAGGCGTCAGGATAAGGTTTCGGGTCGTACGATCAGTTGCGGGAAGCGGAGATCGAGTGTCAGGCTCCGACGACGACGGCCAAGATACCGGGAGAGCGGAAGCGGAAGACCGACGATCGTGATGCGGAGAAGATTCTGGATTTGAACGGGGCGCATGTGTTGGCCGGGGCGAGCTTGCTGACGGTGTGGTTGCCGGGACTTCAAACGTTGGGCGACCGGGAAGTGGCACGGCAGCGAGTGACCGTGGCAGACAAGCGTTGCAAGGTGAAAACGCAGGTGCGGTCGTTGCTGAAGCGTTGCGATTTGAGAAAACCCCCTAAGTTGGTAAACGAGAATTTCAAAATGACCGGCGATCCAAACACAGGAGAGAAGGTCATGACCACGAAGACTGCCGCAGCCTGCCTCTTGCTCTTGGCACTTTGTCCGTCGTTCGCGGTTGCGAAGAGTCCGAACATTATTCTCCTCATGGGAGACGACCACGGCTGGGAGGAGACTGGTTACAACGGCCATCCGCATGTGAAGACTCCGGTGCTCGACGAGATCGCCGCGACCGGTTTGCGATTCCGGCATTTTTACGCGGCGCATCCCAATTGCTCCCCCACCCGAGCCAGCTTCCTGACCGGTCGCCATCCCAACCGCATGGGAACGTTCGCACCCGGTTGGTCGCTGCGGCCGCAAGAGATCACGATCGCGCAGATTCTTCGCAGGGCCGGCTACCACTGCGGCCACTTCGGCAAATGGCATGTCGGTCCGGTCAACGCTGGCTCGCCCACCAATCCCGGTGAGATGGGGTTTCACGAATGGGTCTCGCACGACAACTTCTTTGAGTTGAATCCGTCGTTGTCTCGCAATGGCGGACCGCCGGAAGTCATCAAAGGCGAAAGCTCCCAGATCGTCGTGAATGAAGCCATCCGCTTCATCGACCGCACCACACAGGCAGGCAAACCGTTCTTCACCATCGTCTGGTTTGGCTCACCGCACGAACCATACAGCGGATTGCCCGCCGATCTCGCCTTGTACGATGACCTGCCGGCGAAGTACCCGACTCCCAAAGTCAGCCTCACATCGAACGCAACAGGCGGCCCGGTCTCGCGACCAAAAGGCGAGGTCCTGCGCGAGCGCTACGCAGAAATCACGGCGATGGACCGCGCCATCGGTGGGCTAAGAAAACACCTCGCCTCACAAGGACTCCGCCAGGACACGCTGCTTTTTTACTGCGGCGACAACGGCACCTCCTCCGACGGCACGCTCGGATTTCCTCATCGCGGCGTCAAAGGCCAAGTCTATGAAGGGGGCACGCTCGTTCCCGGACTCATTGAGTGGCCCGAACGTATTTCTCAGCCGCGCACGACCAGCGTTCGCTCCTGCACCAGCGATCTGCTCCCGACACTCTGCGCGCTCGTTGGACAGCCGCAGCCCAATCGCCCGCTCGACGGCCTGGATCTCACGCCTGTGCTCGATGGAAAAATGACCGAACGCCCCGGCCCGCTGGTTTTCTGGGAATTCAACACCGAGCGACTCGCTCGCTCGAAGCCCGAACCCTGGATCGACCCCGAACTGCAAAAAGGGACCACACCGCTTGTAAAGCTCATGGGTGGCAAAGCGACCCGCGACTTCACCAATTACCGCCATCCGGCGATCGCGGACACCGACTACTTCGGACCTCGCGCCATCATCGACGGCCGCTTCAAGCTCGTCATTCACGAACAAAAAACGGGAGATCCCAAACGCGAGCTATTCAATCTCGACGCCGATCCAGCAGAGAAAACCAACTTGATCGAGCAGCAGCCTGCCCTCGCCACCAAACTCCAAACCCGTCTGCACGATTGGCAAAAGTCTGTGCTTAACAGCCTCGCCGGCGCGGATTACAAAGAGTGAACTACCTGAGAGATTTCACTTGCCTGACAATTTCGCTCCTCGCGTCGAAAGGCCGTTCTCTGCTCAATCACTCGAAGGGTTACTTCCAAGCCAGCGGCTGCTTCCAGGACTGCTTGAGTTTCTCCAGCGCGGAGTCGATCACCATTGTTCCCGTCGTCCCGCGCATTTGCAGGCGGCCGGTGGATGTGATCTCCCCCAGCTTGGTACACGGCACGCTCGCGGCGCGGCACAGCGATTCGACCGAGGCTTGCGCGGAAGCAGGGACTTCCAGCACGAAACGGGAATTACTTTCTGAGAAGAGCAGCACCGAGTTGTCACTGAGGCCGCTAGACTTCGCGAGCGATTGCAGATCGAGCAATGCACCCAGGCCGCCAGCAAACGCCATCTCGGCGACAGCGGCAGCGAGGCCACCTTCGCTGAGGTCGTGGCTGGAACGCACAAAGCCTTGTCGGATCGCGTCGTGAACCGCAGCAAAGATGCGCGGGGCGAGTTCCAAGTCCACATGAGGGACGGTGCCGCCAGTGAGGCCGTTGACCTGTGCGAAGTGGCTGCCTCCAAGTTCGTTGGCGGTGGGGCCGATCAACAGCAAGACATTGCCGGCTTCTTTGAGGTCCATCGTGACGGCGTGCTCGACATCGTCGAGCTGGCCGAGCGCGGAGATCAGTAGCGAACTGGGGATTGCGACTGTTTGCTTTTTGCCGTTCGCGTCGACGAACGAGAACTCGTTGTTGAGGCTGTCCTTGCCGCTGATGAATGGTGTGCCGAACGCGATCGCCGTGTCCTTGCAGGCGAGAGCGGCTCGGACGAGCGTGCCGAGTGTCTCCGGGCGATCGGTGTTGCCCCAGCAGAAATTGTCGAGGATCGCGATGCGTCGCGGATCGGCTCCAACGGCGATGCAATTGCGAACCGCTTCATCAATCGCCGAGGCGGCCATCCAGTACGGATCGAGATCGCCGAATCGGGGATTCATTCCGCAGGCGATTGCCAGTCCGCGCTTCGATTGCAGATTCGGACGCACGACGGCT
Source organism: Planctomyces sp. (assembly GCA_005778115.1). Taxonomy (GTDB): domain Bacteria; phylum Planctomycetota; class Planctomycetia; order Planctomycetales; family Planctomycetaceae; genus SXKJ01. The sequence goes on along the minus strand of SXKJ01000476.1, from coordinate 5,068 downwards.
GCATCTGATGGGCCGTCGTTGCAGACGCCGACGAGTGGCTTCACGACGCTGCCGGCTTGGACTTCGTGGTCGTATTGGCGGATGACCCACTCTTTGCTGCACACGTTGAGTGAGCCGAGGATGCGAAGCAGTGAGTCCTCGTAGGACGGGCACTCTTGCCCGTCTGGCGTTGCCGCCGCATCGGAAGAGACGGGCAAGAGTGCCCGTCCTACTTGGCGTAGCGACTCCTCGGCTTTCGGCGTGAACACCGCTTCCCGGACGACTGGGGGGCGGCCGTCGTGGAGAAAGCTCATCGCGAGATCGGCGACTTGTTGGCCGTGATATTTTAGAACGAGCCGGTTGGTCGGTTTGAACTCGCCGAGAATCGCGGCTTCAACCCCCTCGGAGCGACAGAGCGATTCAAACTCCGTCCACGACGTTGGCGGTACGGCGAGGACCATGCGTTCTTGAGCTTCGGAAATCCAAATCTCGGTGTAGCTCAGGCCGCTGTATTTGAGTGGTGCTTTTTCGAGCCAGACTTCCGCGCCAATGTCTTCTCCCATCTCACCGACGGCCGACGAAAAACCGCCGGCTCCGCAGTCGGTGATCGCGCTGTACAGGCCACGGTCGCGAGCTTGCAGGATGACGTCGGCAACCATCTTCTCGGTGATCGCGTTGCCGATTTGGACCGCTCCGCCAGAGATCGTTTCGCTTTCGTGAGTCAATTCGGCGGACGAGAACGTCGCGCCGTGAATACCGTCGCGCCCCGTGCGTCCGCCGACGGAGACGATGTAGTCGCCGGGCTGCGCGTCCTTCTCGCACTTGTCGACCGGGATCATCGCCACGTTGCCGCAATAGACCAACGGGTTGCCGAGGTATCGTTCGTCGAAATAGATCGCGCCGTTGACCGTCGGGATGCCCATGCGGTTGCCGTAGTCGCGGACTCCGCTGACCACGCCGCGCATGACGAGCTTTGGATGCAGCGTGCCCGGTGGCAGTGAATCGTGTGGAGTGTCGGGCGGTGCGAAGCAAAAGACGTCGGTGTTGCAGATCGGTTTGGCTCCCAAGCCCGTGCCGAGCGGATCGCGAATCACACCGCCGAGGCCGGTGTTCGCTCCACCGTAAGGTTCGAGAGCCGACGGGTGATTGTGCGTCTCGACCTTCATGCAGACGTTGTCGGTCTCGTCGAACTTCACGATGCCAGCGTTGTCCTTGAAAACGCTGACGCACCAATCGGCGTCGCCGAGCCGCCGGCGAATCTCGACTGTCGCGGCAAAGATCGTCTCCTTGAGCATGTTCTGGAAGTAGATGTCGTGCCGTCCGTCGCGGTAATGAATGCGACCGGCGAGCGTCTTGTGCGAGCAGTGTTCCGACCACGTCTGCGCGACGGTTTCGAGTTCCACGTCCGTTGGGTCGCGGCCGAGGTCAACGAAGTGCTGCCGGATCGTCTGCATCTCGACCAGATTCAGATAAAGCTGTCCTTCACGACTGAGCCGGACTAAGCGGTCATCGTCCATGCTGCGGATTGCGACGTGAGTCAGCTTGAATTGGTATTCGCTCCCGATGCCGATGGTCTCCATCGCCAGCGGGCCAACGATGACCTGCTCGATCGCGTCATTGGAGAGTACGCGCTTGATGAGCCGTTGGACTTCATCGTTGGACGCTCCGTCGTTGAGCCAGTATTTGCGAACCGTTGCGACGGTCGCCACGGCGACTTTCAAATCGGCCAGCGCGGCTTTCGTGCTTAGGGCGACGTTGTCGGTGACGCCTGGTTTGAGCATGACATTGAGTTGGGATAATCCGCCTTCCGCGGATCGGCCGTCGGCGTTCGGCTGTCGGCCGAGCGGATGGACCGAGCACGTTTCGACGATCGAATCGACGAGCAGCCCGATAGCGCGTTGCTCAATCGTGGCGGCATCGACGTCCCCTTCGATCAGGAAGGATCTTGCCGCGCGGACGGCGTTGATTGTGCCGAGCCGCAATGCTCGTGCTTCGCTCAACACGCGAGCTCCCTCGCGGTCCACTTGCCCTGCGGTCGGATGAATCTCCACTTCGCACAACATGCCGAACTCCCTCGCCTGATGACTCTGCGTGACGACGCGGAGGGATTGTAGGGAGCAGGCTCGCGAGTCGGCAGCGAACGCTGATTGCGGAGAGGTCGCTTTTCATCGAAGAGGTCACGGCTATAATCCGCACCCCTTTGGCGAGGTAGCTCAGCCGGTTAGAGCACAGGCTTCATAAGCCTGGGGTCGTGGGTTCGAGTCCCACTCTCGCTACTGAAGCAGTATTGGAAGCCCGGCTTTTTCAAAAAGCCGGGCTTTTTTCATTCCTCGTTATCGACGCCGAGCAATTTGGTCATGGTCAAGCGGTTGCCTCGGTCGTTGTAGGCGACGGCGTTCATGAACGAGCGGATGAGCATGATCCCTCGGCCGCCGGGGTTTTCGAGGTTTTCATCCTCGGTGGGATCCGGCACGTCTTCGACTTTGAAGCCGTCCCCCTGATCTTCGATCACGACCGTGATTGCATCCGCCGTCAGTTCGCAGGCGATGAAGACCTGTTTGTCAGGCTCCATGCGATTGCCGTGCTTGATGGCGTTGACCATCGCCTCTTCCATCGCGAGGCGAACACCAAAACACTCACGCATCGGCCATTCGTTTTGTTCCATCAAGCCGATGATGCGTTCTTGAACTTCGCGCGCTGTCTCCGTGTTGTTCGGAATCCAGACGTCGAATTGAGCGATTTGGGCCATGAAATTCCAGATTCAGGCGACCGTGAATACGGATTGCCCGCACTTGCTCGCCGAGAGCTCCACCGTGATGTTGCTAGAAACATCACCGGTGGCCGGCGCGAGATCGACCCCAGAACAGGGGCGGGTCTCACTTACAGCCCTTGCAAAGCCGCTTCCAGGTTGTCCTTCATGTCGAACAGTTTGTTCAACTTGGTGATCGCGAAGACTTCATAGATGTCCGCGCGGATGTTGCACAACCGCAGCTTGCCCTTCGCCGCCTTCACTTTCTTGTCCATGGTGATGAGCTTGCCGAGTGCCGCACTGGAGAGGTACTCGACGTTCGAGAAATCCAGCACGATCTTCGGCCGTCCGTCCTCTTCAATCAGCGCGAACAGTTGGTTCCCGATGATCTGAATGTTGCCTTCGTCGAGGATCTTCTTGTCCGTGAACTTCGCGACCGTCACGTCTCCAACTTCTTCGAGGTCCAGCCGTCGGGTTCCGGTACTCATGGTTTGCTTCCAATGTGCCTGTCGAGAGTGGTAATAGGTCTGACCCGCCAAATGGGCCTGACACTGAATGATGATGTGCTTTGCTTAGAACAGTGTCAAGCAGGTCTCCTGAACGAGGAGGGGTTCCGGCACACGTACTTTCAGCCCGCCGTTAGGCTCTGACAGGCCACCGTTGCGAATGCGCACGGAGCGTAGGTTTTCGACAACCATCGCCCCGTGGCGAATCGGCATCACCAACCCGCGAGGATGTTGCCGTCGGGCATCATTGCTGGGGGCTTGGCCCGCAAATAGGGCCACTGCCCCCGATGCTGAGGTTCGTGACTGGTCGTGGCCCGGTGTTTGCTGCCTTCTCGCAACGTGACGGTTCCCAACTCAGGCCCAGCAGGTTGGACTCGTGAAGTCTCTCGCCAAACTCATCGCCGCAATCTGTCTCGTCTCGGCCTGTGCCGACCTCGAGGCGGTCAGGCTGTCGGCGGCAGACGTGGAAGTCCGGCTGACCGATGGCCGAACGCTCCGCGGTTCAGTGATTGAGGCCCAGACCAGCCGAGAGCAGCTCGGATTGGAGCTACGATCATCAGGCATCTCGATTCGCCGGACCTTGGCTTGGAAACAAATCGCCGATTGGAAAATCGTTCCTCTATTGCCGAAACGAGCGCCGCGGCCAGTATCGCCTCCGGTCAATGAGCAACTTGAGAGCACCGCGTATGACTCCGCGCTGCCATTATCGGAGCTTGTTGTTTCCGCCCAATCGGTCAGTACGTTCGGCAGGATGGATTGGGATTCGCTGCGGCTCTCGTTGCAAGGCTTCGATCAATTGGGAACACCGGTGCCGCTCTTCGGTACTCTGCAAGTGACGTTGTGGGGGCTCCGAGAAGAAGCGGGGCGGCCACTGCGCATCAACACACCGACCGGCTCGATGGATGTGGCCGGGCAGCGACGGATGGAGCTCGACAAGATTCAAACCTGGACGCGCAGTTTGGACTCGACGATCCAACGGCTGCCCGGAATCGGAGTGCCAACTGGAGCACGACCAGGTGCCGGCGGAATCGTTTACGAAGACGTGACCTCCCGTCCGTGGGGAGCCAGCGGCTTTGGAAGTCAGTCCGTTTCGGGCTTCGAGGGACGTCAAGATCGTGGTCGGCCCGTTTATGAACGCAATCCATCCGACGCCGTGCAGATGCTGCTGTCATTGCCTCGACCATTGCCCGATTCTGATTCGCAACGCTTCCCACTTGGCGAAGTGACCGTCGAACTCTTGATGCCTGGTGTGGGAGTCTTCTCGGCGACATCTCCGGGAGTGGTCCTGGTCCATCAAAGCCCGCTGCGACAAGAGTTGCTCAACCAGAGTGGTTCGCGGTTCTTCCAGAATGAGCTCACGACGGATGGTCGAGGATTCGGACGCGAGACACGCCAACCATCGCAAATTCGGCAAATGACTCCACCGTTCCCGTATCCCACAATCACGATTGCTCCTGTCCCTGTGGTCGGTCCTCCGCCGCCTGTCGATAACCAGCCTTCTCCAAATCCGATTCCTATGGTTGGACCGTATGCTCCTCCGCCTGCTCCACCTCCACCTGTCCCTGGTGTCCGCGCCCCGACTCCGGTTCCCGTGAGGGTGACGCCGTAAAAGCGATTTCAAAAGTCGATCGTTCGTGAGATCACAGTACCGCGACCGTTAGGGAGCGGCCGTTCTAACATCGCGGGCCGCTCCCTAACGGTCGCGGTACGGTTTTGAAATCGCGTGCAGCGAAGTTACGGCCAGCGTGCGGCATCTTCACCATCCAGCCGTAGCGTCAAACACTTCGCACTGCCGCCAGCTTTGATGAACTCGCCGAGTTCCGTGGCGTGAGTT
>SXKJ01000475.1 GCA_005778115.1 Planctomyces sp. | reverse complement strand
GTCGTGCGACACGACGGCAGCATCTATGCGACCGCTCCGTTCAAGACGCCCAACAACAGCGACGTCTGGTACGTCTCGCCCAAGGGTGAGAAGAAGATCGTGGACAGCGGCTTGAAGTTCGCCAACGGCATCTGCTGCTCGCCGGATCAGACGCTGTTGTATGTTGCCGATAGCCGAACGCACTGGGTCTACAGTTATCAAATTCAGGCGGATGGCTCGCTGGCTCACAAGCAGAAGTATTTCCATCTGCATGTCCGCGACGTTGACGAAGACAGCGGTGTGGACGGACTCCGCACCGATCGCGACGGCCGCTTGTGGGCGGCGACTCGCATGGGTCTGCAAGTCTGCGATCAGCCCGGCCGAGTCAACTGCATCATCCCCACACCGAACGGCAAGCTCGCCAACCTGACGTTCGGCGGCGAGAACTTCGACACGATCTACGCTTGCTGCGGCGACAAGGTTTTCCGACGCAAAGTGAAGGTGAAGGGAGCCAACGGCTGGGCCGCTCCGATCAAGCCAAAGACGCCGGGGCTGTGAAGCGGCTGTCTTCATCCGCGGCCGTGTCTGAATCCGCGGGGTGAGTGGTGACTCCCCGCAGATTCAGTCACGTCCACGGACAAAGCCAACACGAGACAATGCCATAGCACCACCGTTTTTCACGCTCGGTCAATTTGCAAAGCGAGGCAGTATGTTGCATGTCGTGATCATGGCGGGGGGAAGCGGGACGCGGTTCTGGCCCCAAAGTCGTCGAGCGTTGCCCAAGCAGTTCTTGTGCTTTGGCAGTGAGCGGACCTTGCTGCAAGAGACGGTCGATCGGTGTCGTGATTTCGTTCCGGCCGAACGAACGTGGATCGTGACGGGGGCTGTCCATGCGGACGAGACGGCTCGGCAGGTGCCAGAGATTCCGAGCACGAATGTCTTGATCGAGCCTTGTGGCCGAAACACCGCTCCGTGCATCGGGCTGGCTGCGATGCGGTTGTTGGCGACCGATCCCGACGCGGTGATGCTCGTGATGCCGGCCGATCACGTCATTCGGCCTGTCTCAGAGTTTCAACGCACCGTCGAGCAAGCCACCGCTATCATCGCACAAGACCCCGCCGCGTTGGTGCTTTTCGGCGTCGTGCCGACGTATCCAGCGACCGGTTTCGGTTACATCCAGCGCGGAGAGGCGCTGACGAACTCGTCCGGCTTTCGAGTCGCCGCGTTTCGCGAGAAGCCGGATGTGGCGACGGCCACTCAATACCTCGCCTCGCAGGAGTTCTTCTGGAACTGCGGCCTCTTCGTGTGGCGAGCGGACACGATTCTGGAACAGCTCAAACGTCACACGCCGGAGATCACAACGCGGCTCAAGCGACTGCAAGCGGTCATCGGGACCGAGCAGTGGCCAGCCACATTGGCGACCGAGTTCCCACAGATGCCGTCGGTCTCCATCGACTATGCCGTGCTGGAGAAAGCGAACTCCGTGGCCGTTGTTCCGGCGACGTTCGACTGGGACGACGTCGGCAGTTGGCAGGCCCTCGCACGTTTGCTGCCGGCCGATGCGGACGGGAACACGATCTCTGGCCGATTCTGCGGGGTGAACTCGATCGGCTGCATCGTGCGATCCTCGGACAAGCATCTCATCGCCACGTATGGCGTGAGCGATCTCATCATCGTGCAGACACCAGACGCAACATTGGTCGCTGACAAACGGGACGAGAACTCGTTGCGACAGTTGATCGCGGAATTGGAGCGGAGCGGGCTATCTGATTTCCTGTAGGACCGAGTTCAAACCACAGGTCTCGTGCTCGCGTGCTTCTTCTCGTCTGTATTGTTCGTTGTCGTTGGGCAGGCGCATTAGGCGACGGCAACGGGGTATTGAAAAACTGGAGTTTCGACAACTCTCACGGGAGCTTTTTGCTCCCACACGATTTGCTGTAGCCGTTCCACTGTTTCCGGTGAGAAGAACCGCTCTCCGGTGCGCAACGACACGCGCGCGGGCACGTTTTCGACGACCGCAAACCGGCCGTCAATTTGCAGCACATATGTCACGTTCTGCTGCACGAATTCTTCTTCCGATGATTCAGCAACCATTTCAGATTCTCCTGTGCTTGAAGTCACCCCACTCGTCCGGGTCAGGTTCGTATGCCGTAATGATCTTAATCCTGAGCCGCGATGGATGGCTGCATTGAACGTGAATCGGCCGACCGGCATTCGTAAAGCCTAGCACCAAGCAACTCGGACCGTACTTGTCGTTCGGATAGTCTTCAATGACCTCCCCGGCTGCAATTGCTTCGCGGAGTTCGTGGACAGCGAGGTGGCGCAAAGTCGTCTGATCGACCGCACGCTGCGAGTACTCGAATTCGCCGGAGCCAACTTTGACTCGGATTGCGTCGATGAGTGCCATGAACTCATCGTAGCCCGGTGCGTCCGACCCGACAACGACTCATTCGTGATTCGCCAACATCATCGTGCAGACACCAGACGCCACACTGGTCGCTGACAAACGGGATGAGAACTCGATGCGACAGTTGATCGCGGAATCGGAACGGCGCGGGTTATCTGAGTTTCTGTAGGACTGAGTTCCAAACCACAGGTGTCGTACTCGCATCCACCCTCCAGGTGTATTCCGAGCGCCGCGAGTCAGCGGGGCGAGCGGTTAGGGACACAAAACATGGGACGACCAAAAACCTCAATCGACGCGAACGACCCTGACCGACCAAACGACGTAGCTCGGCCCCGCTGGGTGCCGTCGTTAGGCATGGCTGGGTGCTCGCGACTACGACCCGCCTTCAGCTTCCCGGCGCGACAACTTGATTGCAGCCACGAGTAGCACTTGTAGTACCCAGCCTATGGCGACAGCGGGAATGGCCAACCCGCCAGTCCAAAAGATCAAAATCCCGATCAGGGGAGCTCGGTGTTGGCTGTGCAAACACTCTGACCAGAGCAGCCAATATGTAAAACCGCCCTTCGTATCCGGCGACGGATTCCAAAAGCCGAAAGCAACGAACAGTAGCGCGGCAACGGACAGCCAAAGTGTCCTGTTGGTCTTCAGTGCTGTCTTACAAAGAGTCATGGTTCGCTCCGAAGTGCCGAACAGGTAAGTGACTCGCACGCGGCCTAATGCGGGAATGCCGATTGCGGTCGCACTTGGAATCGAATGCCAGAATGCCACGAACTGTTGTCGAAAACAAGACTGAGGAGAGCCGGCTTTCGAGGGATGATCGTTACAGATCAAATGCCAATTGCCGAGAGGTTACTCGGTCAATTCCAAGCAGGGGTCGAGGCCCATGCGGCGGTACATGTCCATGCGGTGGCGTTCGGTCTTGAGCAAGTCTTTGCGTTGGCGGAGGTGTGTCTTCTCCAGGAACTTTTGCGTCTTCTTGAAGAACGCGATCCAGACGCGTGAGAGTTCGCCGTTAGCATCGGGCCGCGCTTGGCGGCGTTCGGCGTCGAGGTCTTCTGGTTCCAGGCAGCGGAGTAATTCGTCGTCCATGGAGAGGAAGAATTGATAGCTGCCGGGGTCCCCTTGGCGGGCGGCTCGGCCGATGAGCTGGCGGTCGATGCGGGCGGAACTGTGCATTTCCGTGGCGATCACATGCAGGCCGCCGTTCTTGATGAGCTGCTCGTCCAATTTAATGTCGGTGCCTCGGCCAGCCATGTTGGTGGCGACGGTGACTTTGCCTGGGCGACCGGCCCGGGAAACGATTTCGGCTTCCTGTTCGTGGAAGTGGGCGTTGAGAATTTCGAACTCGATTCCTTTGTCGGTCAACAGTTTGCCGATCGCTTCCGAGGCTTCGACGGAGGGGGTGCCGATCAGGACCGCTCGGCCAACGACAATCAATTCTTCGACACTCTTAAGGATCGCCGTGCGTTTGGCGTCCATCGTAGCGAAGGCACGCGTGGGCCAGCCGACACGGATGCACGGCTTATTGGTCGGGATCGGTGTGACGATCAGGCCGTATGTCCGTTTGATTTCGCCGATGCCTTGGACGGCAGTGCCGGTCATGCCGCTGATGTAGTTATAGAGCCGGAAGTAACTCTGCACGGTGATTCGGGCCGCCTCGCCCGATGCGGCGGTGACGGGTACGAGTTCTTTGGCCTCGATGGCTTGATGCAAACCGTCTTGCCATTTGCGGCCATCCATGACGCGGCCGGTTCCCTCGTCAACGATCTTCACTTCGTTGTTGACGATGACGTAGTCCTTGTCGCGAATGAACGCGAACCGCGCGGTGAGAGCCTGCTCGACATGTTTGTAGATGCGTTCGGTATCGACCGAGTCGATCAGGGCGGGTTTCGCCAGCAGCAGCACCTTGCGGCAGCCGGCATCGGTTAAGTAAGCCGAGCGGCGTTGCGGTTCGTAGACGAAATCGGTGTTGGCTTCGAGATGCGAGATGGCTCGTTGGCACCAGCGGAACAGGCTGACGGTGGCCGCGTCGTTGGGCATTGTCAGGCCGATGATCAGCGGGGTTCGTGCTTCGTCGATAAGGATGCTGTCCGCCTCGTCGATGAGCACTCCGTAATGTCCGCGCTGCACGGGACGCTCATCGCCGCCGGCACCGGGAGTCCGTTGGACAAACACATTTGGCTTCGCGGCATCTTGAGCACCGACGCCCAGCCGCAAGCGGTCGCGGAGGTAATCGAAGCCGAATTCCTTCGCCGTGCCGTAGGTGATGTCCTGAGCGTAGGCCTGTCGGCGTTGATCCGTCTCATCGGGCGAAGTCACACAGCCGACGGACATCCCCAGCGCGGCATAGATCGGAGCCATCTCTTCGCAGTCGCGCTTGGCGAGATAATCGTTGACGGTGATGACGTGATAGCCTCGGCCGGGGAGTGCCCGCAGGTACGACGGCAGGCAGGCCGTCAGTGTTTTGCCTTCGCCGGTCTGCATCTCGGCGATGCCCCCTTCAAAGAGGCCGATGCCACCCATAATTTGCACGGGGTAATGCGTCATGCCGGTGGTGCGGCGCGACGCTTCGACGACGAGTGCGTACGCTTCCGGCATCAGCTTGAGCAAGGCGACGCCGGCTTTGGCTCGCCAGCGGACTTCCAGGCTGGCTTGCAGGAGTTCGCGATCGTCGAGCTTCTTGAGGAGATCGATGCGTCGAACAATGCAGCGGGCGACGGCTCGCCAGCGAGATAGCCGCGACGGGATCGGCCGGCCACCACCTTTGACTAAATGAACCGCGCGATCGATGACGGACACGGGACGCTCCTTCGAGGGGACCTCGTAGCCCGAGCCCTTGTGGCTCGGTTGGTTGGCGCATCATTGCGAATCCACCAGGCCACCAGGGCCTGGGCTACAGGTTTCGGGCGGTTTGTACCGCAGCACCGGCGGACGTGCCAATTGGAGTTGTCGGCCGTTTGAAACGGTCGCAACGGTCGATCCGGCGACCACATCTCAGAGCCGGGGTCGGGTGTTCGGTTTTTTGGAATTGGCCGGAGCCGGCGTCATTCGCGAACAAAACTTCGCGCCGGCCAATCCCGACAAACCGGCTCTCCGCCATTCGTGTTGACGACGAATTTGTGAGCCGCAAGGCGCTAGCCGCGGGTCGAGGAAAAGAACACGCGGCTGGCGCCTTGCGGCTCACAATTCACCGAAATCAACACATATCGCGTAGAGCCGAAGAACCGAACACCTGACCCTTCGTTTCCCATGAACTACACCATTGCCGCTCCGGCGACTGCTGACGATGTCAAAGACGACTTGCTGCGATTGATGAAGTCAAATTTCCCGTGGGGACATCAAGCCGACCTATGGTATCGCTGGGGCTACGAGCAGACTCCGTATCGGTCGAACGTCTGCTGGCTGGTCGAGACGGAGGCTCGTGAGCGGGTCGGCTTCACGTCGCGGATGCCGCGGCGGATGAAAGTCGGCGAAACGGTTTGCGAAGTCGGACAAGCCGCGAATCTCAACGTCGCGGCCGAACATCGAAACGCGCTCGCGGCCGTCAAACTGCAACGCGCGGTTGTCTCGCACGTTGATCAGAGCGATATGGCTCTGGCGTTTGGCATCACGCGCAACGCCGTCGCGGTACTGTGCCGAGCGGGGTATCGCGATCTGGGTGGGTTCTCGCGCTGGATCAAATTCTTTCGGACGGAGCACAAGTTGAGTCGCTGGATTCCGTGGGTTTGGCCACGCCGCGCGGTTGGCTCGGTGATTGATCTGGGACTTCGCCTTCGAGCGACCGAGACCTATCAGCGGCTTCCGGCGGGCTGGCAAGTGCTCTTCGATCCGCCGTTCGACGAACGCTTCGATGAACTGTGGCAAGCGGCTTCGTCCAATTTCGCGGTCGCCACCGAACGGAACAACGACTATCTCCAGTGGAGATTCGGCCGCGATCCGCAGCTTCAGTATCGCACATTAGCGGTTCAAGATTCAGAAGGGCGATTACGCGGTTCGTTGGTCTATCTGTTTCCCGATCCGGAAGCCTCGCTGCCGCTGGCGACGATCGTGGATCTGTTGCCCGTCGATCCGGCCGCCTTGCAGGTGCTGCTGGCGGCGCTGTGCCAGCACCTGCGCCGCGAGGGTGCGGTGGGGGTGCAGTTGATGTATTTCGGCTCGGCCATGATCGAGTCGGCACTGCGTCGCTTCCAATTCTTCCGGCGCGAGAGCGATTATCGCTTGCTGGCCTACCTGCACCCGAACTACCGGGATCGCCAAGCCGAGTTGCTCGACCCGACCCGCTGGCATGTGACGGACGCCGAAGCCAAGTTCTGACCGCGTATGTTGGGTCGAGTCATCGAGACCCACCAGGATTGATCAGCGATTTGGTGGGTCTCGATGACTCAACCCACCCTACACGATCTGGCTGACCAACTTCGTCTCCTAGGGCATTCGGCATTGGCAGGTTGGCGAATGCGCGGCACACTGCTCGCGGGCTCGTTGGTCAAGGTGCGAGCACGAGGCTTTCACCGTTTCACGTTTCTCTCTGCGAAAGGCGTCGATGATGAGTCGCGTCGCAGGTCAGTGGAGATGGATGACATTTCTCGCGGTGACGCTCGCAGGACTGCTGAGCGCTGCGCGATGTGGCGTGGCGCAAGAGCATGATGTTTCCCCGCATGTGCTGCGGTCGGATCACCCCGATGCCAAGCCGGTGATCCCGACGACTCCGGAAGCGACTTTTCATCTCAACAATGATGCGACGCTCCGGCGTTGGTTGAAAGATGGCCGCACGCGGATTGACGCGGGGCAGATCACCGAAGGGCTGACGCTGTGGCAACGGATCTTGGATCGTGGCGATGACGGTTTCGTCCGATTGCGATCGGACGGGCCTTGGTTGGAAGTCCGCTACGAGGTGCAACGCGGCCTGAGCGAATTGCCTCCGAACGGACAGGCGATCTACGAACGGCTCTTCGGCACGGCGGCTCGGCAACTCTTGGGACAGAGTGCCGAGACGGGGCGGCCGGTATTCGCCAGTGAAACGCTGCGGCGGTACTTCCACACGGCGGCTGGATTTGATGCCGCGAAATGGTTGGCGTCACGTTGGCTCGACAAAGGGGAGCCGCGTATGGCGGCGCGGTTGTTTGAGCGATTGCTGACGGAACCGGCGCATCGCGATCGAGTCACTCCAAACTTGCTGGTGCAGGTGGCGGTCGCGCAACGGCTCGCGGGAAACGAACTCCGAGCACGCGAACTCTTCGCGACGTTGGGCGAGACGCGCGTTCGTATCGCGGGCGACGAGCGTGCGGCAACGCAGTTGGTCGAACAGCTTGTTGCACGTCGCACGGAAATCTCTCCGAAGTCGAATCACTCGCGCGAGTGGCTGGCAGCGGGCGGGGGCTTTGGCCGTGGCGCGACTTCGTCTGGCAGTATGCCGTGGCTCAAGCCGTTGTGGCCGCCGGTGTCGCTGACGACAGATCGCTCGGCCATTCGAGAATGGCTGGAGTCGCAAGACGAGCGCAACATGCAGCAACTGGCGGTCGCGGCGGAACCGCTGGTCGTGCGCGGGCAAGTCGTTGTGCGGGACATGAACGGACTCGCGGCGTTTGAACTACACACGGGCCGGCGACTGTGGAGTTATCCTTCCTCGTTGCCGTACAGCGAGTGGTTGTCTCGCGTGATGGGTCAAGTGGGCGAGACCAATCGCATCGGTGCAGTGCGAGAAACGCTGGTGACGAATTCGGCGTGCCGCACGTTGTCGAGCGATGGGCGGCGAGTTTTCGCGATCGACGTGCTGCCCACCGAAGGCAAGCAAGACCTGCGAGACGATCCGGCCAACGATGACTCCGTCAAACATGAGTTGGATGTGCTGACGCAGTTGGTGGCGTTGCCGCTGGGGGACAGTCTCACTGGCAACTCCATCAGCCGCAGGGCGCTAGCCTCCGGTTCGGAAGTTCGCCCTGAGCGTGAAACGGACGCTAGCGCGTTCCGGCTGATCCCACCTACCGTGCGGCCGGTATGGACGCTCGATGGCCTGGCCGCCGCGAGCAAGCTGGGGCATCGCGGTTGTGCGGTGCAGTTCTTGGGTCCACCCGTGGTTGTCGATGACAGCTTGTTCGTGATGGGCGAGTTGTTCTCGCTCGACGACTTCGCGGCGGAGAAGAACAACCAAATCTGTCTGATCGCGATTGATGGCTCCAACGGTGAGCCGCTGTGGAGTCAGGGGCTGGCACTGGTGGATGAGCCGTTCTTTCGGATGAAGCAGCGGAATCGCCGCAATCCAGTCGGCTCGCCGACAGTCGCTGATGGCATGTTGATCTGTCCGACCGACGTCGGATTGATTGTCGGCGTGGACTTGGTCACCGGGCGGCAACGTTGGGTCTACAGTTATCGCCTGGGTGAACCAGAAAGGCGTCGCGAGTACTTTCCAGAACCGCTTGGCTGGGACGGCACGCCGACGTGGCCGGTGATCCATCGCGACCGTGTGTTGCTGCTGTCGCGGTTCTCGGAGGAGTTGCATTGCCTCGAAGCCACAACGGGAAAGCTGGTCTGGCGAGTACCACGCGGCGACGCGGTCTACATCGGCGCGGTCACGAATGATCGAATCGTGCTGGTGGGTGAACGCGATGTGCGTGCGATCGCGATGCCGGCGGATGGGACGCAATCCAGTGACACTGTCGAACCGCTGTGGTCTCACGTCGTCGGGCCGGTGACTGGCCGAGGCGTGCGGGCCGGAGAGGATTTTTTAGTGCCGTTGAAGTCGGGGCGTGTTGCTTGCCTCGAACTGGCGACGGGGCGTGATCGCGGCTTCGCGGTCACTCGCACCTTCGATCCGACGACGATTCGGCGAAGAACCAATCGAGTCGCCGAGGACGAGGAGGACGATCAGGAACTCGCGCCGTGGCCGGGGAACTTGATCGCGTGCGATGATGTCGTCGTCTCGCTGGGGCTCAGCCATTTGGCGGTGTATCCACAGGCTCGGTCGAAGCTGGCCGAGCTGCGCACACAACCGGAATCGGTGGAACGCCGGCTGCTCGAATCGGAACTGGCGATGCTGCTGGGCTCGGAAGGCTCGCCGGTGGGCGAGTTGCGAAACGTTTTACAGGAACCGCTGTCGCCCGAACTGCGCCGGCAAGCACAACGGCAACTGCGTGAGTCGTTGTATCTGGAACTGAGCCGCGATCCCGATCAAGCGGACGATCTGCTGCCTCAGCTTGAAAAGCTGGCCGACACAACGGCCGAGCGTGCGCGGTTGCTGCGGCGTGTGTGCGAAGTCTCGCTGCCGCGCGATCCCGTGCGCACGGTGCGAGCGGCTCGCGATCTGGCCGCACTGTCGCTGGAACATGAATTGGAATTGGACGAGCACGGCGAGCATGTCGTGTCGCTCGATACATGGGCACGCGGCTATTTGCGGCAGGTGCGCACTCGCGTGGAATCGTCACCCGCCGAAGCGGATGCCGTCGATGCCGTGCTGGGGCAGGAACGCGATCGGCTGCAATCCACGTCCGATCTCGCCGCGCTGCGGCAGTTCGTGCGGTTGTGCGACGATTGGCCGCAAGCGACCGCCGTGCGATTCCGACTGGTGGATTTGCTGTTGGAACGAAGTGAGTTTCAGGAGGCGGAACTTCTGCTGGTGCGCGATCGACTGTCTGCTGATCCCGTCGTCGCCGCCAACGCGACCGCTCGATTACTGCGGCTGTGGGAACATGTCGGGTTGTATTCGCTCGCCGCAAATCTGCTGAGCGAGTTGGAAGACCGGTTCGGCGATGTCGAGTTGTCGACCGTACCGCGACCGGTAGGGAGCGGCCCGGCCCAATCACAAAGGCCGCTCCCTAACGGTCGCGGTACGGATCGTTTCACCGGCCGCGAGTTCGTCGCGGCGTTTTCGCGAGACTCGATGACATGGCAGGCGTTTGCTCGGAAGCGGCGGCCGGATTGGGATGTGCGGCGCGTGGTGATCTCGGAAGACCGCGCTCTCGGTAGCGAGCTTCGCCTGGCAGAAGCCTTCGGGAACGGCGAGCCGCGCAATCGAGCGTTGGACCGCGCGGGCGTTGGGGTTCACCTTTTCCAAACGCCACCGCTGCTCAAACCGCTGGGAGATGCTGGCTGGCGAATCGTTGATCGGGACTCCGGTGTCGTGATGGGACAATTGCCGGAATTGGATCGCTTCTACCCGACGGCTCTACAGCCGGGATCACCCAAGGCGATCAATCATTTCTTCCCGGTCGGCGGTCAGGGACGCATGTTGGGGTTCTCGTTGCTGGGCCGCGATCAAGAAGACCCGGCTTGGGAGACGCCGTTCACCGCATTGCACGCGACGCAAGAGTTTCTGCGCGTCGGGCCGGTCGGGCCGGGCTATTGCGTGTTTCAATCGCGGCAGCATCTGGTGATGGTCGATCCCGCCACCGGCCGCATCGCGTGGCGGCGCGAGTTGGAGCCACATGCGGGATTGCTCGCCGAATCGGACACCGGACTGTTTGGCGATCACGAGGCGCTCGTCGTGTTTGGCGCGGACCAGTCCTCGTACACGGTCTTTGAGACCGCGACCGGCCGCGAGCTTCGCCGTGGGAAGTTGCCAGTCGATCAACATCAGACGCGACGCGCGTTTGGCCGCCGGCTGTTTCACATCACCGATGCGAACAATGGCCGTCGCCTGCGCATCTGGGATTCGCTGACCGATCGCAACGAACTGGATGAGCCTCTGGTGGCTGGCATAGCCGTCTTCCAGCCGATCGTCACGGTGGATGGCGAGCTGTTGTTGGTGCTGCGCTCCGGCCGCGTGCGCGTGATCGATGTTTACAACTCGCTGGTCAAGCTGGACGTGACGCTTCCGGAATCGGACGTGCGTGGCTCGAACACGCTGCGCGCGTTCTCGGATCGCGATCGTTATTACCTCAATCTGCAACGGCTGCTCGACAATTCGGGCAAGTCGCCGTTCAGTTATTTCGTGAGCGATTCGCTGGTTCCGAAATCCGAAGTGCTGGGCGATCTGCACGCCTTCGCTCGGCCCAGTCAGCCGCAACCGCTCGATCGCGCGGAGGGACCGTTGGGAGAGAAACTGTGGTTGCGCGTCATGCCGCAGCGGACGATTTTGCGGTTGGACAATGCTCGCGTGCCGTTCCTGGTTGCGATTAGCCGGCAACAGGATCGCACCCGCACGGACAAATCGGCGCTGCGTGTCGAATCGCTGGATGCGCTCACCGGCAACCAGCTTGGCGTGTGCGAGCATGTGCTCACGACACGGATCGTGCAGACACAGCACGACCCCGAAGCCGCCCGCCTCACACTGATCGGTTTGACCACGCGAATCACATTGGATTACGGCCGCGATAAGCAACGGTTCGCGACCGTGTCCGATCCGCATTGATGGATCATCATTCGGCGAGCGGGGCGGCGTCAGCCCCCCGGTGAGTTCAATAATTCACCGGGGGGCTGAC
>SXKJ01000474.1 GCA_005778115.1 Planctomyces sp. | reverse complement strand
CACACAGGTCATTCCATCCCGCCTCCAGCAGCACGGCGGCGTCGAGCACAATCGCCTCGACGTTCGCCTGCCGCCGCAGTTCCCGAATCGTGTGCTCCAGGAGCGAACGGATTTCAGGATGCACGATGGCTTCCAAATCCCGCCGCGCGGTCTTAGCCGCCACGTCCGAGCCAAAAACGACTCGCCCGAGCGCCGCGCGTGAGATTTGCAAATGAGGATCTAGTTTTGTGAGCGGCACGGCGCTAGCCGCCGGTGAAGGCGTCGGTTCATTTTGACCGGCGGCTAGCGCCGTTCCGCTCAGGACGGGCGCTGGCCTGGTTTCTTCAAACACGGTTGGTCCGAAGCGTTTCAGAATCTGTTCTTGGACGTTCGGAAGATTGAGGACTTGGTGCCCGAATTGATCGCCATCGATCACGGCGATCGGACGAAGCGAATGAAGGCGTCGAGCCACGGAACTCTTGCCGGACCCAATGCCGCCAATCACTCCCACAACGGGTATGACGTTTGGCTGCGGAAACAAAGGAAGAAGGACTCGAAGAGGAGGAGGAATCTGGGAAGGAATTCGTTCGGGAGGATCAGGAGGACCCAGGAACGAGGAGGTTTGTCGGGAAGCGTCTGGAAGGCACGCAAACCAGAATGGTTTGCCGGAGTGACGAGAACATCGTGCCGAGCCATGCAGCCGGTGTCAACGATCAAGGCGCCGAGCCTGTTGCAAAATCAAACCTCAGTCGCGGGAGCGACTGAGCTACGTAGGCGAGTCGCTCCCGCGACTCGCATTCGGCGGTTCGCATTCCAAGGGCCTCAGCCCCTCATCGTCTTCAGATAGCTCGCCAAGACCTTCGCGAATTCGGCCATTGAGCCAAATCGCTCGGTGGGAGTCTTCGCGATCGCCTTCAGGCAGAGATCGGACAGCGCCTGATCGATCTGCGGCCGATGTTGATTGGGCGGGTTCGGCTGCTGAGTGTGGACGTTTCGGAGTACCTCGCCGACGGTTCGGCCGGTGATGGGCCGCTCGCCGGTGAGCATCTCGTAAAAAATCACGCCGAGCGCATAAAGGTCGGTCAGCGGGCCGACTTCCTCCGAATGCCCGACGGCCTGTTCGGGAGACATGTAGTACGGCGTGCCCATCAACTGCCCGTCTTGGGTGAGCTGCGGCTGATCGGGCATGTCGAAGTGAGCCAGTCCGAAATCCATGATGACCGGCTGATGGCGTTCCTCGTCGATCTGAATGTTGTCCGGCTTGAGATCGCGATGCACGATCCCTTTTTGATGCGGTTCGACCATTGCGAGGGCAATGAGCTTGGCGATCAGTACGGACTGGCGAATCGGCAGCCGTTTGTGTTCGTTGAGGAAATGGCTCAGCGGCTTCCCTTTGATGTGCGCCATGACCAGAAAGTATTGGCCGGGGATATCGTTGACTTCGTAGATTGGGCAGAGGTTCTCGTGTCGCAACTGGGCCGCGGCGCGCGTCGCTCGCAGGAAGCGTTCGATGTCTTGCGGCGTGCGGAGTCGCTCGACGTGCGGAATCTTGATCGCCACGTCGCGTCCGAGCTTCGGATCGCGCGCGAGGAAGACTCGGCCGTTTGCTCCCGATCCAAGTTCGCGAATCACCTGAAACCGGCCGAGCGTCGACTTCATCGGCGTCGAGTTGGGACCGGGCACGAGCGGCTTGGAATCCGGAGCGGTCTCGAATGGCTCCGCCGTGTGTTCGCTGCGGACGTCGG
Source organism: Planctomyces sp. (assembly GCA_005778115.1). Lineage (GTDB taxonomy): Bacteria > Planctomycetota > Planctomycetia > Planctomycetales > Planctomycetaceae > SXKJ01. The sequence continues at coordinate 1,974 of SXKJ01000474.1, read as the reverse complement.
TCGTCTCCGCCGCCTCGAATTCCTTGAAGAGTTGCAGGACGAGCGCCTTCTGTTGAGGGAATCGCTCCAGGAACTGCGGCTTGAAAATGAACAGCGGCTCCCCGTCGTCCAACTGAGCCGTCAGTTCCACTCGGAGTAATGCCACGAGCAATGATTCGCGAATCGGCGGCGTGACTTCGTTCAGGTAGTCTTCGATCTTCGGCCGCACACCGGCTCGCAGTTCGTCGCCGAAACGCATCAGGCATTCGCCGATGGGATCGTCGATCGGTACCACCGCAGGCACCGGCCGGCTGGGGGGCGGCGCGACGGGAATCTGAGCCGCCTGCGGGCGAGAGGCCGCTGGGGGGACGAAGAGGGCCGGCATTTCGTATTCGGTCTCTTCGATGTTGTCGGGCGAGTTCGCCATGTCATCCACTCGATGGTCAAGGCCCGCGAGAATGTTGAGAAGGCTTCGTGAAACCAACACCGCAGATCGCATCCGGTGCCGGAGAAACTCCGACTCCTCCAGAAAGTGCGGCATCGAGTCGTCGTGACTCTCAGGGGCATCAATCCGGCACAACTTGAGGGTTTCCCGCAGACGGGGCGGAAAGTTATGGCCTTTCCGATTTCTTGACCACATCGGCCAGCGGAGCGGCAGACTTGGGACTCGTTGCCCGAAAATCCTCTCCCACTAGAACGGCCAAGGTCGCCGCAATTTGGCTGAGCGTCGCGTTCACGTCCGATCGCACCCCCAACGCCGGCGTGTCTGGACCGAGCACCGCCGACCACACGAACTCGGCTCCCTCGACCTTCGCACCGTGATCGGTCCAATCCCGGATCGTGCTCCCTCGTCCGTGATCGCAGCCAAGCACCAGCGATGTCTGGTCCTTGTACTCCGGCAACGACTGCAACAAATCCCACAACTTGCTGACAAAGGCATCCGCTCGATTCGCCGCGTGCAAGTAGCGGTCGTAACGTCGCCCGTGCCCCCACTCGTCCGTCTCGCCCAGCCCGATGAAAAGAACTCGTGGTTTGTGCTTGAGCAGATACTCTCTCGCGACCTGCATCGTGATTACATCAAGTTGATTGTCCGGCCAGAGCATAACCGTGTCGGCAATCATCTCGTTGAGCAACTTCTCACGATCGCTGAGCGAGTTCCCCGGAATCGGCCCCGGCCCCGCGTGGACGTACACGCCGCTCCGCTCTTGATTGAGGATCGACGGAAACACGTCCCACGTCGCGATGGCTGCGACTCGCTTCTCGAAGCCAGGTCGATGATTCAAGAACTCCAACACATTGACGTGCGGGTTCGGAAACTTCTTGTTCGAGTCAATCCCCTTGTCATCCGCGAAGCCGCAAAACATTTCGCTGTAACCGGGATACGAGAACTTGTGAGTGTTCTCCATCTTCGCCGCCGCATTCGTCGCCGGGTTGCCGAAGATTTGCCCCTGCTTGGCAATCGTCTTCCACACGAATGGCAGCAGCACCTCGCGCCGCTCAATTTCGGATTCTCGCCAGAAACGCCGCTTGACGCCCTCGATGTCGGCAACTCCTGCGTCCTTAGCGATCAGGATTTCCTGAGCACCACCAAACATCTCCTGCCAGCGAAAGCCATCCCAGGTGATGTAGATAACGTTCTTGCCCTTTCGAGCCGGAGCCTTCGCGTCGTCCGCGAAGGAAGGCTTGCACAGTCCAACAACGACCGTCATCACGAGACAGAACCAACAGATCACGGCTCGCACACGACACCTCGCTTCCAATCATTGCGATCTTCCACCACCGCGATACCGTGTCGCGGAGACGAGGATTGTAGGATGGCCGCCCTCGGCCGTCCGCCTTTTGAAATCTGAAATCTGAAATTCGAAAACATGGACGGCCGAGAGCAGCCATCCTCCAACCGGAATCAACCATGAGCATCTGGCGCTGGGCCGACTTAATCGACTTCGTCCCCGAACACGCACGCATCACGCTCGGCGAAGGACAGACCCCGCTCGT
>SXKJ01000473.1 GCA_005778115.1 Planctomyces sp. | reverse complement strand
GAAGGCTCGATGACCACGATCCACGCCAATACGCCCCGCGACGCTGTCAGCCGTCTGGAAACCATGATCGCGATGGGCGGCGTCGATCTGCCAATCAAAGCCCTGCGTTATCAGTTCGCGGCGGCGGTCAACATGATCATTCAGGTGAATCGTCTGCAAGGGGGGCCGCGCCGCATCACGTCGATCACCGAGGTCTGCGGAATGGAACAAGACGCGATCATCATGCAGGAGATCTTCAAATTCGTGCAGGATGGCATCACCGAAGAAGGGAAGGCGTTCGGCCACTTCGAGGCAACCGGAGTGCGGCCGTCGTTCATGTCGCGGCTGGAGCAATCCGGTATTCGTCTGCCAGCGAACTTGTTCGCGCAACGCAAACTGGGCGGGAAGTAAGTCAGAGTTTCAGAGCGAGGAGTTGGCATCATGTTGGTGTGGTTAATTTCGATCGCGGCCTTCGCTTTTGTCGCGACGTTGGTGGCGGGGCTGTATTTCGTCACCCGTGACTTGGGCAAGACCTCGGAAGAAGAGCGTCTGGAAGTGCTCACCGGTCGCAATCGCGATGAATCGGACAACGAGACGTTGATTAAGGGTGGCGATCTGCTGAAAGAGACGGCCTCCAGCGCGACGAGCCTCATCGGGCGAATCGGCAAAAAATTCACCGGCCTGGGGATGTACCTGGAGCAAGGGGACTGCAATATCTCGGCGGATAAGTTTCTGTGTTTGATCTTGGTCTGCATGGGAGCCGGTGCGCTGATGGGCTGGGCGGCTCGATTACCCGCGCCGTTGTATTCCGTCTTCGGTTTGATGGCCGGATGCCTGCCGCTGGTCTGGGCGTGGTGGAAACGATCGGCTCGCTTCAAGAAGTTCATGGCGCAACTTCCCGATGCGATGGCGTTGATCGCTTGCGCGTTGCGGTCGGGACACAGCTTGCAGTCGGCGATGAACGTCATCGTCGAGGAAATGCCGGCACCGATCTCGATCGAATTCAGCATGGCCTACGAAGAGCAGAACCTGGGCGTACCGATCGAGCGAGCGTTACGCAGCATGTTGAAGCGGATGCCGAATCTGGATCTGAAATTCTTCGTGACCGCGGTCGCGATTCAAAAGCAGTCGGGCGGTGACTTGGCGGAGATCCTCGACAAGATCGCCTACGTCATTCGCGAGCGTTTCAAAATCCTGGGCACGGTCGCGGCTCTGACGGCGGAAGGTCGCTTGAGCGGCATCGTGCTGATGGCCTTGCCGCTGGGTTTGTTCGTCACCGTGTACTCACTCAATCCCGAGTACGTCATGCTGCTGTTCACGACCGAAGAGGGCCGCAAGATGATCGGAGCGGCGATCGTCATGCAGCTCCTCGGTGCGATCGTCATTAAGAAGATTGTGAACATCAAGGTGTGAGAATTTTAGGTTTCAAATTTGAAATCTGAGACTTCGTGGAGACCCATCATGGACATCATGCAGATTCTTCCCTGGGCAATCTTCGGCTGCGTCACCTGTGTGGTGCTGGGGCTGATGTCGGTCATGAATACGAAGAAGTCGCGAGCGTTGGAACGGCTCGACGAACTGCGTGATCCAACGCTGCGCGACAAGGATCGGCTGGGAAAAGGAAGAGGTGGAGTAACCGCCGCTCTGGAAATGGCGGCTCCGTCACTTTCTCAAGCGATGGCACCCACCAACGCCGACGAACGCGATCAACTTAAGCTGCGTCTAGCCAGCGCGGGCTATAACAACCCGAACGCTTCGTCGCTGTTTCTGACAATCAAAGTCATTTCAATGGGCTTTGGCGTGATGATCGGCGGTGGTGTGGGATTGGGGATGTATGGCCTCCGGCTCAACAGTCTGACGGCGCTAATCATCGGCGCTGGGGCGGGCATCTACATTCCCGAAGTCATGCTGCGAATCATCGCCGCGGGCCGGAAGGATAAAATCTTTATGCAACTTCCCGACGCGCTCGACTTGCTGGTCGTCTGCGTCGAGGCGGGACTGGGCCTGGATGCCGGAATGCGTCGGGTCTCCGACGAGTTGCGCGAAGGTGGCAAAGAAATCTGCGAGGAGTTCGATCGTTGCAACATGCAGCTTCAAATGGGGAAGCCCCGCCGAGATTGCCTCCGTGAAATGGGCTTGCGCTGTGGAGTCGATGACATGCGGGCCTTGGTGGCAACCCTGATCAACGCCGAGCGTTTCGGCTCGTCGATCGGCCCGGCTCTCCGTCAACAGTCCGACACGATGCGTCTGAAGCGGCGTCAATATGCCGAAGAGCGTGCTCAGAAGACCGCGGTGCAGATGCTTTTCCCGCTGGTGCTCTTCATCTTCCCCGGCATTTTCGTGGTGCTGGTCGGCCCGGCTGCGGTGATGATGATGAAAAACTTCCTGTAAGCCTCGACGCTTCATGGATTCGTAGAGTCCGTATTCAAAACCAGCACGACGCGCGAGCGAATGGTTGTCTTTTTGACGTTTTAACCACTCGCTCGCGCGTCGTGCTGGTTTTGAAGCCACTTCTACGAATTCTGGCCCGCCAGAAAATCTGACTTGGGCGCTGACAAGATTAACGGGCGGTGATACGTTCCCGCCGTTGTTGGTCTCCGCAATTGGTGCGGAAGACATCCCGCTTGTCTGAGTCTCCCCCAAGGAATGCTGACATGAAGACGAAAGCCACGCTCCTGGTTCTCGCGGTTGCGGCCGCGATGGTGTTGCCCCGATTGACCGCCGAAGACAAACCCAAGGACAAACTCAACGGTGCCAAGTGTCCGATTTCTGGCAAAGCGGCCAAGGAAGAAAGCTCCGTCGCTTATCGCGACGCGAAGGTCTATCTCTGCTGCGATGGCTGCCCAGATGCGTTTACCAAAGACAAGGCCAAGTACTCGACGAAGGCCAATCATCAGCTCGTACAAACTGGCCAAGCCAAGCAAGAGAAGTGCCCGCTCAGCGGCGGCGATCTCAATAAAGACGCGACGGCCGACGTTTCCGGCGTGAAGGTCACGTTCTGCTGCAACAACTGCAAAGGCAAAGTCGAGAAGGCTGAAGGGGATGCCAAGCTCGAACTCGCCTTCGCCGACAAGGCATTCGACAAAGGCTTCAAGGTCGAGAAGAAGAAGTAATCGCTCGGCCTGAAACCAAGCATCACGAAAGCCCGGCTTGCAAACAGGCCGGGCTTTTTCGTTTTGCTGGGGCGATCAATGTTGCCAAGAGTTGTCCATCCGCAGCCCGGCTTTGCCATCCGTGAAAAGAAGGGGTCTCTGCCTGCGGGTGGCAGAGACGGGCTGCGGATGAAGAATGACATTGCGCGACTCGAATGGGGGTCACCGAAATGAGAGCTCAGTTCGGAATGTTTTTCTTGGGGTGTTGCCTCGCAAATTGCATCGCTGTCGCGGGCGATGTTGGTTTGGAAGCCCAATGGTTGTGGAGCAGTCGATTCCCTCGTGCGAATGAAACGATTCGGCTGCGTCGCGAGTTCATCGTGAGCGGTGCCGTGCGTCGCGCATCGCTTCGCGGTTTGGCGGACGATCATGCAAAAGTGTTTCTCGACGGACGACATGTCACGGACATCGAATCGTCTCGACGTTTCACGACCGCAGAAATCTCTTCGCTGACGCCGGGCAAGCATCTGGTGGAGATCGAAGCGACGAATCGTGGTGGTGCGGCGGGCGTCTGGCTGCAGCTTGATTGGACCGGCGCGGAAGGTCCATCGCAGCGATTGGTCACTGACGGCGATTGGGAAGTGAATGATTCGCGCGGCGAATGGCGGCGAGCGACCAGCTTGGGAATGCTGGGGATCGCCCCGTGGTGGCGGCCGGCCGGGGAAGTTGACGATTACGACCAATGGAAGCGGGCGATTGGCACCGGTAAAGCGGACGAAGCGGCACGGGTGCGTGTCGTGCCGGGCTTCGAGGTGGAGTTGGTTCGCAGTTCGCAACCGGGCGAAGGCTCGTGGGTCAGCCTGACGTTCGATGCGAAAGGCCGCTTGATCGTCGGCCGCGAAGGCCCCGGCATTCTGCGGATGACCAACGTGGGGCAGGTTTCCAACCTGCTCGGCCAATCTTCACCAGAAGTTCAGGTCGAACTCATCACCGACAAACTCCAAGAATGCCGCGGCCTGCTCTGGGCATTCGACAGCCTCTACGCCAATGCGAACAACTCGAAAGGTCTCTATCGACTGCGAGACACCGACGGCGACGACAGGTTCGATGACGTCAGGCTGCTCAAAGCCACCGGAGGCGGAGTCGGACACGGACGCAACGCGTTGACGCTGGGACCGGACAACCTCATTTACGTGATTCACGGGAACAACGTGCTGATCTCGGAGACCGACCGCACGATTCCTGACAACTCGCCGCTGCGGCACCTCGCCGAGGATCGGCTTCGGCCGGCATTCTGGGATCGATTTATGTTCGATTCCGACGCGAAGGTGCCCGCTGGTTATGTAGCTCGGACGGACGCGGACGGCTCGATGTGGCAAGTCGTCGCGGGAGGCTTTCGCAATCCGTACGGCGTGGACTTCAACGCCGACGGCGACTTGTTCACGTTCGATGCCGACAACGAAGGGGATCAGGGGACTCCGTGGTATCGGCCGACACGGATTAATCACATCGTCAGCGGCGGCGACTATGGATTCCGGCAAGGCTCGGCCAATCGGCCGGGACATTACGCCGAACACTTGCCGAGCATTCTCAACATGGGCTTGTCCTCGCCGACCGGCGTGAGGTCAGGACATCACGGCAAGTTTCCGCCGCCTTATGACAAGGCGATGTTCGTCTGCGATTGGTCGTATGGCCGCATTCACGCGATTCATCTCGACCCCGAAGGTGCGTCGTATCGCTGCCGAGCGGAACTGTTCCTCGAAGGTCAGCCACTCAACGTGACCGATCTGACGTTCGGTCCCGACGGCGCGATGTACTTCACAACCGGCGGACGTGGCACACAGTCGGGGCTGTATCGAGTGCGACCATCTGCAGGACGGGCACTCTTGCCCGTCGAAAGTCCGACGACGGGCAAGAGTGCCCGTCCTACAAAAGAACTATTGTTGCGGCGCGAACTCGAACGCTGGCACACGGTCGTTGATTCCTCATCGATCGACCTCCTCTGGCCGTCGCTCGGAAGCGACGATGTTTGGCTGCGACATGCGGCGCGTGTCGCGTTGGAACGTCAGCCGATTGATCGCTGGCGTGAGCGGGCGTTGAAGTCGCCGATGAGTCTTGATTCAGCGACGGCCACGATTGCTGCGTTGTTGGCGCTCGCGCGAGTCTCAGGCGAGCCGCCTGAGCTACGGTCGATTTGCGAGCGGCTCAATGCGTTGCCGTTTGAAAAGCTCTCGACCGAACAGCGGCTGGATGCGTGGCGCGTGTACTCGGTCGCGTTCACTCGCCTCGGACGACCGGACGAGGCTGTCGCAAAGACCGTAACGGGTCGGCTGGCTCAGCAGTACCCGCAGGAATTCGAAGAACCGAATCTGCGGCTAGGTGAGTTGCTGGCGTACCTCGAATGGCCGCCGTTGGTCGAGCAGACGATTCCTCGGCTGGTGCAAGTGGTCGAGCAAGAAGACAAGCTGGCCTATCTGACGACGCTGCGAAACGTGCGCGTCGGTTGGACGCTCGACCTGCGGCGGCGGTACTTCGCGGAACTGCGGAAGGCGGACTTGTTCGACGGCGGCAACTTGCTGCCGATCGCGATCAACGGCATTCGCGAGGATGCGCTGGCGATGCTGTCCGCTGATGAGCGTCGCGAAATGGGCACGCTGCTCGAACCGGCGGCCGAGAGCGGCGGCGACATTGCGACTGTGAACGCTACACGGCCGGTCGTTCGTGAATGGAAGCTCGAAGACTTGGAAGCCGCCGTGAAACCGGCGGCACCGCGGGATGTCGCTCGCGGAGAAAAAATGTTTCGCGAAACGCTGTGCTTGCGCTGCCATCGCGTCGGCACCGAAGGGCGAACGCTTGGTCCCGATCTGACATTCGTGGCCAGCCGGTTTGGCCCTCGCGATTTGTTGGAGCACATCTTGGTGCCGTCGAAGGTCATCGACGGCAAGTACCGGCAAACCATCGTCGAGACGAAATCCGGACAAGTGCTGAGCGGCCGAGTGGTCGGCGGCGACAGCGAGAATCTGCTGCTCGCGCCCGATCCGCTGCGGCCGACCAAGGTCACGAAGATTCCTCTGGCCGACATCGAAGCCCGCAAAGCCTCGCCTGCTTCGCCGATGCCGGTTGGGATGCTGAACTCGCTGACTGAACCGGAAATCCTCGACCTCTTGGAATACCTGCGGATTGGTAGGCGGTAATCACCATCCGGTGCAACATTCGTCTGGCCCCATTCCTCTGGCCAAACAGAATTGGCAGAGGAATGGGGCCAGGGGAATGACACCGCTTCGCGCTGGCGAGGGTACTCTGGGCTTCATGGCGGATGTCCGTCTGCTCGTCACTTTCGGGGCGGGCGACTAATCTACGACGCGAGTTTGTGTGCAGGCGGGCCGCCTGCACCACGTTCTTTCTGGGAGGTCATTGTGCGGATTCTTCAAATTCGTTGGCGACTGGTGGCTTTGTTTGCTGTTCTGCTCAGCCCGTGCCTGAGCCATGCTCAGACTAAGGAGCCGGAGAAACCCGTGCCGGCCGTCCGCGAGCAGGCGATCCCGCTGGCAGTCATTTGTGCCGCCGGCTTTGAACGGTGGATGAGCAACGTCGATTACCTCTTCGGGACGATCGAGCGAGAAGAGTTGTCGGACTACGTCGGTGGCAAGCTGGCGAACGTCAATGATCTGAAAGGATTCGATAAGGACAAGCCGTTCGGGATGCTGATCTTTTTGCGGCCGGGCTTGTTGCCGCAGCCGTACCCGGTGATGTTCGCGCCGGTGAAGAATCTGTCGGACGTGATTGGCACGCTGACCGGTGGTCCGGTCAAAGTGAAGAAGCTCGACGACACGCACTATGACCTCGTTGGTGATCGAGAGACTTATCACGCGCGGCTGGCGGGCGATTACGCCTGGATCGCCACGCAGGCCGATCAGCTCGATTACGAATTCCCCGATCCAGTGTCGGCCACCAAACGGCTGGCCGATCGTTACGACATCGCCATCGAGTTCAATCTCACGCAGGTTCCGGAAGGGATGAAGCACATCTTCCTCGACTTCCTCCGAGCCAGCACTGAGACCGCGATTCAACAACGTGATGGCGAACCGGAGACGGCCTACCGGATCCGCCGGCTCAACGCGCTCGATTCACTCGATTGGATCGACAAGCTGTTGCTGCAAGGAGAGCGGCTGACGTTCGGCTTGAAGGTCGATCCGAAGAGCAAGTACGCGACGATTGAACTGGACGTGCAGGCCAAACAGGACAGCGCGTTCGCCAAAGCGCTGCAAGACGTCGCAGCTCGACCCAGTTACTTCTCCAACGTCGTCGAAGACGAAGTGCCGCTGACCTTCTCGATGTCCGCGATGATGACGCCGCAGAACCAACAACGTTTCTCGGAATTCTTCGAGCATGCCGAACAGGATGTCGCCGAGCGACTGGCCAATGTCCTGGAAGGCAAGAAGCCCAACGAACCCAAGAAGCCGGAGAACGCCGCACCTCCGCCAGCCGACGCTCCGAAATCGACTGGCTTGCCCAAGTCGAAGCGGGGTTCGTCCGGCAAAGTTCAGAAAGCCAAGGTTCCCGTGCCCCCCGCGCTGCACGATGTCTTCGAGGCATTACGAGCCACCGCGAAGACCGGGCATGTGGACTTCTTCGTGCAGTTCATTGCCGACAGCAAGTCGAGCGGCACGCCGCAGTTCACGTTGATCGGCGGAGCAAAGATCGCCGACGGTACCAAGTTCGCAGGCGGCGCGACCGAGATTCTGCGACAGCTCAAAGACCGGCCGGGCATGGCGCGCATGGATTTTGGGATCGACTCGCACGCTGGCGTCACGTTCCATCGGATCGCCGGCGGCGGACTCGACACCGATCCAGGTACACAAGAGACGTTCGGCGCGAAGCCGGCGGCTTATGTGGGACTCGGCTCGCAAGCCGTGTGGTTTGCGATCGGTCAGGCCGACGTGCTGTCGCAGCTCAAGCTGGTCATCGACCGCGTCAACACCGAGCCGGTCTCGCGGCCAGATCGCCGCGACTTCATTCCGTTCCAATTTCACATGCACATGAAGAAGTGGATCGAACTCGGCGAAGCCAACAGCGAACAACGGCTCAAGCGATTTGAAACGGTGATCGCCGAGAATCAAGCCGCTGCCAAAGCGGCGGAAGAACGAGCCAAGGCTGCCGCCGAGAAAGCCGGAGCCAATTCCACTGAGCCTGCTCCGAAGGCGGCTGAGGGGAATGCACCGCAGCGCGGTCCTGGTCGTGGTGGGCCTGGACGTGGTGGACCTCAAGGCTTTGGGCAGCAAACGGCGGAACAACGCCGGGAAGGATTGACGACCTGGAACTCCATGCAAAAGAAGGCATTCAGCGGCAACGACGACAAAATGCGGATCGACTTCAAGCCGACCGACCAAGGAGCCCGGATCCGACTGCAATTCGATGAATCGTTCATGCGACTGATGGGACTGGGTGTCTCGCGCGCGTTGGACACCAACATCGAAGCCGAACGCAAAGCCGCTGAGAAGCAGCAAGAGAAGGCGAAAACAAAGAAGTAGGTCAGGCTTTCCAGCCTGTTCCCGGTCGGGGCAATTCGCGACAACCTTTCATCTGGTCAGCCTGGAAAGTCTGACCTACGAATCGATCAACCATGACTCAGCGTCGTGAAATTGTGCTCGGAGTGACCGGGGGGATCGCCGCATACAAAGTGGCCGACTTGTGCAGCAAACTGGTGCAAGCCGGCCACGGCGTGACGGTGGTGATGACTGCTGCCGCCGAGCGATTCATCGGGGCGACGACGTTTGAAGCGCTGACCGCGCGGCCGGTGCATCGCGAAATGTTCTCGCCGCAAGAAGGCTTTCATCAAGGGGAGCACATCGGCCTCGCACGCCGCGCCGAGTTGCTGGTTGTCGCACCGGCCTCGGCCGATTTCCTGGCGAAGCTCGCACACGGATTCGCGGACGATTTGCTTTCCACGATCACGCTGGTCACGACCGCACCGATCCTGGTGGCACCTGCGATGAACTGCGACATGTGGGCCAAGCCCGCCGTGCAACGCAACGTGGCGCAGTTGAAAGCCGACGGCATCCACTTCGTCGATCCCGGCGAAGGCTGGCTTAGCTGTGGCCAAGTCGGCCCCGGCCGCATGGCTGAACCATCGGAGATTCAGGGGGCGATCGAGCGATTTCTGGCTTGAACCATGAGATGTTCCGGCCTAGCGAGGCGGCGTCTGCCCCCAATGCATCTGCCGCAGACCAGATCGTGGTAGGTGTCAGCGAGGGGCTGAAGCGATTGAGGAAACACTCGTCACTTGGAATCCAAGCTGAAGGCACCATCCCAGCCGTCGGGTGGCGCGTTGTCGAACTTGGCCATGTGTTTCAACAAGAACTGCTTGGCACCATCTTCGTCGGGGACCGCGTTGAGTCGTTCGATCGCTTCGGCCCACCGCCCAGCAATGACCAAATCCAGCGCCGCTTCGTAATTGAGCATCGCGGTTTCAGTGACCAGGCAACCCTCGACTTCGGGAGGGAGCAATTCGTGAATGAGCAGCGTCGTGTCCATACCCTTCGGCCGCAGGCTCGCTAAGCGTCGGCAGCGTCCTTCTCCTGGCGGCATCAGGCGTTTCACAAAGTTGGCGGTCTGCTCGTCGATGCAGATGCCCACGCCGAATTGTCGCGTCAGTCCTTCGATGCGCGAACCTTGATTCACGATCGGGCCGAACACACCAATCTTGGCTTGCTGCGAAGTGCCAATCTGTCCGGCAATCGCTCGGCCGTGAGCGATGCCGACACCGCAGGTGAAGCCTTCCAGCAAACCTTGTTCTCCCAGCGGCAAGGCGAACGCTTGCAAAATCGAAAAGGCGGCACGGCAGGCGGCCATTGGTCCATCGGGCAACGGCGTGGGCCAGCCCCAGAAGCCGAGTGCGGCGTCCCCTTGAAAGTCGGCGATGGAACCATCGTACGCCAGGATGCCCCCCGTCATCGCGCCCAACGCGGCTTTCACACAACTCAACAGCTTGTGCAAGTCGTCTTTTAGTTGCTCGGATTTGCGAGAGAACCCGCGCACATCGCAAAATAGCACGGTGATGTCTCGCTCGGACGGAGACAGGATGTCTCCCGCGCCTCCCTTTTTGGTCAGATTCTCAACCACTTTGGGGGAGAAGAACGCGGACAACTGCGATTTCTGATCCTGTAGCGAGCGGACGGTGCGGATTGAGCCAATGAGCTGTGCGACCAGTTGCGTGAAACGCAAATCCCCCTTCAGCGAATCTTCTGTGATGAAGTTGTTGTCGTCGCGGCCACCCATTCCTGACACGTACAAGCACCAGCCGACGCACGATTCCGCGCTGATTGGCGCGCAGAACGCCCAGCCGAGCGCCGTAGCCATTGTGAACTGGCTGCTGTCGACGTCTCCTACGATGTGCATCACGCTTTCTCCGCGGCGGAGAGCCTTGCGGAGCAAGCGGCGGCTGGGCATGAATCGGCCTTCGAAGTTATCGCGGGTCTGAACGCGCATCATTTTCGGCTTCGGGATGGGCGCGTCCGGATTGTCGTGATTTTTCATTTCCTGGACATCGGCTTCGTCGAAGAGCGCGACGGCGATTGCGACGGCCGGCGGAATCGCGTCCAGCAGCAATCCGCACAGCATCAACGCCAAATCCACATCGGTGGTCGATCCGGAAATCAGCCGCGGCAAATCCGAGAGCACTTCCATTTGCCGTTCCGTATCTCCGAACGACACATCCTTAAGTTCGCTGGCTTTGTAGGAGTGCTCTTCAATGGCCTCTTCGGCGTCTTGCGTCTCGAACTTTTCCTCAGGCTCTGCCTTGGGGGTCGGTGTTGGCATCCGGATCATCGGTTCCGGTGCTGTCTGCATGTTCTGAGTCGCAAAATTGGCTTGCGCCATGTATTTGACATCGACGAAAAAGCTCGACTGTCCGATTTCGAATCCTCCCGCACCACCGACCACCGCGGCACGAAGCGATTCACCTCGCAGACGGATCGGGTTTCCAGCCGTGGGGAGGCAGGTGATTGACAGTTGTCCGTTCTGCCAGAGCAAATCGGCGTGCTCGCGAGAGATGGATCGGTCCCACTCCACGGCCCAGCCTTTTGCCGGAGCGCGTCCCAGCCGGATCGTCTGGCCTTCGATCAATTGCTGCCGAAGCATCTGTCCGGCTGGTCCTTCGATGACCAACTCCACAACCCCTCGATTTGGTTCGGCCATATCCATTCGCCTTGAATTTGGTCAATTGTCGGGAAGTAAGTCCCAGTCGCGCCGCTACCGACACTTTTAATCTGCGGAACACCGCATTTCGAGTCTGACGGAGCTAACAAACGCGAGATCAAATCTTAGCCCACATTATTCATGCGTATCCAATGAAGCGGCCCGCGAGGGCGTAGAAGGTGTTGTGACATCAGCACTTCAACGCCGCAGGGAGGCCGGGCATGAGTTTACAGGGTGTGTTGCCGTTTGTCCTCGATTTTTCGGT
>SXKJ01000472.1 GCA_005778115.1 Planctomyces sp. | reverse complement strand
TTTGGCGAGCGGGGCGGCGTCAGCCCCCCGGTGAGTTCGCCACCGAACCGGGGGGCTGACGCCGCCCCGCTCGCCTGATGGAACAACCGAGTTGGTTTTCGGATCGTCCTGAACGTGTTATGAAAGCTACCCGGAATCGCCACTCGCGCGAACTCGACTTGCCGGCGATTGCGTTGCCTCTCTTTCGCACCATCAGGAGCAATCATGTCTGTGATCTCTTTGACCGATCCGAATTCTGGCTCCAATGTACTGATTGCTCCGAATCAGGGTTTCAATGCTTACGAATTCACGGCTCAGGTGCGCGACTGGAAGATCCGAGTGCTCGATTCAGACCCGGCCTTTCCGACCGGCACGCTCAAGCCGAGCCGATATGGCATTCCGATCTTGTTCCCCTTCCCGAATCGCATCCGTGGCGGACGCTTCACCTGGGAAGGTCGCGAGTACGTCATCCCGGTCGAGTCTGGTCGGCATGACGCGATGGGGAACGCGATTCACGGCTTCTGTCTCGATCGCCCGTGGCGAGTTACCTCGCAAGGAGAGCGATTCGCCGTCGGGCAGTTTCAATTGTCAGTGGATGCTCCGGAACGGCGCGGCATGTGGCCCACCGACTTCATTCTGGAGTTTCGATACGAAGTGCGCGGCAACGCGCTGCGCTGCGACATTCGCATCGAAAACCCAGACAAGGTTCCGTTGCCGTGGGGCTTGGGGACGCATCCGTACTTCCGTCTGCCGCTGGACGAGACCAGCCAGCCGGAGCGCTGCATGATGCAAGTCCCGGCGTCTCGCGAATGGGTGCTGATCGACGGAGTCCCGACCGGAGAGATCAAAGAAGTCTCTCCCGAAAAAGACCTCCGGTCCGGTGAGTACTTCGACGTGCTGAAGCTCGACGATGTGCTGACGGATGTGGAAATCTTGGACGGTGCCTCCACCTACGCGATTTTCGACGAGGCGGCCGGACTGCAAGTCGTGCATCGCAGCGGCTCGGAATTTCGCGAGTGTGTGGTCTTCACGCCACCGAACCGGCCGTGCGTGTGCATGGAGCCTTACACCTGCGCGACTGACGCGATCAACCTGCAAGCGCGCGGCGTGGACGCCGGCCTACGAGTGCTCCCGCCAGGAGGGCAAGCTCACCTGTGGTTTGAAATCTCAGCTAGTGCGTTGATCGTGTAATGGGACATGACAGGCGAGCGGGGTGGCGTCAGCCCCCCGGTGAATTCGCCAAGGAACCGGGTGGCTGACGCCGCCCCGCTCGCCTGAATGTCTTGCGGATGGCCGAGCGCGATATAGTCCGCCCGCTAATCGGAATCGAAAGATCCAAAGCGGAGCTGACTCACCGCCCTCCCAAATTAAGGCGACGGAATCATGACCGGTCGAAACCTCGGTGCCTGTCTGCTGGTTTTCGCGTTTGTGTCGAATGCGCTCGCGCAAGAAAAAACCGAGAAGCCCGCCGACACGCCCAACAGCGAAGTGCTGCGGCGATTACTCGACAAGGTCGATCAGCTCGACCGTGACTTGAAGTCGGTGCTCAAGAACGCGCCAAAGGCGCTCCCGGAGAATCCCGCCGATCGCAAGCTGGTCGTGCTGCTCGAAACGCCGGTCATCCAGACGTTTCATATCGGAGTGCGGAACAACCAGCCGGTCGAGCAGCGCGTGTTCGTCGCCAAGCTGACGCTGGTGAATCTCACGCCCGATGCCAAGACCATCGAAGCGTCACAGGTCACGCTCGACGCGGACGGCAATTCGCTGAAGAACGGAGTGCTCGATGCCACGGTGCTGAATTACTCGCTCACAATCGGTCAGCAGGGCTTTCAATTGAGCAATCTCAAACCGACACCGACGCTGAAAGTCGCATCGGGACAGACCGCGACGACGTGGGTCGTCTTCGGTGGCCTGCCGCGCGGACCGGGGTTGCCCAAGCTCAAGCTGAGCATCGCGGACGGGGACAAGCCGACGGAACTCGACATCAATGCGTGGGCCGCCGCGAAGTTGGATTTCTCCTCGCAGCGGCTCGGCCCGCGCGGTTGCCTGGCGTTGCTGACCATCGGCGGCGAGCTGAACTTCCTCAGCTACGGCGCGCTGGTCGAGGAGTTGGAACGGCTCGCCTCGCAGAAGGTGACGCGAGCAGTCATTCGCTGGGCCGAAGGTGCTCCCTCGATTGATCTCAACTTGAGCTACCAGTTCATCGGTATGGCCCAGAGTCTCGGCCGTACGGATCAACAGAATCCGCAACTGGCATCGCTCCCCCAATCGTTCACGGAATTCCGGCTCGCGGAACTGCCCGTCGCGAACCAGGGACAGAGCAACTACGGCGTGAATATGTATGGTCCGGCTCCGAATCCGACCGCCGTGGCGAATGCGTCGGTCGTTCACAAGACGACGGCAGATGCGGTCATGGCCGCGCTGCGCACCGCCTATGAAGTCGTGCCGCGCAATGAACTGCTCGACGACATCCGCTCGGCCGATTCACTGACTCGCGCGGCCGCGCTGGCAGCGGGCGGCGGACGGTTGGCTTCCGAGCATCTGCCGCTGATCCTGCAACTCGCCGACGACAACGATGTCGCGTTGCAGAAGGCGGCCCTCGTGGCGCTGCGGCACTTCGGAGAACCGGAAGCGATCGAAAAGCTGCTCGGCTACGCCCGCAAGAATGCCGAGCCGCTCGCGTCGATGGCCATCGAAAGCCTGGCCGGTTCGCGCTACACGACCGCGCACGATGCGCTCTTGGGACTGCTTGAACGAGAAGGGGCTGACTCACGCAAGACGATCGTGAAAGTGCTGGCTCAATACCCGCGACCGATCTGGTCCGAGACGATCTACAAATACGTTCGCGATCCTCAGGGAGGATTGGGGATCGACGGCCTGCAAGCGCTCGTCCGCGTCGGGCATCCGAAGTTGATCGAGGTGCTCAAGGACACGCTCGACTCGCGCGACACGGCAATGCGCGAGGCGGCGTTCAACGAGCTGGTGAATCAGACCGATCCCGCCAGCGAACAAGTCGCCTTGCAATACACGCACAAGCACATGGAAAGCTCGCCGCCAACTCCGGCCATGCTGGCGTTTCTGACCAAGACAAAAGACCAAGCTTCGGTGCCACTGCTGCTGAAGCATCTGAAGAATCCCGCCACCGACCGCACGGCCCTGATCAACACGCTCGCGCAGATCGGCGACCAAACCGTCGCCGACCTGCTGGTTGAGCAATACGGCACTCTGCGTCCCAACGAACAAGTCGCCGTGCTGGGCATTCTCGGCCAGCTCAAGTCGCCGGCGTTTCTGAAGCTGGCGTCAGGCGCGTTGGAATCAACGGACGCCAGCATCGTCAGCACGGTCTGCCAGTGGTTGCAGAACGACGCCTCGCCCGCCGCCGTGAAGTTGTTGATTCAAACGCTGGAGAAGACGACGCAGCCGAACACAATCGTCTACGCGGCGAATGCGCTGGGTCAGGTCGCCACTCTGGATGCTCGCGCCGCGCTGCGCAAGGCCCGCTCATCGAGCGATCCGAACAAGCAGGCTCAGGGACGGCAGGCGTTGACGGTCCTGTATCAACGCTCGCCCGGAATGCAGTACGTCTACCAAGCTCGCGCCTACGAGCAGCAGAAAGATCACAAAGCCGCGTTGGAACTCTACGACCAGGCGATCAAGACCGATGCCGAACTTCCCGACGCATACATCGGCCGAGGCCTGACGTACAACCGGATCGAGAAATATGCCGAAGCTCTCAAGGACTACGACAAGGCGATTGAATTGGATGACGGAAACGTCATGGCCTTCAACGGCCGAGCCAACGTCAAAGTGCGGCAGAACAAGTATGCCGAAGCCCGACTCGATTTCGAAAAGGTCATGGCTCAGGAAACGGCGAACGGCGAAGGGATCAGCGGAGTCGCGATCTGCCTGGCCGTCGAAGGCAAACTCGACGAAGCGATCAAGCTCGCCGAGGAAGGTCGCGTCAAATTTCCGGGCAACGGTTTGTTCCTCTACAACATCGCCTGCGTCTACGGCCGCGCCATCGAAAAGCTGTTGAAGGACGACAAGCTCCCCGACCGCGAAAAGAAGCTGGAGTCCTATCGCCGCAAAGCCCTGGACGACCTGCGAGCCTCCCAGAAGCTGGGCTTCAACGATCAGGACTGGATGAAGAAAGACCCCGACCTCACCTCACTGCACGACCTGCCGGAGTTCCAAGAACTATCCGGCCTAAAGCCGTAGCCGTAGGGTGGGTCGAGTCATCGAGACCCACCCCCTGCCCTTTCCAGTCGGTGAGGCGCCCGGGCAGAAGCAGGGTGAGGCGCGGGTCGCCGAGCAGACTCCAGCTGTCGCGGATGGCATCGACGCGGGCCTTGGGAACGGCCTTGGGATCAAAC
>SXKJ01000471.1 GCA_005778115.1 Planctomyces sp. | reverse complement strand
GCGCTCTACCATTGAGCTACACCCGCGGACGCTTGGCTTGTTCGATACTGTGTTCTCTTGGGGTCGTTTTGTCTGAATCGTGTGGAGTGTGGTTTTCTTAGTTGCTCCGGTCGAGCAACACCG
Organism: Planctomyces sp.; assembly: GCA_005778115.1. GTDB lineage: Bacteria > Planctomycetota > Planctomycetia > Planctomycetales > Planctomycetaceae > SXKJ01. The sequence continues at coordinate 12,925 of SXKJ01000471.1, read as the reverse complement.
CGATTTTTCTTTTTTACCCAGTGGGGGAAGCAGGATTCGAACCTGCGAAGGCTGAGCCACCAGATTTACAGTCTGGCCCATTTGGCCACTCTGGAATTCCCCCGATGGAGTCCTCATCCCGCACAGTGCTGCGTCCCGCTCTGTGTTTTTTCCGGCCCGTGCCGGAGCTAACTTCCTGACTCACAGGCGTTTGAACCGGAGGTCTTTGGAAGCTAGCGGAGGGACTCGAACCCACAACCCCCGGTTTACAAAACCGGAGCTCTGCCAATTGAGCTACGCTAGCGGTCAAGCTGGCTCGATGGGGAGCGGGGGAATATAGCGAGCCTCGAAACTAATGCAAGTCTTCAATGGACACAGAACTTACATGGCTTCGAAGGCTCCCAAAACGACCATTAAATCTTCCAAACCGGCGTCGGATCATTCGCCGAAGAACGGAAATAGCCGCCTTAGTTCGTCGCCCGAAGGCCGTGAACCGTATTCGCAGATTTCAAAAGTCTCGGCATGCTTCACTGCATTACCGCGATCCTCGCCGTACAACCGAATGAGCACATCGCGTGACTTATTGGCTTCGGCGCTTTGGCGGTTCGACCATCGCTCTTTGAGCCAGGCTTTTCTCGCGGCTGGATTTGATTCCGGCGGGACGCCACGGACTTGCTCCTCGCTGCCATTTGCTCCCCCCTCGTAAGCCTGCGAAGGGAGTTCGTGAATTGCCGCCAGTTTCGTTTCGAAGACGTCATCCACCGACACCGCGATGTCGGGATCGAACGGGTACGGCTTTCGAAAGCCGTCGCTGGAATACAAGAAGACCGGATTCTTCTTGAGCGGTGGCACATCGGGACAGAAGAAAGGGACCGTGACCATAAACGCGGCGTCCTGGACCAGCACGCCGACGTACCTGTGGTCCGGGTGATAGTCCCACGGCCGATGAGAGATGACGATGTCCGCGCGCCATTCTCGAATCAGTTTCGTAATGAGTTTGCGGTGCTCCAATGTCGGTAATAGTTCTCCGTCGTGAATGTCGAGTACCTGCGAGGTGGTGCCGAGGATTTTCGCAGCCGCGCTTACCTCAGCCGTCCGACGCTGAGCCAATGGCCCGCCCGCCATCTGCCAATGTCCAATGTCACCATTTGTAACCGAGACCAGTTTTATGTGATGTCCAAGCTTTGCCCATTTGGCCGCCGTGCCTCCAGTTTTGTACTCGGCATCATCGGGGTGAGCTCCGAAGACGATGATCCGCAGCTTACCTTCTGGCTTCGGTTCGGAGTCATCGGCGAACGACACAGGTGCGGCGAGCGCGGCAAAAAGCAAAAGGCAGAACGAGCAGATTCGCATGGTGAGTCGCTCCTAAAGAGAAGGATGACTCTCCGTCGCTCGTAGGCGAATACGCAGATCACGCAAAGGCGAAGAGTCTGACCACATCAGAACTGGCGGGGCTCCACACGGCAAGCGCACGTCATCCCCACTCCCAGGGATTGCTTCGCCCTCTCGCGCAGCGGAGGCGGTCAGAGAAGAGTTTCCAGCAGCATGCGCAATTTTCGCATCTCAAGAAGTCGGTTGATTTCGGCGTCGTAGAGTTCTGGGAAAAGTTCAACCGAGAGAATTCGATCGTAGTTCTCTTTGTGAAGCTGAGAAATCAGCCGCGTGTAGTCCAACTCACCCAAGCCCACTTGGACTTGGATCTGATTTGGGGTGCTATCTCGCAATTGAACATGGAAGACATGCGGGGTCAGTGAGTCGATGCCCCGTGCGTTATGCGGTCCGCAGAGATAGAAGCTGGGGTCGAGAGTTAAGCCCAAGCCTCGCGCCGATTGGCACAACTCCACAGCCGTTCGAGGATCCTCAGTCAGTGTTCCAGTCTTCGTCTTGATTGAAAGGCGAATCGTCTCTTCATTGGCCAATCGGACGAACGTGCGGAGACGATCAATTTCCTCATTGAACGGCGTACCCAGCGAAGAGGCCGGGACTGTGATTTGTGCAACTCGCATCAGCTTGGCAAGTTTGCAGAGATCATGCAGAACCGTTGGCGGGACGTCGTGTTCGAGGGTAAATGCGACCGGAGTTAGCCGAGTCGCTTCGCGGTACTGCGCGAAAAAGCCATCGAGATTCTTAACGACCTCGCTGGGCCGCAGGTGCTGGCTGTTGTCGTCAAACCAGAGTTCGACCTTGTCGAACTCCAGATCTGTGATCAGGTGGCAGGCTTCGGCAAAGCCTTTGTCGGAAAAACACCGGGTCGAAGCGGCAACGAACATATCGGTCAGTCCTTTGAGCAATATCGCTTTGCACGCGGCAACTCACTTCCAGAGAGATGGTTGCGGCCGAGTCGGGCCAAGCCCGTGAACGATCCTGAAGTCGGTCGGACTCTATACCGTCTTCGGCGAGTGCTGCAAGATCGAGGGTTTCCATGAGATAGGCTGACTTTGACGGATATGAGGAATCGCCCAATTCCGCCGAGCTTGCGGGTCGATAATAACAGCGACTGCTCCTTGAAGGAGCCGGATGCGTTTCGGTTGTTGAGCCAGTGATTGTCAAAGGGAGGCCACAGATGAAATCTCATTTAATGCTGTGCGTGATGCTTGCCGGAATGTCGGCACTTGCCGGTTGCCAGACAAACCATTCCGTTGTTCGCGGGCAAACTCCCGCACCTGGATGTAGTCCGATGGGATCAAACCCCGGCCCCATGTATTACGACGGCCCCGCCGGAACTGGGCCGATGAATTGCCCCCCTTGCCACAATCATCCGCACGGAGCCCAATGCCCGGTCTGTGCTCCGGACAATTTCTGGACTCCCACGCATCATCACACCTACGACTACCGTCAGCCGAAGGATCTGGTGTACCCGCCACAGAATCAGCCGGCGGCTGCAGTCGTTTATCCCTACTACACCCTGAAGGGACCGTCGGACTTCTTCATGAAGTAGCCGCCTCAGGACGCCCTGTTGGCACGACGCGCAAGCAAGTGGCTCTGCCCAGAGCCACCCGCTTGCGTGTCGTGCTTTTTTGCGTTGGGTTCGGAAAGTGAATGTGTCCTTGCGACTGCCCAATTGACTCGATTTTTCGAGCGGGCGTATAACCCGCCCCCCTTTGCGGGACGGCGTAGGAACGCCCTCAATGAACTTTCGACGGGCAGGAGTGCCTGTCCTACGATGCGACAGCACTCGTCAAGGATGACGTTTTATGAGCAAGGCAGCCGTGAGCAGCCGCGCGCCGGCAGAGCCGGCGACAACCGCCGCGACGTATTCGCAGTTTGAGCAACTGCGTGAAGGCCGTGCGATCATTAGGCAGGAAGCGGAGACGCTTCTCGAACTCTCGCAGCGGTTGGACACGGATTTCTGCCGTGTGGTCGATCTGTTGCTGCATCTGCGCGGGCGGGTGGTCATCACGGGTGTTGGCAAGGCGGGATTGATCGGCCAAAAAGTCGTGGCGACGTTGGCTTCGACTGGCACACGCTCGCAGTTCTTGCATCCGACCGAGGCGTTGCATGGGGATCTGGGGTGTCTCAGCAGCGATGATGTGTTATTGGCAATCTCGAACAGCGGTGAGACTCAAGAGGTGTGCGATGTGGTGGCGGCGGCGCGGAGTCTCGACGTGACCTGCATCGCGCTCACTGGGAACGAATTCAGCACGCTCGGCTTGCAGGCGGAGATCGTGTTGCGGCTCGGTGCGATTCGCGAGGCTGGGCCGCTGAGACTCGCGCCGACGTGCAGCACGACGGCGATGTTGGCGGTTGGCGATGCGCTGGCACTGGTACTCAGCCACGCGCGGGGATTCACGCCGCAGCAGTTTGCAGTGCTGCATCCGGGTGGCAGCTTGGGGCGGAGACTGCGATTGGTTCGGGAAGTGATGCGCAGCGGCAATCAACTCCGAATTGCTTCGCAGTCGGCGACGATTCGCGAGGTCTTCTCGTCACCCAGTTGCGGAGGCCGGCGAACCGGCGCGGTGATCTTGATCGACTCCGAGGGCTGCTTGAGCGGCCTGTTTACCGACAGCGACCTGGCTCGGTTGCTCGAACAGCATCGTGAAGCGCAATTGGATCGGCCGATCGACGAAGTAATGACGAAGTCGCCGCTGAGGATTGACGCCGACTCGCTGCTGCACGACGCGGTCGAATTGTTATCGAGCCGCAAGATCAGCGAGCTGCCGGTGGTTGATGACGCAAACCGGCCGATTGGGCTGATCGATATTACGGACGTGATCGGGCTGATGCCTTCTGAGGAAGAAGGGATTGAAAATTGAAAATTGAAAATTGAAAATTGCAAATTGCAAATTGAAGAGCAATCAGACCGGTGTCACGTTTTGCACCGCCGTCCTCAATTCCTAATCTGGAATTTGCAATTTGCAATACCCTTCCTTCCGCGTAGCTCGCATTCTCGGAGTCTCTCGTGCTCAAGCGACTGGGCTTCACGCTGACTGTTACCGCCGGCCTGACCGGGCTGTACTGGCTGTACGCGCTGGTGGTCACTCCGCGATTGGAGCCACCGCTGTTGGCCGCTCCGCTGGGGCCAATGGATGACCAGGAAGAACTGAAGGCCGAGCCGCCCCCCGGAAACCGCTCAGACGCCGAGCGATTTTTGCTGGCAGCTCCTTGGGCGGCGCAGGCAAAGTTCCAAATTCGTCTCGCCAGCGGAGTGCTCTTCTCCGAATCCTGGGAGCCGCAGAGCGAAACGCGCGACGTCTACAAGTTTGAACCGTTCGCAATGATCTTGTTCGATACTTCCAAAGGAGGCGAAAGTGGCGATGGAGCGGCGGACAAGCAACCGGTGACATTGGTTTCGGAACGCGGGCTGATTCGGTTCTCGTCCGAGTTTGATCCGGTGAATCAGAAAGTCGGCCGTGTCATCAACTGCAAGCTGGAAGGCAAGGTGACGGTAACGGGGTCGGACGGTTTGACCCTTCAGGGACGCGATGTGTTCTTCGACGAATCGACGAAGGAGCTGAGGTCCGATGCCGCCGTCGAGTTCACCTATCAGCAACATCACGGCACTGCCGAAGGATTGAAAGTTGATTTGCTTTCCATCGACCGTCCGCGCCCCGATCAACTCCTGGCGATCGAGGGTATCCAGCGTGTGACCTTGCGTGATCACGTCGAGATGGACTTGGTCAGCGGCAGTGGGCCGCTACAGGTCACGTGCGATGGAAACTTCAGCTTCAATCCCATTGAGCGTTTGGCCTCGTTCCAAAAGAACGTCCAGGTCGTACAACAACTTCGCCGGGGTTTGCCGAATCGGATGCGTGGCGACGATCTGATCTTGTTCTTCGAGGATGCCGCGCGGAGTGCCACGGACACGGCGCAGTCACGCGGCGATGCGCCAACCGTCGTGCCGTTGGTGCGCGGCAATGCGTCGGCGCTGGTGTCAGCGACGCCCCCGGCAGGAATCGGTGCGGCGCGGCCAAGCGAAAGTTCGCTGACGCTCAGTAAGCTGCAATTCACCGGACACCTGGTCGAGTTGGAATCGCCCGCCGATGATGTGACCGCGATCATGACCAGCCTGATCTACAACGTTGCGACACGCACTGTTGAGCTCGCAGTAGTGCCGGCCGAAGGGCCAACCAAGCGATCGGGATTGACCACAGTGATCGTCAAACAGAAGCGGAACGGCCTCGAATTGAGCAGTCCGTATTTGAAACTCATCCACGACGAACAAGGCCAAATCGTCTCTGCAAATGGAGATGGTGCCGGCCGATTACGCCGCCGAACACCGGACTCGGAGGTGATTGAATTGTCGGCGAGATGGCAACAGCGTTTTAGCTTGCAACCAGAATCGAGCGGCGACTTGGACCGACTGACGCTGGTCGGCCGTGCGATCATCGAGCAACCGACACGCAAGACGCGACTCAAAGGGGATCAAATCGATCTGTGGTTTGACCGGCCCACCGGACAACCTCGCCGTCTCGCCTCACGCGAGGAAAGCGCAACCGTGCTCGGCTCGGTTCGCGTGTCAGATTCTCAGCGGCCCGACGACACGCCAACCATGCTTGGCAATCCTCTTAAAGAGCGTGAGGGCTACGTGGATGTTCTCGGACGCGGCCCGATCGTCTCCGCGAATGACTTGGCACCGCGTACGGTCCCAGCGACCGAATTGAATGCCCGCGAATTCCAGCCTCGACAGCTTCAAGCTCGCGACAATGTTGTCATCATCAGTCCGCAGATGTCGGCGCAGACGGACTCATTCGTCGTGGACTTCAGCGCGGATTCGGCTCAGCCCACCGAATTGGCGAAGCCCGCGAAATCACTCCGCCGCGTACGTCCCGCTTCCACCGAAGTGAATCCTCCAAAGATCGAAACGCCGAAGCCGACCGCTGAACCACTGCAACTCAGGGCGGATCACATCCGCGCCAAAGTGAGCCTGAAGAGCGATCCCAACAACGCCACGAAGGCGAACGATTTGCAAACCGAACTGAGTGAAGTTTGGACTGAGGGAGCGGTTCGCATCGAACAGCCGCAAAAAGGGAGTGAAGAGCCGTTGCTGGTCACTGGCGACCGGCTCCACATGCGGAATGCCAGCCGCAATGGCCAGCAGGTGTTGCACATCATTGGTCAGCCGGCGGAGGTTGTTGCGCGTGGCTTCGATATCAAAGGGAATGACGTCTTCCTCGACCGCCAAAACAATCGCACCTGGATTGAAGGAGCGGGGGAATTGGGACTGCTCGTCAAGAACGATTTCGAGAATGGCAAGCTCGACACGCCCGCGCGACTGACGGTGTGGTGGAAAGAGAAGATGCTCTTCGATGGCCAGACGGCAACGTTTCTGGGCAACGTGAAGTCCGTACTCAGAGACAGCCGCTTGAATTGCGAAGAGATGGAGGTCGTTCTGATGGAACGATTCTCGTTCCAAGTCGATTCCGGCCCGTCGCAGCAGGCGGAGGTGCGGCAGGTGATCTGCAAAGACGGCGTCGAGATCGACCACACTCTGTACGTCGACAACGCTCTGTCTGAAATTCGCCGCGGTCACTTCGCGACGCTGACGCTCGATCAACAGACCGGCCGCATGGACGCAGTCGGCCCCGGCGAGATTTCCATGTGGCGGCCCGGACGGGGCAAACGCGCGGCCCTCGCGCCGCGTGCCGTCGCGCAGGCCAATCGGCCGCTGGAATCGGAAGTCTCCAGTTGGGAGTTCACATGCATCAATTTCTTCGGCAAGACGGTCGGCAATCTGCGCGAGCGGCAGACGAAGTTTCAGGATCGAGTTCACATCATCTACGGCCCGGTCACCAACCCCCTGGACACCATCGACCCCGATCATCTCCCCAAAGATGGCGGCGTGATGGAGTGCGACGCGCTGCAGATTCTGCAACGCAAAAAGACGAACTCGCAAAAACCCTTCGTTGAGCTTGAAGCCAAGGGGAACGCGAAGCTCGAAGGCCGCACCTTCAACGCTCGCGCCGACGAGATCACCTTCGACGAGTCGAAAGAACTCTACACGCTGCGAGCGACCGGCAATCGGCAAGCGACGATCTGGCGACAATCGACCCTCAACGGCGAACCCAGCGAAGCCTCGGCGAAAATCTGGAAATTCATCCCCTCCACGAACTTTCTCAAAGCCGACCAGTCCACGGGTATTCGGAGTACGCAGTGAGAGTTTGGCGGCTCCCCGAATGACCTGCGAGCGGTTGGGCGTTAGCCCACCGAGAATTCTCCGCGCAATCGACCTTCTTCAGACTCGGTGGGCTGACGCCCAGCCGCTCGCCTTGCTTGATACGGTCGCGATGCGGTTTTGAATTGCTACGATGCTCGCCAACTTCACTCGCGAGAACATCCATGTCTGAAGCTGCTCCGCCAGTTCCTGCCCCCCCGCTTGATGATGCCGAAGCCGCGCGCGAAAGGGAGGCTCAAGCGATTCGCGGGCTGGCGATGGCCTATTCCCGAATGCGTGAGGAAATCGGCAAGGTGATCGTCGGCCAGCGCGACGTCGTCGATCAGTTACTGATCGCACTCTTCAGCGGCGGGCACAGCTTGCTGATCGGAGTGCCGGGATTAGCCAAGACGCTGCTGGTCAACACGCTGTCGCGGATCATGACGCTGTCGTTCCGCCGCATTCAGTTCACGCCCGACTTAATGCCGTCGGACATCACCGGCACCGACGTGCTCCGCGACGATCCGGAGACAGGCCATCGCGGCTTCCAGTTCATGCAGGGGCCGATCTTCACGAACATCCTGCTGGCGGACGAAATCAACCGCACGCCCCCCAAAACGCAGGCCGCGCTGCTGGAAGCGATGCAGGAGAAACACGTCACCGTCGGCAGCAACACCTATTTGTTGCCCGCACCGTTCTTCGTGCTCGCCACACAGAATCCGATCGAACAAGAAGGGACGTATCCACTGCCAGAGGCACAGCTCGATCGGTTCATGTTCAACATCGTCGTCGCCTATCCCAATGCGGCCGAAGAGCTGCGCATCCTCAAGCAAACGACGGGCGGCGAAAATCCACAATTGACTCCGGCTCTCAATGGCAAGCAAATCCTGGCGCTGCAAGAAGTCGTCCGCAAAGTCCCGGTAGCCGAGCATGTCTTCATCTACGCCCGCGACCTCGTCCGAGCGACCCGTCCCAATGAACCCGAAGCCGCCGACTTCGTCAAAAAATACATCGGCTGGGGAGCCGGTCCCCGCGCCGGCCAGTATCTGATCCTCGGCGCGAAAGCCCGCGCCATTTTGGAGGGCCGCTTCCACGTCAGCCCCGACGACATCAAAGCGGTCGCTCATCCGGTGCTGAGGCATCGCATCGTCACGACATTTCAGGCACACAGTGACGGAGTCTCTGCCGATCGTGTGATCGACATGCTGCTGGAACGGATTCCAGTGGAGGTCCAACAACGCGCCGCGAAACTGGCCGGTAAATAACGCGGTCGCAGAACCAAGCACGACGCGCAAGCGAGTGGCCACATCGTCAGGAAATCAACCACTCGCTCGCGCGCCGTGCTGGTTTTTAAAAGTTTCTCCAGCCGCTTCGCCGGAAACAGCCTTTGAATCATGCACTCGCTTCTCGAAACGTGATGACTCATCCTTATGCCGCCCGACACTGACGACCAAGACTTGCTGGACCGCTGGGCGAAGAGACGGCTGCCGAGCAGCTTTTCGTGCGGTACTCGCGGCGTACTTGGAAGCTCGCCGAAGGCCTGATTGCCGAACGGTTGAAGCCACGCTTCGATGGGGACGACGTCGTTCAAAGCGTCTTTCGAACCTTCTTGCGGCATTCGAGAGAGGGTGAGTTTCGTGTTGGCCCCGCCGAATCCTTGTGGAAGCTGTTGTCGGCGATTGCTCGCAACAAGATTTCTGAGCGAGTCGCGTTTCACGCGGCTCAATGCCGGGCGGTGGGCCGCGAGCAGTCGCTCGGTTCCAACGACGGGGATTCCAAGTCGGGTGAGTTGTTAGCCGCGATCCAACCGCGTGTTGAGGATGCTCTCGCGTTGGTCGAAGAAGTGACGGCGACACTGGCCGCCTTCGATTCGTGGGCCAGGCAAGTCTTCGAGCACTGCCTGGGAGGAAACTCCACATCCGAGATCGCGGAGCTAATGGGCTGCTCGCGTTGGTCCGTACGGCGCACGCTGGACGCGATCGGCGTGGCAATCGAAGCCCGTAGGTCAGCCTTTCCAGGCTGACCCGATTAACGGTTGGCGTCGTTTCGCCAATTCGCGCCAGGCTCACGCAGCCAACAATCGACGTCGTTTTGCCCATTCGGGTCAGGCTGGAAAGCCTGACCTACGGAATTCTCAAAATTCTTGCACCCGCGCGACTGCGGTTCCCTATTCCCCAGGTAGAGCATCGCCGCTGGGGCGATGGCTCGACTGTCCGCCGAATGAGGAGACCGAGTCATGTTTGCGTCGTTGATGAGTCGCTGGTTGATGCGAGTTTTTGATCGTTCGTTCCGAGGGACGATTCGGCGGCGATCGGTGCGAGGCGCTTGTGGCTTGGAAGTGTTGGAGCCTCGAGAAGTTTTGTCGGTGAGCAATCCCGCGCTCGCGGTGCCCGTCCTTTCCAGCAATCCCTTGGCATCCGCCAAGCTCTACCTCGATTTCGATGGGAATTTTGAGGCCAATTGGAGCGGGCGTCAGAACATTTCTTCGCCCGCGTTCTCGCTAGACGCCGACCGCACGACCTTCAGCGATTGGGAACGGCAAACGATTCGTGAGGTCTGGGCGACGGTCGCCGAAGACTTCGCATCCTTCAACGTGGACGTGACAACGGTCGAACCGACCGACTTCTCGAACGGGCATGCGGAACGAGTGGTGATTGGCGGTGCGGCGAGTGATTGGCTCGGCGGAGGGGAGGGGGGCGTCTCAACGAACGGCGGCTTCACCAACAGTGAGGCGAATGTCGCCTATGTTTTTTCGGAACAGTACACGCCCAGTCGTGATGTCGGGATTCGCATTGGCGATGCGGTTTCACACGAAGCCGGACATGCCTTCGGGCTGACGCATCAATCGCAGTACGACACCAGCGGCAACTTCGTGAGCTGTTATCGTCCGAGGGTCAACGGCGTGAATCCCATCATGGGCGGAGGCGATTACTCGAGGAATCGCGTGACCTGGGCGAATGGTGCTTCGACGTCCGCCACGATGATGCAAGACGACTTGTCGGTGTTGGCGAGAGTGCTCGGAGATCGCACGGATGATTTCGGTTCCACGGCGGCGACATTGGCGCTGACAAACGGTCGTGGTTCTGTCACGGGTTTGATCGGTCAGACGAACGACGCCGACGCGTATCGCGTTCATTCGGACGGGGGCAACGCGGTTGTGACAGTCTCGTCGGACTCCGTGTCCGCGAACCTGGTGGCGACGGTCGAAATGCGATCTTTGAGCGGAGACTTGCTCGCTCGGTCAAGCGGTGACGAATCCGGATCGGCAAGCCTGCAAGTCCAACTTCCGGCTGGGGACTATCTGATCGTTGTGGCAAGCAGCGGTGAGTATGGGGCTGTCGGTCAATACAAAGTGGAGGCATCTGTGACATCGGCCTCCAGCACGTTGGCGACGCCGACCAACTTGCTGACGACGTCGAGCTATGGCTTCCGGCATGAATTGTCGTGGGACGCTGCCGATGGAGCGGCGGGGTATCGCGTTTATCGACGACCGCCGGCCGGTCGTGCTCAGGATGGTCGCGTGCCTCCGCCAGAACTTGTGGCGACTCTGCCAGCAGGGACGACTCGTTTCACGACCACGGTCGCGCAATGGCCGGTGACTGGCTTTGAGGACCGTTGGTTTGGCGAATATCGAGTGGAAGCTTTCAATGGTTCGGCCTCCTCCACGACGAACTGGCGGCAGGTCGCGCATCAATTCCAGCGACCACTCAATGTCTCCAACCCGCGAGTTGCCGTTGTATCGCCGACTGCGGTGGATCTTTCCTGGACTGCCGATCCGTTGGCGAAGTCACAATCGGTTGAAATTCGTCAGTACCTTGCCGAATCCACCACAACGAGCGTGAGCGTCGTCACAATTCCGGCCGCTCAAACGCATCACTCGCTGACCGGTTTGATGCCTGGAACTCGCTACCGCTTCCAGGTTCAAGCTTTCAATGAAGCGGGCAGTCGGAATGTGTTTTATGACTTCACGATGCCCAGTGTGTCGGCTCCCGCCGCGCCGACCGTGACGGCATCGCTGGGCGCCGGTCGGGCCGTGAATCTGACTTGGAACACGGTCGCCGGAGCAACGAGCTATGGCGTCTCTGTGCTGGACTCGCGAGGCACTTGGCGAAGAGCAACGCTTTCTGCGACGACAACGAGCTACCAAGTCGCGGGGCTTTCGGTGAATACGCCGTACCGTTTCATCGTGGAGGCTGTGAATGCGAACGGAGCCTCAGCCACACTGACCGCCCCCCTGACGATTCCCGTCGCCCCGCCAGCTCAAGCGACGGGGCTGACGACCACTCCGGTCTCGGTGTCTTCGATCGCGGTGAGCTGGAATCTGATACCCGGAGCGGATGGCTACAAAATCTACCTCGCTGGCTCGAGCACGATTCTCGGCACACTGGGAGCCAATCAGAATTCGTTCACACTGACGGGGCTGAACGCCGACACGAACTATTCCATTTGTGTCTGGGCTTTCAATTCGGCGGGATCGAGCTTCTCCTGGGTCTGGGGACGAACGCTGCCGAATGCTCCGACAACTCCCACCAACGTGACCGGCGTCGCAGTCTCGGCGACCAGCGTGCGATTGAATTGGATGGATTCGGCCAACGAGGCCAACTATCGCATCGAACGTGCGGTCAGCGGCGCGACGACCACTTCGGCGACCATCGCGTCGAATTCCACAGCGTGGACCATCTCCAGCTTGCAACCCGACACCGAATACCGTTTCCGCGTCATCGCCACAAATCGTGCGGGAGACGCGGCGAGCGATTGGATCATCATCCGAACTTCGGTCTCGCCGCCGCTCGCGACCTCCCTGACATCCAACTCGGTGACGCAAACCTCGACGCGATTGGTTTGGGGAGATGTTGCTAATGAGACGGGCTATCGGTTGTTTCAAACAATGGCCGGAGTGCAGCAGCTCATTGCGACGGTTCCCGCGAACACAACGCAGTTCACGGTCAGCGGATTAACCAGGAACACCTCCTATGGATTCCGCCTGGTTGCGTTCAATGCTGGTGGCGAATCACTTCCGAGGTCGATCACGGTCACGACACTGCCTGACGCGCCCATGCCGATTCGTGATTTGACGCACACCGTGCTCTCTTCGTCGGCCATTCAATTGAACTGGAGCGTCTCGACAGGAGCGACGACGTGCTGGGTTTATCAGATTGATCCTGGAACCAGCGGCAGCAGGCTTGTCGCCACTTTGAGCGGCAATGCCACCTCCTAATTCTACTGTCCGGTTTAGGTTCTTAGCTGGTTCTTGAGTGGTGGAAGGAGATTACGAGATTCGTAGCGTGAAGCACGGGCGAGTTCGTTTCGTTGGAGCCAACGTTGTGTGGTGGCAACGTTGTGTGGTGGCAGCGG
>SXKJ01000470.1 GCA_005778115.1 Planctomyces sp. | reverse complement strand
GCTGGTTCGACATCACAGACCCCTCTCTGCGGACAAGCCGCCGTTAGGTCTGCTAGTCGAATCTCTCCTCTCTCAAGCTGGCTGGTTTTGACTCCTCAAATCTGCCGATTCACTGGCTGGTTTTGCGCGCCGACTGACACGTGAGTCCGTCCCGCGCGGCTTCGTGCAGGTCGTGGGACACTCGGTTCGTCGTAGCCACGGTCGCCAGGCCGTGGATGGCGAAGACATCAACGTCGCGGCCTCAGCCGACCCACGCTCTGGCGAGCGTGGCGACGAATTCTCCGGCAGCGGCCGCGAGGAACTGGCCGACTGGATCGCCTCGTCGGATAACCCGCTGACGGCGCGCGTGATCGTCAATCGTGTCTGGCAGCATTTGTTCGGACGCGGACTGGTCGCGACGCCTGACAACTTTGGCGTCTCGGGCCAGAGGCCCAGTCATCCGGAACTTCTCGATCATCTCGCGGTCACGTTCGTGGCGGACGGCCGGTCGGTGAAGCGGCTGATTCGGCGGCTGGTGCTCAGCCACTCGTATCGGCTCAGCACGACGCATGACACGGACAACTTTCAACGCGATCCAGACAACGCCTGGCTGTGGCGGATGTCTCCGCGCCGACTCGACGCCGAGGCCGTTCGCGATGCGATGCTGGCCACGGCGGGCAAGTTCGATCTCACCCCGCCGACCGAGTCCGTCGTCGCACGCAACTCCGAAGGTTACACCGGCGGACTTGATCGCGGCGGCCAGATGCTCGAACAACGATTCCATTGCCGCTCGGTCTATCTGCCGGTCATTCGCGGTCGCGGATTTGAATCAAACACTTCGCAACTTCGATCTCCGGCGAGCCCGCCCCGCTATGCGGACGCGTGAATGGAGGCCGTGCTCTGCTCCCATTCCAGCAGCCGTGTCACTGTCTGCTGGCGATAGTCGAAGATCGCTTTCAAGTCGCGTCGGACCATCAACCCGTGCATCGCTTGGCCAATCCAGCCGAGCGGCAGACGGTAATTCACCTCGTCGATCATGCGCGTTGAGTCAACGACCGCTTCAAAAGTGTGTCGGTGATGCCACAGCACATACGGGCCGCGCAACTGAACATCGACGAACTCAAATGGCGGGTTCCAGACCGTGATGGCTGTCGTCCAGTTGATCGGCATGCCGTGAACTCGCAGCGCGTATTGAATAATCGTGCCGACTCGCATGTCGATGTCACCGGGCGTGAGGATTTCAAACCGCAGCAACGGTGGCGTCAGCGTTTCGAGATTTCGCGCGTCGGCGAAGAAAGGGAAGACTTCGTCGAGCGGCCGGTCGATCGTTTGCTCGCGGATCAGTCGATAGGTGCTCATGGCGTCGCTCATTTCTGTGACGGCAGCTCGCGATGCAAGACCGCTCGCAAGGCCGTTTCCAAATCAGGGTGTTCAAATTCAAAGCCATGTTTCTGGAGTTGCTCCGGTGCAACGCGGATGCTGGCGAGCAGCAGTTCGTCGGCCATTTCGCCGAGCACCAGACGAGCCATGAAACCAGGCAGCGGAAACAACGTCGGTCGCCGCAACACTCGGCCCAACACGCGAGTGAACTCGGAGTTCGTGACCGCACCCGGAGCCACCGCGTTCACCGGCCCGGTCAGCGATTCCCCTTCGACAGCGAACAAAATCGAACGGACCAAGTCTCGCAGCGAAATCCAGCTCCAATACTGCCGTCCGCTTCCGATCTTCCCGCCCAACCCGAACTGAAACGGCAGCAACATTTGCTTGAGCGCACCACCATCCGGCGACACCACCACGCCGATTCGAAGGTTGACAACTCGAATGCCCGCATCGACGGCGGGTTGCGTCGCTCGTTCCCAATGCGTGCAAACTTCGGGAAGAAACCCGCGTCCCGGGAGCTCCGCTTCCGTCAGCGGTTGATCGCCCCGTTCACCGTAGTATCCAACGGCCGAGGCACAGACCAAGACTCGCGGCGGGTTGGGCATCGACGCTAACGACTTGCAGAGTCGATGCGTCCCGATCACACGGCTGTCCCGAATGCGAAGCTTCTTCGCCGCATTCCATCGGCCGCTCGCGATGTTTTCGCCCGCCAAATGCACGACCGCGTCCGTGCCACTGAGCCCCGTGAAATTCAACGAACCAATTTCGGGGTTCCAGGGAATGCTGTTAGGCAGTCCGCTGATCGAATTCCTGCGAACCAAACGTCTCGCACTCCATTGGCGATTTTCAATCTCCTGGCAAAGTGCAGAGCCAACCAGCCCGGAGGCTCCACTCACCACAATCGTCTTCGTTCGCGGCGTCACCGGAGCCTTTGGCTGTTCGAGTCGTTGGTCCACCGCCGCAATCATGGTCAATTCCTTATGGTTTGAATTACGAACTTTAAGACGAAACGAGTAACGGGATGATTCTCAGGCGACTTCAACCTTTGTTTGATCGCCGAACTTTTGCTTGTATTGATCGTGCAACTTTCTGACGGCGACTTCTTTGCTCTTGGCTTCCACTTCAACAGTCAGGCCGAGACCGGCCCAACAGGTGGGGAAATCATCGATCTCGATCTCGTCGTGATGCCGCGCGGGCTTCGGCCCGGACCACCCAGCCAACGGACTGGAAATGTGAAACAGCGGCTCGCGGTTCCAAGTCTCAATGGCCGCTGCTGTAGCCTCTTCAATGCTCAATTCGTCAGGCAGGCAGCGGTGATGATGGACGTCGTAAACGACCGGCAATTCAGTAAAACGAGACAGGGACAAAAGGTCGGACGGGGTAAAGGTCTTGTCGTCGTTCTCAATCGTCAGCCGCGATCGAACGCCCTCTTAAAGCCGATTCACATTGCAAGCGAAAGTCACCAGTGCAGCCCCTTTATTGCCGTAGGCTCCGCCGCCGTGGATGTTGATGACATCCGCGCCGACCCACTCCGCGACTTCCGCGTGATACTCCAAATCCTGAATCGACTTTTCGACCACATCTTCTCGCGGCGAGTTCAGCACGACGAATTGATCCGGATGAAATGAAGTGCGAATGTCGTGCTCGGCCGCGAAATCGAAGCAACGCTGAAGCGTTTCAACGATGTTCATCGCGTCCGGCAATTCGTCGATCCGATAGCCAACTTCAGGGTGCGTCTTGATCGGCAGAATTGAACTGGGAATCCGAAAGCAGCCGATGCCGTGCTATTCGCAATATCTCAAAGCCGCCAACAACGTTTATGCATTCGCCAGGCATAGATCCGAAACTTTACGCAGTCGTTCCGCGAGCGGCATTCGCATCAAAGACGAGGCTGTTGTCGTTCGAAATTGAATTGGCTCGTTGGCAAACTGACAGCAAAGACCCCATCGTAGGCGGGCAGTGCATGTCCGCTTCCGGCGCTGTTTCTTCGAAGTTGTCGCTATTGCCATGATCGATCATTCCTGGATTGAGTTCTGCCACAGTCATTCAAGAATTCCCTTGCAGGTGCGACTCAACGAACCACAGTTTCTTATCCAGCTCTCGCGAAATTTCGGTGAAGAGGTCGGCGGTGTCGGCGTCATCAAGTTCGACTGCTCGGCCGATCGCACTACGGATTGATTTGCCGACGACCGCCATCGACGTCGAAAGCGCGTCAACGTGATCCCGTCCGTTTGAAATCTCCGCTGGGTAGGCGGGCAACGAGGTCCGTTTTCCGACCGCGTTGATGGACCCCTCAGCCTGGCCGCCGAGTGCTGCGATCCGCTCAGCGACGTTGTCTGAGAATTCCACCGCATCTGCGGCAACACGATCGAACAACTCGTGCAGAGCGATGAAGTTCGGTCCCTTCACATTCCAATGAGCTTGCTTCGATTGAAGCTGCAAATCGATCAGGTCGGACAGTGCTTGATTAAGCAGCCCTACGGCGTGACTCCGAGTCTGTTCCGAAAGATTGTTCTTGGTCGGGTGCATGATTGATTCTCCGGTTGAAGGTTTGCGAAATGAGCTGTTGGCGCCGATCCATTCCGCACAGGATTTACTTTTGATCCTCTGGATGGTCGGAGCCGATGGCAGAAATCACAGTGGCAGCGATCGCAACGCCAGATACGAACATGCCTACGAGGAAGAGCGTCATTTCATTCATTGGGCGTTCCTTTCAACATGAGCGTGCCGAACGAAAAAATCGACGGCACCCAAAGACCAACGTACAAACCCTGTTCTTTGCTGCCGGTGAACCAGAGGTAGACCGACAGGAAAAACGACACACCAGCGGCGAGGACATACAACGCCTTAGCCTTCGATCGACGCGACATGGGATCCCTTTCTGAAAATCAACGAGTTAAAGAATTGGCGAGAACCGGAATCTCGGCCTCACGACTTGAGCTCACATTGAGACGGTCAACGCAAATGGAGTCAGCTTGGCGTCGTTGCGGATGCCGGCTGTCTTCGACCCAGTCTTCGCGCGTGTAAATCACGACCGACGTGTCGGTCTCGCGAACTTCGATCCGATTCAAGCGGAAGCCGAGTTCGGTGATCTCGGTGAAGAGTTGGTAGGCGAGGTTCTCGACGCTGGTGGGGGCGTCGAGCAATTTCATTCGCAACGATTCGCCGGTTCGCTCCGTGTGGCCGCAGAGCGTTTCGTACAACGGATCCGCGACATGAATCAGCATCGCGTGGTCATATTGGGCCTTGAGAAACGGCTCGATCAACCGATCGAAGTCGCCGAACAGCGTGCTGATCGGTCCCGTCCGCTCAACCTCGAAGAAGCAGCGGACGCCGTACCGATGTCCGTGCAGGTTGCGGCACTTGTCGTCCAGCTCTTCGTTGCGATGAGCCGCGTAAAACTTGTAATCCTTTTGAATGATCATGATGCTCTCTGCTGTGCTCGGTTCACTAATAGAAAATGCTGGCGGGGCCATGCGTCGGGGGTAGGCGCTTTGTTATTTCGCGCCCGCCGGCCCCGCCAGCCAACGACTCACAAGAACTTCTCAACCTTGAGGTGCTCGTCATCATCTGACGAAACGGTTTGTAGGAGGACGGTCGAAGGTCGCGGTGTCACGACTTGGCTACTTCCGCGGTTCGTGTTCGCTTCCTAACCGGAATTTCGATTTCAAAAAACCGTTGTGATTTCCAGACGAACGGACTGTTGTAGCCCATCACGCGAACCTTGCCGTCACGTTCGTAGTCGGAATCATTCTGAGCCAGCCAGGACTCCAACGACTCGATGTAGGTGAAAGCATTCGGATCGAAATCTCCCGTGAGACCGATGGCGACCGTGAACATTGCGGGAATGTCTTCCACGATCACTCCCCTACCCGCGTCCCCGAGTTTGCCCCAATCCTGCGCGCCGTATAGGAACGCCATGTCGATCTGCTGATACTTGTGACCGGCTTCGTCGTAGCGCATTTCGACGGGCGCGGTCATTTCGATCTTATTGGATTTGATGTGATTGAACAACGTGAAGAACGCGTTGTCTTTTTGAGATGGTGCGCGGGCAAGTCGATAGGACGGATAGTGCTTTAGTTGGATCTCGCCGAGTGCGCACGGTTCGGGAAACCCTTTGGGCAAGTCCGACTCCTTCTTGATGCGGAAGTTCAGAATCGCGGCGGACTCGGACAAGGCGGTTTGCAGCGATTTGACCTGCTTGTTGACGTTGGTTTCCGGTTGATCAAGGGCCGTTTGCAGTTTTGTCGAGATCAACAAGTTGTTCGGGCTAGCCAGGATCACGGCCTTCGCGGCAGCTTGTAATGTGGCCAATCGATCGTCCGTCGCTCGGGGTTTGGCATCGGCCAAAGCCTTGTCGATCAGCGCGATTGTGTCCGCCCCGGCCTTGGCTGGTGGATCGGCTCGAAGAATGCGTGCGGAAGCAATGATCATCGCAGTGGTCAGTGCCAGAATCAGAGTGAGTTTCATGACGGACCTCTCAAAGTGAATCGGGGATTATCGCGGTTGAATGAGGGGCAACGTTTTTCATCCTTTGATGAGAGACATCACTTCGGCTCTGCTGGCGGGATTCGTTTTGAACAGGCCCCGAACTGCGCTGGTGACGGTTTGACTGCCCGGCTTACGGACACCACGAATGCTCATGCAGGAGTGCTCGGCACTGATGATCACGGCGACGCCCTTGCTCTCCAATTCTGTCTCAATCAGGTCCGCGACCTGTTGGGTCAACCGCTCTTGAACCTGCGGACGCCGCGAAATTTCGTCAACCACGCGAGCCAACTTGCTTAAGCCTGTGACGCGCCCGTTTGGGATGTAGGCCACATGTGCGACACCCGAGAACGGCAACAAGTGATGTTCGCACATGCTGGTGAAGCGGATGTCGCGGACCAGCACCATCTCGTCGTAGGTCTCCGGGAACGTGACTCGCAGATGCCGAGCCGGGTCCTGCGTCAGCCCGGCAAACATTTCGGCGTACATCTTGGCCACTCGACGTGGTGTCTCCAGGAGTCCTTCGCGGTCGGGGTCTTCTCCGACTGCCGTCAGTATTGTGCGAACGGCTTGTTCAATCGAAGCCAAGTCCACCGGAGTGTCAGGTCGACGCTTACGAGTTCGCAACACACCCGACTCGGCGACAAAAGAGGTTCGAGGAAGGTCATTCATTCTCTCAAGCAACACGGGCATCACGTTCTCCTTTGAAGTTTTCTGAACCAACCCTGAGTGAATCGGCCGGTTTGAATCATTTACATGAACGCTTTGACCGATTTAATTTCTGGAATGCAACAGGCGATTTTACAGAATATCGGAAATTCAAAGAAACTTCTCGTGGTTTCAAGCGGAAAGAGCCAGCAGCGACTCGGCTCGACGAGAACGTTATGGACGATTTAATGTTGTGCAGCGGAGTTGGATCAACTATTCTCACTCGCGTCATGGCTTCAACAGGAGATCTCGTGAGAAACCTTGTCCTTCGGAATTTGACTCCAGCGGCGATGCTGACCTTGTGCCTTTCCTCGTCAGCACTGGCTGACGGTCTATCCGCGGAAGAACAACTGCAAGGTTCTGCTCACTTTCATTCGGTGGGATTCCAGCCCACCGGGCATTTGACCTGGCTTGAAGACAGCTCGGTCCCACAATTCCAGTCGTTACCGCAACTCGACCAGAGCATCCTCGGTGAACCCGCGCGATCAATTGATTCGTCACCCGACCGTCGATCGGGGGCTGATTACGGCGGGCGATCGCCATTCACCTCGCGGCTGTGGTGGATTCCTCAGCAAAAAATTCGCAATCAGCCGGACTACTTGGCCATGAATAGCGAGGAATTCGAGGTGGCCTTTCCGTTACAGATTGCCCCCAATGGAATCTGGCTGGGATTGGGGAGTATCCAGCGGTTGGGGATCAATACTTCAGCAACGCTTCCGGATTCGGGTCTTTCCGTGCCAGACGAATTGTGGGACATCGATGTCGGCGCGATGCACATCCGCTCGTTCGAGAACGGATGGCGGGCGGGCGGCATGTTTCGCGTCGGTTCTCCGAGCGATCGTCCGTTCTCGGATCTGCGCGACTTGACCGTCACGTTGCTAGGGTTCCTAACCGTCCCCAGCGGTGAGCACGACGCCTGGAATTTCAGCCTGTTCTATTCACCCACCGGTCAAATCATCTTTCCTATTCCGGGCGTGGCCTACATCTGGCGGCCGACTCCTCAGTTCCAGGCGAACCTGGGAATCCCGTTCTCTCTCGACTACCGGCCAACTGAGTCCTTGACCATCACGGCCAGCTACCAGCCGCTGAACAATGTGCAGGTGCTCGTTCGTCAGTCGCTCGGCGAAGCGTGGAGCATCTACGGGGCTTATCGGACTGTGAGCGAAACGTTCCTGCCGGCCGACCGCCTCAAGGACCGTGAAAGAACCTATCTGTTCGACCAGCGGTTGTCGCTCGGTATTGAACGCCAATTCGGTCGCGGATGGAGCGTGGATCTTTCAGCCGCCTACGTCTTTGACCGGCAGATGTTCCAAGCAGAGAAGTTCTCTGGCAGCCGGCGTGACGAACTGGAGATCGATCCAGGCGTGGCGGGCATGTTACAGCTCGTGTGGAGGCGTTGAGTGACTTGAGTCAAACCTCGGATGGAGTTCCTCCATCCCCTGCCATTCTGTTTCATTAGACCGTTTTGATTGAGTTGTTAATTCCATTGCCCAATCGTTGAAATCCCACAAACGCGAGATGATTTGAAAGAACTGAGTGAACGTCGCCACAAAATGTCAATCAAGCCGCGAAACTGGCAGAACGAGTTGGACGTTTTATGATTGAGTCGCGGTGGTGGTGTGGCTACCAATTTGCGCGGTACGACAACAGGAAACCAACGAAGGCACATAGATTATGGAACAGCTTCTTTCACCCAAACAAGTGGCCGAAGCGATTGGGGCGAGCGAATCGTCGCTCAAGCGGTGGTGTGATCAGGGGCTGATCCAAACGGTGAAGACGGCCGGAGGACATCGGCGCATTCCGGTTCAAGAAGCGCTGCGATTCGCTCGCGAACAAAATCATGCCGTCGTCGAGCCACGCATTTTGTCGATGCCGGCCAGCGAAGACCGTAAGGCTCGGCGCGTCGAAGGTTGTGCCGAACGCCTCGTTGAGGCCTTGCTGACCGACAACGACGCGGCGGCTCATGCGATCGTGTTCGATTTGTTTTTGGCGGGTCAGCCAGTGAGCCTGGTCTTCGACGAAGTGATCGCGGTCGCCTTTCGCACGATTGGCGAAAAATGGGATAGCCACGAAGTAGACGTCTATCAGGAGCGTTGCTCGTGCCAGATAGCGTTGCGCGTGCTGCACGAATTGCGTTCCAAACTGGTTTCGCCGGAACGGGAATTGGTCGCGCTCGGAGCAACGATCGAGGGGGACCAATACTCGCTGCCAATAACGATGTCGGAGATGGTGTTGCGGTCCGTCGGTTGGGATGCCCGATCGCTCGGTTCGTCGATTCCCTTCGATTCGATGATCAACGCCGTCAAACGGCATGAACCGGGATTGTTCTGGCTGAGCGTTTCGTTCATTCCCGACGAGTCGGCATTCATCTCCGGATTCAATCGCTTGTTTGAGGCTGCGTCCAAGATCAACACCGCTGTCGTTGTTGGTGGGCGAGCATTAACGACCGAGATTCGGACGCGGCTCCGCTATTCCGCCTTCTGCGACACGATGCGGCACTTGGAAGAATTCGCCAAGACTCTGCGCCGCCAAACGGAAGCCGTCCCGAAGAAAGCCCGCAAACCACGAAAGAATGCGTGAGAACAAGATGACATCCGCCCGATTTGATTCTGCCGTAGCCACGTTCGCAAGAACGTGGGTTTTCTCGTGCTTGGCCCACGTTCTGGCGAACGTGGCTACGACTTTGTGCGCCGCCGATCTAACCACGACGTGGCCGCAGTGGCGCGGTCCGTCACGCGATGGGCAAGCCGCAGCAACGCCCGTGTGGCCGGATCGCGTCGATGAGGCGAGGCTCGTTCGGAAATGGCGCGTTGAATTGGGGCCGAGCTATTCCGGGCCGATCGTCGGCGAAGATCTAGTCTTCGTCACGGAGACTCGCGGGAAGAAGTCGGAGGTCGTGCAGGCGTTGTCGCGAGCCGACGGCAAGGTCTTGTGGACGGCTGAATGGCCGGGAGCGACATCGGTTCCGTTCTTCGCATGGGAGAACGGCGAGTGGATTCGAGCGACTCCGGCCTTTGACGGCGAATCGCTGTTCGTCGCCGGGATGCGTGACGTGTTGGTGTGCCTCGACGCCGCAAACGGCAAGGAACGCTGGCGCGCCGATTTCGTCGAGCGGTTCAAATCGCCGCTGCCGACATTTGGTTTCGTGTCGTCGCCACTGGTGGATGGCGAGCACGTTTACGTTCAAGCCGGAGCCTCGTTCGTGAAGCTTAACAAGCGAAACGGCGAGACAGTGTGGCGGTCGCTGCAAGACAGCGGCGGCATGAACGGCAGCGCGTTCTCCTCACCAATGAAAGCGACGATTGCCGGACAGCCTCAGTTTTTGGTGCAGACTCGCGAGAAGCTCGCGGGGATTGACGAAGCCACCGGCAGCGAACTCTGGTCGCAGAAGATCGAGGCGTTTCGCGGCATGAACATCCTCACGCCGGTCGTCGTCGGCGACGCAATCTTCACGAGCACCTACGGCGGCAAATCGTGGCTGTTCGATCTGACTCGCAGCGGCGACGTGACCGCGACCGAAAAAAAGATGTCCGTGACCGAGCGTTGGCAGAACAAGACGCAAGGCTACATGTCCACGCCGGTCGTGATCGACGGCTACGTTTACACGCATCTGAAGAACCAGCGTTTCGCGTGCATCGAACTCGCAACCGGCAAGGAGCGTTGGACGACTCCGCCGTTCGGCAAGTACTGGAGCCTCGTCGCTCAAGGCCGCAAGATTCTGGCCCTCGACGAACGAGGCGACTTGCTACTGATCAACGCGAACCCGGTGAAATTCGATTTGCTCGGCCAACGTCACGTCAGCGATTCGCCCACTTGGGCACACATTGCCGTCTGCGGCGACGAAGTATTCGTTCGAGATCTCAAAGGGCTGACCGTACATCGTTGGGGCAGCGGAACCGATGCGGGAGTCCCCGCGAAATGAAGATCGCGATCATTGGTGGCCGTATTTCGGGACTGAGGGCGGCCTATCGGGTGTGGTCGCAGAGCCTCGCACGTCGCGACGCCAGCATCATCGATCCGTTTTGGGGAACCGGGTTTGTTCTCGTGATGTGATTCACGCTGGCATCGACTCTGCCGGCGCAAGCCGCCAAGCGTCCGTGGCTGCTCGCTGCACTGACAACGATCTGGGGCTAGCGGCTGTTGCAGTATTTGCTGTGGCGAAATTGGGGGCACGCTCGCGAGCGGCTTGAGCCGATCATCGACCTGGCCCATCGACTGCTTCGCCTCGTCGCTGATTGCGGTTGGCAGCTCTTTGACTTCGTACTTCTTGCCATCGAACAAATCGTAGGCGGTCGATTCCGGATGCAGCATCAGCCAGTGCGACCAATCGGTCATCACGTTGGGCACGCGCGTCAGCCGAGCACCCGTTTGCGGTCCCGCGATCGCTCGCCCCGACAGCGCGGACCACAAGGTTCCGTCACGTCCCTTGACGATCATCACGCCCAGACGCCAGCCGTGAAACTCGTGACCGTAGTCCTTCTTGTACGCGGTGACGTAGCCGCCGTCCGGGTCGTAAAAGAACAGCCCGTAAGTGTCATTGATGACGCGCGTGGCCGACAGAAAATGCCGAACCGGAATCGTTCCGCCATTGTGAGCACCCCGAATCCACGCCACGCCCCGGTCGTCCGCCTGCACGAACTTCTTGCGATGCTGCGTCGATCAGTACGAGCATTGCGGCTCCGTGAGCGCCTTGAACAAACCGGGCTTCAACAGCATTCGCGGCTTCTCAAGATCATCCGCGCCGCACGCATGCCACACCCAGACGCTCGCAGCCACCACCAGGCACGCATCGCCGGTTTCATGACATCCCCCTTCAACATTCTTCAGGACATCGGCCGTAACAGAACGCGGTCGAGAATGTATCAGCCCATCAGCCGGCACGCGCCAGCGTCCGGTTCAAACGCCACGTCAGCCTCTGAACCGGACGCTAGCGCGTTCCGGCTGATGGGATCTGTTGCGTGCGAAACTCGGAGGGGGTCGTGCCGGTGGCGGAGCGGAAGGCGCGGGTGAAGGCGCTGTGGTCGTAGAAGCCGCAGGCGTGGGCGATCTCGGACACGGATTGATCGGGGTCGCGCAGCATCCGCGATGCTGCCGCGATCCGCGACTTGGTGATGAACTGGCTCGGCGTCAGACCGAAGAGCCGCTTAGTCAGACGAGCCAGTCGCTGCGACGAAAGTTTCGCGCGACGCGCGAGCCAGGCGGGAGTCACCTCCGACGACAGGCTTTGCTCGAACTCTTCGAGGGCGCGTGCGAAGTCCTTTGGAATCTCGTGTTGCTCGACCGACGCGCGGACATCGCGCGAGAAGCCGATCAGGCCCACGACAGCACCGTTAGAATCCAGCATCGGCAGCTTCGTTGTCAGGCACCAGACCGGGTCGTGCGGTCGATGCCATTGCATTTCGATATGGTCCACCAGCGGACGTCCGGTGCGCAGAACTTTCTCGTCCTGTTCGGTGGGAATCCGGCCAAAGTCACCGGGGCAAATGTTGCGCGGGCATTTGCCGATGACTTGCGACTTGCTCTTCAAGCCATGCCGAGCCACCAGCGACTCGTTCACGGCGACGTAGCGCCCTGCCGCGTCCTTGACGAAAAAAGCCACGTCCGGCGAACGGTCGAAAAGCCGTTCCAACAACGCTACGTCCACCTGCGAAACGTGCGGTAGCTTGGCGGTGTCGGGATGTTTTGTGCGCGGATTCACGGTTCGTTGCGTTTCTGAGCCAAGAGTGTGGTGGTCGTGGAAGTTTCAGTCGTGGCATAGGCTTCCAGCCTGTGATTCTGCCGGGAAGCGCATGACAGGCTGGAATCCTATCCCACTTTTTTGACAGTGCGATGGCCGATCATTCTACCGGAGAAATCCCATGAAGACCTGCGCGGAAGGATTTCAACGCGCCGAACGCGAAGTTCGTGTTGGCCACTGGCTGTGGTAATCCTAGCCGCGAGGGATTCGGCTTGCAGATCGCTGAATCTCAACTCGCAGTCGATGGCGACAAGGGCAAATCCCCGGAATTCAAAGGCAACGTGAAAGCGGTCGATACTCGCGACCTGTGGCGCGAAGCCGACGTGTCTCCGGTGAACCAAGGCTACCACTACAATCACAACGCCGAGACCTACTACGAAACCGGCGACGCACTAGGCCGCGCGATGGTCAAACTGCTAGAGATCTCCTAGAGATCTCCAAGTGAGTATAACTGCCACCGCAATCACCGGAATGAAGGATCGACTATGAGACTGCTTCTACTTCGCTTCATTCTGATCGCGATTGCGACAGACGCTGCGACTGCGAGCGCGGCGGACACGCCGCGCTACAACGTGTTGCTCATCATGGCCGACGATTTGCGGCCAGCGATGGGCTGCTACGGCGACGCGCGGGCGAAGACGCCACACCTCGACCGGCTTGCCGCGCGGGGCATCCGCTTCGACCGGGCCTATGTGCAGTATCCCGTCTGCAATCCCAGCCGGACTTCGATGCTCACCAGCACGCGCCCGGAGCACAACGGTGTCACCGGCAACGGCACGTTCTTCCGCGAGAAGATGCCGGACATCGTCACGCTGCCGCAGTTGTTCCGGCAACACGGCGCGGCGGCGGTGTCCTACGGAAAAATCTATCACGCCGGCCTCGTCGAAGGGGATACGGAGAATCGCTTCCTCGACAGCGGCAAGTCG
The DNA here is from genome assembly GCA_005778115.1 of Planctomyces sp. Lineage (GTDB taxonomy): Bacteria > Planctomycetota > Planctomycetia > Planctomycetales > Planctomycetaceae > SXKJ01. The sequence continues at coordinate 36,684 of SXKJ01000470.1, read as the reverse complement.
TGGGACGAAGCGCGCATGTTTAGCGCGACGAAGCTCGGCAACACCGGTCCGCACCACAATCTCACCAGTGGCAAGCTCAAGTGGTGCGAAGTGGCGGACCTTGAGGGGGCCGACGACGACCAGTCCGACGGCCAGACCGCAGTGCAGACCATCGCCGCGATGGAACGGCTCGCCGGCAAACCGTGGTTCATCGGCGCGGGCTTCCATCGTCCGCACGACCCGTTCGTGGTTGGGAAAAAGTACGTCGCGCAGTTTCCCGCCGGCTCGCTGACGCTGCGCCGCGACCCTGCCGACGCCTCGCCGCTGTTCAAGCAATCGCTCGGCGGCGGCGCGTTTGAAGAGGCGTTTCAGAAGTTCGACGATCGCGATCGGATGGATTTCCTCACGCATTATTACGCCGGCGTGACGCAGACCGACGCGCAGGTCGGCCGGCTCATGGACGCGATGGACCGCCTGAAACTCTGGGACTCAACCTTGGTCATCTTCGTCGGCGATCACGGCTACCACCTCGGCGAACGCGGCTGGTGGAACAAGAACACGCTGTTCGATCGCTCGTGCCGCGCGCCGTTTTTGCTCGTCGCTCCGGGCGTGAAGCCCGCCGTGTGCCGCAGCCTCGTCGAGTTCCTCGATATTTACCCGACGGTTGCAGAACTCTGCGGCTTGACCGTCCCCTCGACAGCAAAAGGCAAGAGCCTCCAGCCGCTGCTCGTTGATCCGGCAAAGACCATCCACGACTCCGTGCTCACGCACATCACACGTGGCCCGAATGCGAGCGGCTTCGGCCTGCGCACCGACCGCTGGCGTTACATCGAATGGAGCGACGGCAGCGCGGAACTCTACGATCACAACCGCGATCCAGAGGAATGGCACAACGTCGTCACCGACCGAGCGAACGCGAAGAAGCTCGCCGAAATGAAAGCCCGACTCAGCGCCCATCGTTCTGAGTGAACCTATAGAGATTTTGGACTGCGGCAGCCTGCTGCCGCAGTCCAAACCAAAGGGGACGAGACATCTATGATCCGAACGTCATTCACTTTCCTGGCGTTACTGGCCTGTGCGGCCCTCGCACTCGCCGCCGAGCCGCGGACTCGCGTGTCGATTGTCAGCGACGCGTTTCAAATCAACGAGCGGCCGACTTACGCGGGCCGAAGTTGGAACGGCAAGCGGATTGAAGGGCTGCTGCTCAATAGCCGCATGGTGCAGGCGACGTTCGATGACTTGAACCCGCAGACGCGCGAACGCTGGGCCTATCCCGATACGAAGGTTTGGGACGCCGGTCGCAACTTGCGTGAGTTTCTGGCCGCGATGCCCGAGTGGCGGAAGCACGGGTTGCTCGCCATCACGGTCAATCTGCAAGGGGGCAGTCCGCAGGGGTACTCGAAGGAGCAACTTTGGCATAACTCCGGCTTCACGGAGTCCGGTGCGTTGCGGCCTGAATACATCGCGCGGCTGTCACGAGTGCTTGAGAAAGCAGATGAACTCAGCATGGTCCTGATCGTCGGCTACTTCTATTTCGGACAGGACCAGCGGTTGAAAGATGAAGCGGCGGTGATCGCCGCGACAGATGCCGCGACAAACTGGTTGCTGAAGAGCGGCTTTCGCAACGTGCTCGTCGAGGTCAACAACGAGTGCAACGTCAAAGCCTACGATCACGAGATTCTCAAACCGGATCGCATTCACGAACTGGTCGACCGCGTGCGGCGCACCGAGCATGACGGGCGACGCTTGCTGGTCGGCACGAGTTACGGTGGCGGAGCAATCCCGCGCGAGAACGTCGTGAGGTCGTCCGACTTCCTGCTGCTGCACGGCAACGGTGTGAAGGAACCGGAGCGCATCACCGAGATGGTTCGCAAAACGCGCGGCGTGCCGGGCTATCGCCCGATGCCGATCCTGTTCAACGAGGACGATCACTTCGACTTCGATCAGCCGAGCAACAATTTCGCATCGGCGGTCGGCGAATACGCGAGTTGGGGTTACTTCGACTACCGCATGAAGGACGAAGGCTTCGACGAGGGTTATCAAAGCGTGCCGGTCAACTGGGGCATCAGCAGCGCTCGCAAGCGCGGCTTCTTCAAACTACTGAGCGAAATCACGGGAGAGAAGCCATGAATCAGCGCCGAGTCCTGATCACCGGGGCTGCGGGGAATCTCGGGTCAAAGCTCGCGGAGCATTGTCGTGGATCGCTCGAACTCGTGCTGCTCGACAAACCCGACGGCGACCTGAGCGTCTGGGACGAGCGTTGGGTGTCGCGCTTCAAGGGCGTCGATGCGGTCGTGCATCTGGCGGGCGATCCGGTCGCGTATCACGGCTGGGATGAACTCACCGGGCCAAACGTCGATGCGGTGCTCAACGTGTTCGAAGCGACGGCTCGCGCGCGAGCGAAGCGGCTGATCTTCGCGTCGTCGAATCATGTGATGGGGGGCTACCAAGACGGCGAGCCGATCCCGATCACGACTTCGCTGCCGCCGAAGCCGGGTCTGCGTTATTTCGCCGACGGAGCCGACCGCTTCAGCGGTCCCTATGCCGCCGCGAAGTTGTTCGGTGAACGGCTCGGTCAACACTACGCGGCGACGCGGGGCCTTGAAGTGATCGCCGTCCGCATCGGCTGGGTGTGGCGCGGCGCGAACGTCGCCTCGGAATTGCCTGCCGAGCGCGGCGAGTGGTTCCGCAAGATGTGGCTCTCCGACCGCGACTTCCTGCTACTGATGGACTGCTGCCTGACGGCCGAACTTCGCGAGCCATTCGTCATCGTCAACGGCATGTCGAACAACTCCGGCATGCGCTGGGACTTGAACGGCACGAAAGCGGCGATCGGCTATCGAGCGCAAGACGATGTCGAGTGGGAGAGTTGATCGTTGTGGATCGCGGAGCGAAACACGCCTACCAAAGATGCAAACGACATCCCAAACAAAGACCGTATTCATGCAACGACTCTTACTTCTTCTGATGCTCCTCGCTTGGGTCTCACACGGGATTGCAGCGGATGTTCCGAGAACCCCGCCGCCCAGCATCGTGCTCATCCTTGCCGACGATCTCGGTTACGGGGATGTGCGTTGCTACAACGACCAATCGAAAGTTCCGACTCCGCACATTGACCGGCTCGCGCGCGAGGGAATGCGATTCACTGACGCGCACAGTCCCAGCACGGTCTGCACACCGACACGCTACAGCCTGATGACGGGGCAGATGGCGTTTCGCGTGCCGAATGGTGGCACGGTCTTCACCGGAGTCGGCGGGCCGTCGCTGATCGCTCCGGGACGGCTCACGCTGCCAGCCATGCTTCGCGACAACGGCTATGCCACGGCGTGCGTCGGCAAGTGGCACGTCGGGATGACGTTCTTCGACAAGGAGGGGCAACCAGTGCGCGGCGATGGCGTCGAAGCGGTTCGTCGCGTCGATTTCTCGCGACGCATCGCAGGCGGGCCGGTCGATCATGGCTTTCAATCGTTCTTCGGAACCGCTTGCTGTCCGACGACCGACTGGCTGTATGCCTTTATTGAGAATGACCGAGTCCCCGTCCCGCCGACGGGACTCGGTGAGCCGAACGCGCTAGCGTCGGGCGTTGTGTTGCCCGCGGCCAGCGCCGACGGCTCACGCTTGAACGGTTTGCTCGATAAATCGAAGCTGCCGAAGCATCCCTACGCGAACGATTGCCGCGCCGGGCTGATCGCGCCGGACTTTCCGATGGAGGAAGTGGACCTCGTCTTTCTGAAGAAGAGTCGCGAGTTCCTGGAGCAGCACGTTCGCCAGTCGCCGAGCAAACCGTTCTTCCTGTTTCACTCTGCGCAGGCCGTGCATCTGCCGTCGTTCGCCGCGCCGAAGTTTCATGGGAAGACCAAAGCCGGCCCGCATGGCGACTTCATCCATCAGCTCGATCATGTCGTCGGCGAGTTGCTCGCGACGCTGGAACAACTCGGCGTTGCCGACAACACGATTGTCCTCTTCACCAGCGACAACGGCCCGGAGACCACCAGCGTCATCCACATGCGAGCAGACCACGGTCATGACGGAGCGCGGCCCTGGCGCGGAGTCAAACGCGATAGCTGGGAGGGCGGGCACCGCCTGCCGTTCCTCGTCCGCTGGCCCGGCAAGGTGAAAGCGGGCACGACCAGCGCGCAGCTCACCAGTCTCACCGATGTGATGGCGACGGTCGCGGCGATCATCGGCGCGAAGCTCCTGGACAACGCCGCTGAAGACAGCTTCAACATGTTGCCCGCATGGCGCGGCGAGGACCACGCGTCGATCCGACCGTATCTCTTGCAGCAAGCTTTTGGCGGACAACGCACGTTGTCGATTCGTCGCGGCGATTGGAAATACCTCGACCACACCGGCTCCGGCGGCAATCGCTATGACAACAACCCCGGACTCAAACCGTTTCACTTGTCCGACACGGCTCCCGACGCGCCCGGGCAGCTCTACAACCTCGTCACCGATCCCGGCGAGACGAAGAACCTGTACGATGCCCGGCCAGAAATCGTGGCCGAACTAAAAGCACTTCTGGATCAATCCAAAGCCAATGGCCGCAGCCGACCCAGCCAGCACTGATACTGAGGGACCAACACATGGGTGGCCAAGCGATTCAATAAGACGATGAGAACCAACACAAAAACTGATGTGGCACTGCTCACCGAGCGGCGGTACACGACGGCCGTTGCTGCCGAGGGAGATTGGTATCTGGACAACATCCTGCGCGATGACCAGTTATTGCAATCGGCCTTGGAGGATCACGGCCTCTCTTCGGTGCGGCTCGATTGGGCCAGCCCCGATGTCGATTGGTCGCGATTTCGCTGCGCTGTCTTCCGCACGACGTGGGACTACTTCGAGCGGCAAGCCGAGTTCACGGCGTGGCTGAACCGCATCCGCGAGCAGACACGACTCTGCAACGACGCGGCGCTCATCGACTGGAACATGGATAAGCACTACCTCGCCGACCTGGAGGCGCAGGGCATTTCGATCGTGCCGTCGAAGTTCATCGATCGCGGCAGCACGGTCACGCTGCACGAACTGCTCGACAAATCGGGCTGGGACGAAGCCATCATCAAGCCGTGTATTTCCGGAGCGGCCCGTCACACCTATCGCGTCAATCGTGCGAGTGTCGCGACCTTGGAGCCGGTCGTGCGGCAACTTCTGACCGAAGAGTCGCTCATCCTGCAACCGCTTCAACACAGCGTAATGAGTCACGGCGAAGACACGCTCATGCTGTTCAGCGGCCGCTTCACTCACGCGGTGAAGAAAGTTCCCAAGCAAGGGGACTTCCGCGTCCAAGACGATCACGGCGGAACGGTCTATCCCCACGAACCGTCCGCCGCCCAAATCGAGTTCGCTCAACAAGTGCTGGCCGCATGCCCGTCCGCACCGGCTTACGCCCGCGTGGATTTGGTGCGCGACAATCACGGAAACCTCGCGGTCATGGAGTTGGAGCTGATCGAACCTGAACTCTGGCTGCGAAACCATCCCCCCGCGGCAACCGCATTCGCTGATGGCATCGCCAAGATCGTGCTCAACTAACACAGCGTTGGCGGCAGGAGCGGCCGTCGTCAACATCGCCACTCTGATCCGGGAAACTGTCGGAAGTGCAGTTTCCACCGAATTCCCTTTTCACCGAACCACCATGAAACACCTTCTCGCAGTAGTCATCTGCGTTCTTTCCGCAGCCACACTCAGTGCTCAAGAGGTCGTCGTCTACGGCGGCACTCCCGGTGGGATCGCCGCGGCGATTTCGGCGGTGCGGCTGGGGCGGAGCGTCGTGCTGATCGAGCAGCACGCGCACATAGGCGGGATGGTCTCGAGCGGACTCGGCAAGAGCGATGTCGAGAATCGGGCAATGATCGGCGGGCTGTTCGTCGAGTTCACACAGCGCGTGAAGCGGCATTACGTCAATCGTTTCGGTGCGGATTCCGAAAACGTGACGCTCTGCCACGACGGCTACTACTCGGAACCGTCGGTCGCAGAGGCGGTGTTCGAGTCGCTGCTGCGAGAGCAGCCCAAGATCACCGTGCTCAAAGGCTGGCGGCTGAAGTCGGTGAGCGTCGAGGCGAATGTGCTGCGATCCATCGAGATCGAGAATTACAAGACCACCGAATCGCGACGGATGACCGGGCGAGTCTTCATCGACGCGACTTACGAGGGAGATTTGTACGCCGCCGCCGGCGCGGAGTTTCGGCTCGGTCGCGAATCGCGCGACGAGTTCAAAGAGCCGCACGCGGGCGTCGTGTACTTCGATTATCAAGACCGCAAATTCCTCAACGGCACAACCGGCGCGGCCGATGAGCGGCTGCCGGCTTACACCTATCGGCTCTGCTTGACGACCGATCCGAACAACGCGCGGCCGCTGACCGAACCGCCGCCGGAGTACGATCGGCGGAATTACGTCGGCTACTTCGATGACCTGAATGCCAGGCGACTGGCGGGGCCGAAAGTCTTCAAGCCGGGACGAGGTTACAACCCGGCTCACTTCAACACGCTCGTGCGAGCGCTCTCGATCACCGACATCCCGAACGCGAAGACCGACGTGAACATCAACCCGCGACCGCTCGGCTTTCCGTTCTGCGAGGAAAACCGCGGCTACATCGCTGGCGATGACGCCACGCGGCAACGCATCGCGCGGCGGCATCGCAACCTGACGCTCGGACTACTGTGGTTCTTGCAGCAGGACGACGAAGTGCCGGCCGCGCATCGCGAGCTGGCTCGGAAGTATCACTTGCCGCGCGATGAGTTCATCGACAACGAAGGGTTTCCGTTTCAGCTTTACGTCCGCGAGGGTCGGCGGCTGATGGGCGAGTACACGCTGACCGAGCACGACATCACCGGCGACGGCCGCGACCGCTCGCCGCGCCGCCATGCCGACAGCATTGCCGTCGGCGAGTTCCCCATCGACAGCTTTCCCACCCGCAAACGACAGCCGGGTGACACGCTCGTGCTGGAGGGCTATCTCGGAATGCTCGATTTCCTCACGCGGCCGTACGAGATTCCGTATCGCATCCTGCTGCCCAAGAAGATCGACGGCCTGATCGTCCCGGTCGCCGCCTCCACCACGCACGTCGCGTTCTCGTCGATCCGCATGGAACCGACCTGGATGTCCCTCGGCCAAGCCGCCGGAACCGCCGCGCATTTGGCCATCCAACACAACTCGCCGCCGCGCCGCGTGCCGATCGCCGAACTGCAACAGTCATTGAAAGAACAAGGCCAAGTGCTGCATCATGCGAAGAAGTAGAAGTGGCACTCCTCGCTGTGAGGTCGGCGAAGCTGCAACCAAATTGGCGAGCCGGGCGGCGTTAGCCTCCGGACGAGTGCATGCCGTGTTGTCCGGGGGCTAATGGCGTCCGGCTCGCCATTTCGAAACGAACCGTTTGATATCTTCACCAGGAGCCTCTGCCGATGAACTCGTTGAGATTAGCCGTGCTGATTTCGCTCGCGATGCCGTTGATCGCGAGGGCGGACGCGGAGAAGTCACCATCGGCCGCGCCCAACTTCGTCATCATCCTGGCCGATGACCTCGGTTACGGCGATCTCGGTTGTTATGGCGCGACGCGGGCGCGGACGCCGAACATCGATCGGATGGCGCGCGAGGGACTGCGGTTCACTGATTTTCACTCCAATGGCTCGACCTGTTCGCCAACGCGGGCCGCGTTGCTGACGGGGCGGTATCAGCAGAGGTGCGGTATCGTCGAGGCGCTCAGCGAACGCAGTCCGGGGTTGCGCGATGAGCAGCGCACCATCGCCGAATATCTGAAACCCAACGGCTATGCAACCGCCGTGTTCGGCAAATGGCATCTCGGTTCGAAGCCCGGCAGCGCGGCGTTGCCGAATCGACAAGGCTTCGACGAGTTTCTCGGCTCGCGACACGGCGGCATCGACTACGTTTCGCATGTGGACCGCTACGGCCGACTCGACTGGTGGCACAACGACGAGCCGCTCGTCGAAGAGGGTTACGCGACCGACCTGCTGACCGATCATGCCGTGCGGTACATCGAGCAACACCGCGACCGTCCGTTTTTTCTGTACTTGTCGCACACGGCGATTCACTTTCCGTGGATGGCCCCCGAGGATCGAGCGCATCGCCGCATCGGCGAGAACTACGACAGTGCGGAGAAGGTTGGCCCGCATGTTCCGGCGGAGATTGGCGGCGTCGTGAATCGCATGATCGAGCGGCTGGACGACGGCGTCGGCCTTGTGATGGACGCCATCCGTGCCTTACCGCCGGGCCGCGAAACGGTCGTCCTCTTCACATCCGACAACGGCGGATACTTGCGTTATTCGGGCTTCTTCAACATTTCGTCGAACGGCCTGTTGCGCGGGCAAAAGGCGGGACTGCACGAAGGGGGCCATCGCGTACCGTGCATCGCCTGGTGGCCGGGCCGCATCGCCGCCGGACGTGAGACCGATGCCACGACGATGACGATGGATTTACTGCCGACGCTGCTCGACCTGGCGAAGATCGCTCCGCCCCCCGCCGCGGCGGCGCACGCCCTCGATGGCGTGAGTCTCGCGCCGCTGCTCTTGCGCAATGAACCTCCGGCCGAGCGGACGCTCTGCTGGAAAGCGGGTGACTCGTGGGCGGTTCGACAAGGGGCCTGGAAGGCGATCGTTCAGCACCGCGGCCCGCCCGAACTGTATCACCTCGGCCGCGACATCGGCGAACGCCGCAACCTGGCCGACACCGAACCCGAACGCCTCCGCAATTTGCTCGCCGCCTACGCCGATTGGGAGCGGCAGTTTCCGTGACGCACTTTCATCCGCAGCCTGGCCTTGCTATCCGCAGGCTGCTGATATTTCTTGGTTGCCTGCGGATGGCAGAGCCGGACTGCGGATGAAAAACAAAAAACAAGGAGACTTGAACAATGAGCTTGCTGAGAGTTGCCGCACTGTTTGCTTTGACGATGACTTCAATCACTTCCGCGGATGAACCGACGGAACCTGCCGTCGTGCTGAAGTTGAACGGCGCGATCACTGACCCGGCGACGATCGACTACGACGCGCTTCCACGACTCAAAGGACAACACGCGGTCGTGTGTCCGGCGACGGATGAGCTCAAGTTTCAACTGCACGACTATTTGATTCATCACGACGGCAAGTATTGGTGCTTGTTCAGTCACGGGCCGGTGGTCGAGGACATGCCGACGCAGTTCCTCAGTTACGCGACGAGCGACGATGGGCTGACCTGGAGCGCGGCGAAACCGGTCATGCCCCCGCCGGAGGCTCCGTATGCGTACATCGCGCGCGGGTTGTGGCTCCGCGACGGCGAACTGCTCGCGCTGGCCGCTCACTTCCGCGACAAGGGAGCGTTCGGCGTCAACAAGGAGCTCAAGCTGCAAGCGTTCGTGTGGGACAAGGCCACTGACTCGTGGAAGTTCAAGGCGACACTGTTCAACGACGCGATCAACAACTTCGCGCCGCAAAAGCTCGCGAACGGCGAATGGCTGATGACTCGCCGCGACGCGCGGTTCAACGTGTTCATGCTCGCCGGCGGCGTGAAAGGACTCGACGACTGGCAATCGTTTCCCGTCGTGAAGCGGCAGGAGGTTCCCAAGTTCGCGCCCGACGAGCCATTCTGGTGGCAACTTCCCGACGGTCGATTGCATGGATTGTTCCGCGACAACGGCGGTTCGAGCCGCCTGTATCAAGCCTTCTCCAGCGACTCCGGCCGCACTTGGACCCGGCCGCAAATCACCAACTTTCCCAACGCCAGCAGCAAGTGCTATCCGCTCCGTCTGACGAGCGGCAAGTGGGCGATGATCTCCAACGCCAACCCGAAATGGGGCCGCCGCGAGATGTATCTTTCGCTCTCCGACGACGGCCTGACGTTCACGACAATGGCTCGACTGGAAATCCCGTTCAAGCAAGCCACGACGTTCCAATACCCGCACGCGATCGAACAGGACGGCCACCTGCTGATCATCTTCTCGCAAAAGAAACTGCAAAGCGAAGTGCTGAAAGTGCCGCTGAGCGACATCGCAGCACTGCGCCTCGAATGACAATCACCAAGTGGGCATCGGTTTGTGATTGGGGCATCATTGCCTTAGCCGCCGCACTTCTTCAATTTGGTCTTCTGAGGAAGGAACTCGCGCTCTGAGCCTGCTTCGGCAGACGCTGAGGCGCACAAAGGGGCGGCTCAAGAGTTTCATCTGTCGTTTTAAGTTCGCTGATAGATATCGGGAGATTTGGCTTTGAGAAGCGGTCCTGCAAAGTATTCGCGAACGACGCTGGATCCCTGCTGCGAAGACAGCGGCATGGCCGATTCGGAGTGTTCTGTGCGCGGATTTACGGTTCGATGCGATTCTGGGCCAAGAGAGTGGCGAGTGTTGGAACTAAAATGAACGAGCGAAATCCGTCGTCTACAATGCAGTAACGCCTCCCATGAAGATTGCACACATCTTTGCTCACCGAGTTGAGCTGCCGTTGGTCGAAGGTTCTTACAAGTGGTCCGGCGGAAAGTCGGCGTCAGTGTTTGACAGCACGATCATCGGCGTTGAGACGGAATGCGGACTCGTCGGCTACGGCGAGGTCTGTCCGCTGGGGCCGTTCTATCTGCCGGCCTACGCCGAAGGTGTGCGAGCCGGACTTCGCGAACTGGGACCGCATTTGATCGGCTTCGATCCGCGCGAGCTTGCCAAGCTGAACCATCGGATGGATGCGGCCTTGAAGGGGCATCCGTATGTGAAGTCGGGGATCGACATCGCATGCTGGGATATCCTGGGCAAGGCGACGGGCTTGCCGGTCTGCGTGCTGATGGGGGGCCGGTTCGGTGAGAGCGTGCGGCTGTACCGGGCGATCTCGCAGCAGCCGCCCGATGAGATGGCTCGCAATGTCGCCACGTATCGCGAGCAGGGTTACACGCGGTTCCAACTGAAAGTCGGCGGCGATCCCGATCAGGACATCGAACGCATTCGCCAGGTCCGCAAGATTCTGAAGCCGTCCGATCGCCTCGTCGCCGACGCCAACACCGGATGGACTCAGCACGAAGCGATGCGCGTCGTGCGAGCGGTCAGTGATGTTGACGTCTACATCGAACAACCGTGTCTGACTTACGAAGAGTGCCTGTCGGTGCGACGGCACACGAACAATCCGTTCGTCCTCGATGAGAACGTCGATGGACTCGACATGCTGCTGCGAGCCAAAGCCGACCTCGCGATGGATGTTGTGAATCTGAAGATCAGCAAACTCGGTGGGCTGACCAAAACGAAACAGGTTCGCGATCTGTGCGTCTCGATGGGCATCGCGATGACGCTGGAAGACAGTTGGGGCGGCGACATCACGACGGCCGCGATCGCGCATCTGGCTCACAGCACTCCCGAAGAGTTCCGTTTCACGAGCACCGACTTCAACAGCTACGTCACCGTCAGCACGGCCACCGGCGCACCTCAACGCGAGAATGGCTTCATGGCCGCCAGCAAGTCGCCGGGATTGGGCATCGAGCCGAAGATGAACGTGCTCGGCAAACGAGTCGTCGAGGTGACTTGAACACGGCATCATCAGGGTTGTGAGCGGCAAGGCGCTAGCCGCCGGTCTTGTAGAATCACCGGCGGCTAGCGCCTTGCCGCTCACGAACAGAAATCCCACGTTCTGGCGAACGTGGCTACAAACCGATAGGCCTTTGGTGAGGAAACGCGATGAACTCAAACATTTTCCAGGGCTGTGTCCCAGCGCTGATGACCCCGTGCTTGAATGACCGCACGCCGAACTATCCGGCCCTCGTGAAGAAGGCTCAGGCTTTGATGGCAGCGGGCATGAACGGAGTCGTGTACTGCGGCTCGATGGGAGACTGGCCGCTGCTGACGGATGAGCAACGGCAGGAAGGCGTGCGCCGGCTGACCGAAGCCGGAGTCCCTGTCATTGTCGGCACGGGTGCTCAGAATCCCGCGCGAGCCGCCGCTCATGCCACTCACGCGCAGCATGTTGGAGCAAAGGGTTTGATGGTCATTCCCCGCCTCATGTCGCGCGGCACTTCTCCGGCGGCTCAGCGAGCACACTTCGCTGGCGTTCTGTCAGCGGCACCCAACCTGCCCGCCGTGATCTACAACAGTCCGTATTACGGGTTCGAAACCAAAGCACCGCTGTTCTTCGACCTGCGTCGCGAGCATCCGAATCTCGTCGGCTTCAAGGAATTCGGTGGTGCGAACTCATTGAGCTACGCCGCCGAGCACATCACTCACGCCGACAGCAACGTCCTCCTGATGGTGGGCGTCGATACGCAGGTGTGCCACGGCTTCATTCATTGCGGCGCGGTGGGTGCGATCACCGGCATCGGAAATTGTCTGCCGCGTGAAGTGCTGCACCTGATCGCGCTTTGCAAACGAGCTGCCGCCGGTGATGTCGAAGCCCGGCGATTGGCGCGGGAACTGGAAGAAGCCTTCGCCGAGCTGTCTCGTTTCGACGAAGGGCCGGACCTGGTGCTGTACTACAAATATCTGCTCGTGCTGCTGGGCGAGGCCGATTTCGAGCTGAACTTCAACGAATCCGATCGGCTCTCACCCAGTCAGAAACACTTTGCCGAAGCACAGCTAAAACTCTTCCAGCAGTGGTGGAGTCAGTGGTCAGGCAAGGACAAAGTGTGATGAGCAGGAAAATAGTTTTCACAGTGATTGCCAATTCAAAGGATCGATCAATGACGACTCGCTTCGTGATGCTGCGACTGACTTGCCTCATCTTGCTCGGCCTAGCAGCGCCGTTGCAGGCGCAGGTCGATTACAACGGCAACGACAGCCCGTGGGGGCAGCGCGCTCAATCGGGGCCGGATGCGGAAGTGCCCGGTTGGTTTTACAACCTGGGTCTGACCGGTTTGCGAGCACAGTTGGTTGCCGATCAGCCGAAGGCATTGCTCATCAAGTATGTCTTTCCGAAGTCATCGGCCAGTGGTCATGTTGAAGTTGGCGACCTCATCGTCGGCGCGGGCGGTCGTATGTTTCAAGAACCGCACCGCGATGGATACGGCGAGAAAGTCTTCGGTGCCGACGGTCCCATCTCTGAACTGGCGAGCGTGCTTGAAGCGAGTCAGAGCGGTGACGGAAAAGGCAAGCTCTCGCTCACACTGCAACGCGGCGGCGAGACCAAAGAAGTCGTGCTCGATGTCGGTGAGAAGTACGGCAGTTTCGCCGCGACCTATCCGGCGACGTGTCCCAAGTCCGACAAGGTTCTTGCCGAGTTGTTGGAGTACGTTGCCAAGCATCAACAGGAAGATGGCTCGTTCGGCGATCCCGTTCACAACACGTTCGCACCGCTGGCTCTGCTGGCGAGCGGCGAGTCAAAGTATCTGCCAGCCATTGAACGCAATGTGCGCTGGCACTGCCGGGAGACTCGTCCGAACGACAAGCGATATGCCGATTTGATGAACTGGACCTACATGAGCGCCGCGATTGTGCTCTGCGAATACCACTTGGCGACCGGCGAGAAATGGGTGCTGCCGGAGCTTCAGGAAGTCCACGATCATCTGGCGAAAGCTCAGTACCTCCACATGTCGCAAATCAACCCGAAGACGAAGAAGTCGCACCCGGATTCGTTTCCGAAAGGTCCGAAGGACTCTCACGGCGGCTGGGGACACAACCCCGGCTTCGAGGGCTACGGCCCCATCGCGATGATCACGGGACAGGGGGCATTGGCCTATTCCCTGATGCACCGCTGCGGGATCAAGATCGACCGCGAGAAGCACGACGCGGCTTTCGCGTTTCTCAAGAAGGGGACGGGGCCAAACGGCTACGTTTGGTACGGCGACCAAGTCGGCGGACCTCCCAACGGCTGGGCCGACATGGGTCGAACCGGAGCCACTGGGATCGCCAACTTCCTTAGTCCGTACTCCGAGCCGGTCTATCGCGAACGAGCGATGTCCCATGCCAAGGTGATCGGCAAGCATCCGCAGAGCTTCCCAGATACTCACGGTTCACCGCCGATGGGTATGGCCTACACGGCACTCGCCGCGAACATCGACCCCGACAGTTTTCGCAAGCTCATGGACGCCAACCGCTGGTGGTTCACGATGGCCCACTGCACCGACGGCAGCTTTTACTACCAACCCAACCGCGACAACGCGGGCTACGGCTCCGACTCGCGCATGACGGCCTCGTCCGTGGTCGCGTTCATCTTCACAATCCCCAAGCGCAGCCTCGTGATCACCGGCCTCAAAGAACACACACGATGACTCACACGCGAATTCTGTTTGTTGGACTCCTACTCTCAACCTTCGCGGCGTCGCGCGCGGAGGAGGTTCCTCAGACTGTCGAGCAGCTTTGGGCCGACTTTGATCCTCAGAAGGACTCGCTCGACACCGAGGTCATTCGTGAGTTCAAAGAAGACGGCGGTGTGTTTCGGCATGTGCGGTTTGTCGTCGGGACGTTTAAGGGGAAGACGGCTCGTATGACGGCCATCTTTGGCTTTCCCGAAAATGCTAAAGGCCAGCACGAAAAGTTGCCGGCAGTCATGCACATTCACGGCGGCGGGCAGCGGGCCTTCTTGAGCGAAGTGAAGTTGCTTGTGTCACGCGGGTATGCGGGCTTGTCGGTGAATTGGGGCGGATCGGCGGGACAAGTGCCGTTCAATTCGGTTGAGGGTGCTCAGCCGGGTGATCCGAATACCGATTGGGGCGCGGTCGATCCGAGTCAGCTCAATGCCACTCGCTACAATTCGATCCTGCCGGGGCCACTGCAACTCTACGAGCAGATCGAGCATCCCAAGAACAACAACTGGTACTTGCTGGCGCTCGCTTGTCGGCGTGGACTGACGTTTCTAGAGCAGCAGCCCGAAGTTGATCCGAAGCGGCTAGGCGTTCACGGGTATTCGATGGGTGGAAATCTCACGATGTACGTCGCGGGAACGGATAACCGCGTGAAGGCTGCGGTCCCTGCCGTTGGTGGAGCTGGCTGGCGTTGGCAACCGCATGAGGTTCTCGGCGGAGTCGTTCAGCAGAATCACATCAAAGGGGATGTCGATCTCTTCCGACGCACCCTCAGCTTTGAAAGCTATGCACCGCTCATCCGTTGCCCGGTCCTGCATCGCAGCGCGACGAACGACTTTCATGGTTGGATGGACGATGTCTATCGCACGAACGCGCTGATCCCGAATCAGTCGCTGCGGTTCTCGTGGACGCAACACGTCAATCACCGACTCAGTCCCGAAGTCGCGGTCTCGATGCCGCTATGGTTCGATCATCATCTCAAAGGGGGCCCGGCACTGCCTGAGACGCCCGAGTCGCGGCTCGTTTTGCAGACGGCGGATCGTGTGCCGGAACTTCGCGTCATTCCCGACGTGAAGTCGCTGCCAGTCGCTCGTTGTGAGATTTACTACAGCGTTGATCCCGACCCGCGTGCCCGCTTCTGGCGGAGTGCGGATGTGACGCGCGACGGCGAATCGTTCGTGGGGGAGCTTCCGCTGCATTCGCTCGACCTGCCGCTGTTCGCGTTCGCCAACGTCTATCACACACTACCGAAGGCTGAGTCGTTGGCTGCCATTCCTGGCCACAGCAAGCCGGTCACTGAACTCTGTGTGAGCAGTCAGTTTCACACCTTGAAACCGGTCGCGTTGAGTGACGCGGGCGTCGTCGCGTCGCTCAAGGTGAGTCTGCTCATCGACAACTTTTCGTCGTCATCTGCGATGCGCGATTGGTTCTCGGTCAACGCCGATCATCTGACGTTGGCGCAGTTCTGGACGCGCAAGCTGACCGATCCCGTCTGGCGAGGCCGCGATGGAGCGAAACTCAAACTCACGTTGAAGATGCCCAAGACCAACACGCTGAGCTTCGTCGTCATCGAGAACGAATGGCGTTCGTATCGTGGCCCGCGCAAGACGTTCGTCTGTGAGCGAGAAATCGCAGGCTCAGACGCCGAACAGTCGGTCCTCCTCGAAGCCAAGGACTTTGTTGCCGAAGGCGGTGCGTTGAAGTCTTGGGACGGCGTTGATCAGTTCGGTATCTGCCGTCACTTCGTAGAACGCGGCTCGACGGCGACTCGCAAATCTTTATGGACCGGCACTGCACCGACACTGGCAAGATTGGAGTGGGAATGAGCCGCTCTCGGGATGCTGCGACGAGCGACAGGTGGAATATCTCCCCGTAGACTCATCAAAGTTCAAAGGTGCCTTTGGCGCGGATCGAACAACCTTATTTCTTCAAGGGTGATGAACAGAGTGCAAACGATTGCTTCATACCTGGTGCTTGCTTGGCTGTTGTTGCTTATGACACAGGCGTCGGTCTGCGCGCAGAATGTTGCCGGAGACGTGACGGTTCCGAAGGATGTGGCCGCCGTGCTCAACAAGTTCTGCGCGGAGTGTCATGGCGAGCAGACGCGCGAGGCGGAGTTGCGACTGGATTCACTGGCGTCGCTGGAGATGACCGCGCGGTTGGAGGTGATAGGGAAGGCACAGGAGCAAATCGTCTTCGGGCTGATGCCGCCGCGGGACGCCAGTCAGCCGAGTGCTGAACAGCGGCAGCTTGTCTCGGATTGGTTCGCCAGCGAGTTGCGGAAGAACAACACACCGACGCTCGAAGACAACTTGCGGTTGCCGAACTATGGCAATCGAGTCGATCACGCGAAGCTCTTCAGCGGCGGGGTCACAGCGAAGCCGTTCACGCCGGCGCGGCGTTGGCTCGTCAGTCCGCAGATTTTCACCGAGCGGGTGCTCGATGTGTTTCAGTTGCAGGGACAGGAACGGGACGGGCGGCGCTTGCAGGGTTTTTATGGCGTGACGAATCCGTTCGTGCTGCCCGATCAATCGGGAGTGCGCTACTACGACCTCACCGCGCTGGATGGCGGGCATCTGCTGGTGATGCTCGGCAACGCTCAATGGATCTCTGCACGGCAGTTGCGAGCGGCTCGCGTGAAGAAGGGCGAGCTGAAGGCGGATCAGTGGGAGAATCAGATGGATCGTTGGTCTCCGAAGACGACTCCGGCGGCCTTCGAGCAGATCGTGCTCAAGACCGACGCACCGTCGGATGAAGAGATCGCCAGCGCCGTGCAGGCGCAGTTCGAGTGCGTCCTGCAACGCCGCGCGACCGACGAGGAAGTGCGGAAGTATGTGGCACTCACGCGCGATGCGATCATGCTCGGCGGCAATACCGAAGGGCTGCGGCAGATGCTCGTGACTGTGCTGCTCGAGTCCGAGTTTCTGTATCGACTGGAGTTCGGCGCGGGGCCGCCGGATGTGCACGGCCGCGTGAAGCTCTCGCCTCGCGAGGCGGCTTTCGCGATCTCATATGCGCTCGGTGATCGCGGCCCGGATGCGGAGCTGAAGCAAGCGGCGGACGAGGGGCGGTTGCTGAGTCAAGAAGATTACCGGCGCGAAGTGCAGCGGTTGCTCGCGGATCAGAACTACTACTGCGCGCCGGTCGATCCGTCGCTCAACGGCAAGCACATCCAATCGCATGTGACGTCGCATCCGAAGTTGGTGCGGTTCGTCCGCGAGTTCTTCGGCTACCCGGCCGCGATGAAAGTTTTCAAAGACAGCCCGCGCAGTGGCGGCTACTACCAGAACCCGGATCGAGGCCACATGGGCTCGCCCGGTTGGCTCGTTCAAGAAGCGGACGAGTTCGTGATCGCGTGCCTGAAGCAAGACGATCGCGTGTTCGAGACGCTGCTCACGATGGATCGTTTCTTCGTCTATCACAACATGGATACGCAGGCCGGGCGCGAATGCATTGAGCTTTGGAAACGGTCGTATGAGGCGATCAAGGACAGCGACTGGAAGACGAAGCCGGAAGACGTGATGAACGAGCATTTCAAGCTGCTGGTCGCCGCGAAGATTCTTGATCCGCGCACGAAGGAGCTGTGGAAAGAGAAGCGGTCGTTCTTGTCCTACATGTATTACTTCCAAGACACGTTCGGGCAGGGGCGGACTCCGTTTACTCGCGGACCTTTCACGCACGGCTACAGCTATCACCATTCGCAGAGCTACAGCCTGCCGCCGCTGCCGGAGCGAGGTCGTTACGAACGAGTCGAGACGCCGCGATACAAAGAGCCGCGCGACAAGCCGGAGTATTGGGACTACCCCGTCGAGCAGCCGTTTCCGATCGCTCATCGCAAAGGGTTGCTAACTCATCCCGCGTGGCTGATTGCGCACTCGCAGAACTCGGCAACCGACCCGATTCGGCGCGGCAAGTGGATTCGCGAAAAGCTACTGGCCGGCAGCGTGCCCGATGTGCCGATCACCGTGGATGCTCAGATCCCCGAGCACGCCGACAAGACGCTGCGCGAGCGACTCGCCACCGCGACCAGCAAGCAGGAATGCTGGAAGTGTCATCAGTACATGAACCCGCTCGGATTGGCCTTCGAGATGTACGACGACTTCGGTCGCCGGCGCACCGCCGAGTCGCTCGAACATCCCGACAGCCTGATTGCCAAAGCGACGGCGAAGTACGGAGCCGACACTTACAAAACGGCTCCGCTGATCTCGACCGGTCGCCTTGAAGGGACGGGCGACGCGACGCTCGACGGCGACGTGACCAACGCGCTCGACATGATCGACCGGCTCGCGAAATCCGACCGCGTGCGGCAGTCGATCATCCGGCACGCCTTCCGCTTCTTCCTCGGTCGCAACGAACTGCTGAGCGACTCGCAAACGCTCATCGACGCCGACCGAGCCTACGTCAGCAGCGGCGGCAGCTTTCAAGCCGTCGTCGTGTCGCTGCTGAGTTCGGAGTCGATCATGTATCGAAAATGACATACTCTGTTCGTATTGATGTGCGTG
Source organism: Planctomyces sp. (assembly GCA_005778115.1). Taxonomy (GTDB): domain Bacteria; phylum Planctomycetota; class Planctomycetia; order Planctomycetales; family Planctomycetaceae; genus SXKJ01. The sequence goes on along the minus strand of SXKJ01000470.1, from coordinate 18,018 downwards.
AGCCGCAAGGCGCTAGCCGCGGGTTGTGCCGCGACAGAACCCACGGCTAGCGCCTTGCGGCTCACAAGACTTGGTACAACTCAAATTCCCAAGGAACATCTTCATGCTCACTCGCCGTGCCTTCCTTCAAGCGTCTGCCGCAACATCGAGCGGCCTCATGCTCGCTCCGTGGTTGCAGACCGCGTTCGGTGCTCCGCAAACGAGTTCTGCGCCGCGTCGATTCATCTTCATGCACAAGGGCAATGGCCTCTTTCCGCAAGTGATGGTGCCGCCGTCGCTGAGCAACACCGACAAGGAAAAGGAGCAACGCAAGCAGCCGTTCTCAGTCGATTTGAAGGAACATGAACTGCCCGAGTGGATGAGTTCCGTTGCCGAGCACAAAAGTCAGATGACGATCCTGCAAGGTCTCTCCGGCAAGATGTGTACGACGGGGCATCACACCTGGCAGTCGTCGCTCGGCGTCTACAAGGCCAACGAAGCGCTGACTTCGATCAAGTGGGCGACGGTCGACTTCGAACTCGCCCGCATGTTCCCGTCGCCGCTGGAGCACATCGAACTGGCCTGCTTCCCAAACGATGGCGGCAACGCTCGCGGTAATCTGAACGGCATCGAAAAGGGTTTCTCGGCCCGCGGTCCGCAGCAACCCAACTACGCCTTCGGTTCGCCCAAAGTTGCGCTGCGAGAACTCTTCAAGTCGGTCTCCAACAATCAAAGCGACCGCATTCAGTACGAACTCGAACGTCGCGTGTTGGAGTTCACGGCCGGCAGTCAAACGGGGATCGCGGCGCAGGTCTCTGGCACTGAGCGCGCGAAGGTCGCCAACTACGCCGAGTCCATCGACGCGATTCGTGCTCGCAACCAGAAGCTCGAAGAGATGTCCGATGTGATTCGTCGCAACCTGCCGCAGCTCGACGCGAAGTATCTGGCCGATGATCTCAGCACGACCGATCGGCAGTGGGGGCACACCGAGATTCTGTTGGCAACTTTGATCTCGGGCATGACGAACGTCGTCACGTTCACGGTCGATGAACTCGGCACGCACTACACCGGGCTGAACGGGATCGAGAACGAACGGGTCAACCTGCACGACGTCGGGCACGGCAAAGGTTTCGGTTCGCTCAATGCGGACGAGATCCGCCGCACGGTTCGCACTCAGCACATGGCCTTGATCGACAAGATCATCACGCGCTTGAAAGCTGTGCCCGAGGCGGACGGCAACATGTTCGACAACACGATGCTCTTCTACTTCCCGGACAACGGCGAGACGCATCACAGCACCGGCATCGAATGGCCGTTCGTCGTCTTCTCAGGCCGCAACGCCAAGCTCGACATCGCCGGCCGCTACATCCGCCTGCCTCATTGGGGAGAGGAAGGTCACAAGACGCTCGGCAACTGGTACACAACGCTTCTCAACGCCTACGGCAACCCGATCGAGCACTACGGCGAATTAGATGTGGCGCTCGAGAAGATGAAGCGCAACCAAAAGGGGCCGATCTCGAGGTTTGTGTAGAAGCGATTTCAAAACCGTAGCCGCACTCGCCAGAGTGCGGGTGAATGCCGAGAACACCCGCGTTCTGGCGAACGCGGCTACGACGTAATTCAACCGTGATTGAAACAACGATGAAACGAGTTTCCGCGTGTCTGTGTTTTTGGTTCGTCATCGCCAATTCGGTTGTCGCGGCGGGCGATCCAGCTTTGCCTGGTCATCATCCGCTGACGCAATCGCAAGCGGGAGAAGTGCTGATCTCGGAACTGCGTTGTGCGGCGTGTCACAGCGTCGTCGAGCGAGGATCTTTGCCTGAGAAGGCGGCTCCGGATTTGGCCGCTGTCGGGGCGCGAATCTCCCCCGAATTCCTCAGACGATTCCTCGCATCGCCGGCGTTGGCTCATCCGGGGACGACGATGCCAGATGTGTTGGTGTCGCGACCCGAAGCGGAACGGAATCAGATCGCGGAAGCGCTGACTCACTTTTTGATCTCACAGTCGAAGGCTGGCTTTCCGACGGAGGCCAGCGAGCCGATTGATCTTCAACAGGGCAAAGCACTGTTTCACTCGGTGGGCTGCGTGGCGTGTCATGGTCCGAAGGATGCGAGCGCCGGCGCACCACAGCAGCCGAAGCGCAATGACGAAGATGACGAAGATGACGAAGACGAGGACAAGGCACTCGCCGCGAAGAGGGCGATTAAGCCGAACGCCGTCCCGTTGGGCCATGTCGCCGCCAAGTACAACGCGAAGTCGCTCAGCGAATTTTTGTTTCAGCCGTTGAAGGTTCGCAGTTCAGGCTGGATGCCGGACATGAAGCTGACTACCGCCGAGTCACTCGCCATCGCTGGCTATCTGATTGGTGAGCAGCCTCAACCGGTGAAGCCACTTGTTCCCGATGCCTCGTTGGTTGAGAAAGGAAAGAAGCACTTTCAGGAACTCAACTGCGCGGCGTGTCACTCACTTCCCGGTATCGCAGCGGCTCCGTTGATTGGTGCGTTGAAGACAGCGGACCTGACTCGCGGCTGTTTATCGAAGACGAGCGTCCGCAGTCCTCGGTTCCAGCTTGAAGACGTGCAGGTCAACGCGATCGTCGCGGCGTTGCGTGAAGAGACGTCCGCCGACTCGGACAAGCTTGTCGCGGCGAAAACGCTGACCGCGTTTCGCTGTACCACCTGTCACATTCGCGACGACTTCGGTGGCGTTCACGACGCACACAACCTGTTCTTTGCGGGGAGCGAACTGAAGCTCGGTGACGACGGTCGAATCCCGCCGCCGCTCACGCTGATCGGGGCCAAGCTGCAACCGGCTTGGATGAAGAAGGTGCTCTTCGATGGCGAAAGCGTCCGGCATTACATGGCGACTCGGATGCCACAGTACGGCACGGCCAATCTCCAGCACTTGCCGGCCGTCTTCAGTCGGCTCGATGTTCTGAACGGTGAGCCGAACGCGCTAGCGTCGGGCGTCGCTTCGCCCGCGGCTAGCGCCGGCGGCTCACGCGTGAAAGGACCGGAGATGAAAATTCCGAATCCAGAGAGTCGCACCGACAGCGAACGCGAACGAGAAAAGCTGCTGCGCGCGGCGGGGCGCGAATTGCTCGGCGACAAAGGGCTGAATTGCATCGCATGCCACAACTTCAACGGCAAAGTGGCGCAGGTCAATCAAGGGATCGACCTGCTGACGAGCTATCAGCGACTTCAACCGGGCTGGTTCAACAGCTACCTGCGCAACCCCGGCGCGTTCCGTCCGCGCACCGTCATGCCGACGGCGTGGCCCAACGGTGTCGCCGCGCTCAAGACGGTTCTCGATGGCCACACCGACCGGCAGATCGAAGCGATCTGGTACTACCTGTCGCTCGGCACATCCGCCGCCGATCCGCCTGGTCTCCGCGCGGTGAGCACGAAACTGACGGTCGATGATCAGGCAAAAACGTATCGCGGCCGCAGTCGAGTCGCCGGCTTTCGAGGCATCGCCGTCGGCCTGCCGGAGAAGCTGAGCTACGCCTTCAACGCCGAGACCGGCACGCTCTCCGCCATCTGGCAGGGCGACTTCATCGGCGTGAATTGGAGCGGTCAGGGTTCCGGAGATTTCAATCCGGCCAACGAAGCCATCACTCTGGCACAAGATGTTTCATTCATGTCGCTCGCCGATGAAAACGCTCCGTGGCCGCTGCTGCCTGTGATGACCAAAGAGGCTCGAACCAATCCCAGCCCGCTCTATCCGAAAAACGTCGGCTATCAGTTCCGAGGCTACTTCCTCGGCGAATCGTCGATCCCCACGTTCCAGTACCGCAGCGACACGATTGAGATCGAGGATCGGTCGGTCGCCGTTGGCACCGAAGAGCAACGGCAACTGAGACGCGTTCTGCAATTCGACTCGCCGTCACCGCAGACCGTTTGGTTTCGCGCACTCACCGGCGACATCGGTCAGGAGTCCGAGCATGTCTTCCGCAGGGGCCGACTGCGGCTGACGATCCCCGCGATCGAATCGAAACTGCGATCGCTATCCGACGAACCCAAGCGATCCGAGCTGCTCCTTCGACTGCAAATTCCTCAAGGCAAATCCTCTCTGGAGTTCCTTTATGAACCGCTCAAGAAGTAGCCGTAGGGTGGGACCAGCGGCGCTTCGCCGCGCCGGCCCACCATCCGACGTGCCGATTGCAGATGGTGGGCCGGCGCTCGAAGCGAGCTTGTCCCACCCTACAGCACTTCGTCAGAAAACAATCAGCCAGAACGCACTAGCGTCCGGTTCTTTCAACGAACCGTGGGCTAGTGCCCAGCGGCTGATGAGTCGTCCGACGCTGCGTTGTCACAGCCCGCTCGTTTGCCTGCTGTTTCTGATCGCCACGTCCACGTTGGGGACATCGCGTGCTGAAGAAGTCGGCGAACGCTGGGGAACCGAGGAACGCGAGCGCGAGTATTACCCGATCGTCAACATTCCGCTGCCGAAAGACACGGTCATCGAAGCCGGAGCCTTCGCGGTGCTGCCGGATCGCCGAATCGCCGTCGGGACGCGGCACGGCGAAATCTTTGTGATCGACGGCGTCGATGCACCGAAGCCGATCCCATCGTTTCATCGGTTTGCGACGGGACTCGACGAGATCTTCGGACTCACCTGGAAGGACAACGCCTTCCGAGTCACTCAAAGCTGCGAACTGACTCGCGTCAGTGACACAAATGGCGACGGAGTAGCCGATCGCTTTGAGACCATCTCCGATGCTTGGGGCTACGCGAACTATCACGAATATGCGTTCGGCTCGAAGCCCGATGCCGACGGAAACCAGTTCGTGGCACTCGGCTTGTCCGAGTCGTACCACTCTCACGCTTTGAACCGGGGCTTCATCATGAAGGTTGCGCCGGACGGAAAAACGACAGCGTTCGCGAGTGGCCTGCGTAGTCCGGGAGGCATCGGGTTCGATGAGCACGGTTCGCTTTTTTATATCGAGAGTCAAGGCCCCTGGAATTGTTCTTGCAGCCTGAAAACCGTCCCCACGAACAGCTTTCACGGTCATCCGGCGAGCTTCAATTGGTATCAGTACTCGCCCGAGCTAGGCCCTGCACCGGAGAAGCCAACTTCAGGCAATCGCATCGCCACAGAGAAGGACCGCGTCAAGCAACTGGTCCCGTACGCGGTGATATTTCCTTACATCCGCATGGGCCGCTCGATCACGGGGTTTAACGTGAACCGGACTCAGGGCAAGTTCGGCCCGTTTGAGAATCAGATCTTCCTCGGCGACTACACGCAGTCGATCCTGATGCGGGCGACGACCGAGCAGGTCAACGGCGTCTGGCAGGGAGCCTGCTATCCATTCCGAGAGGGCCTTTCGACAGGCATCCTCAACGTCGAATTCACTCCCGGCGGCAAGCTGCTGTGCGGCGGCACCAATCGCGGCTGGCCCGTTCGAGGCATCAAACCGTTCGCCCTCGAACGACTCGAATGGAGCGGCAAGACCCCTTTCGAAATCAACCGCATCACGATCGAGCCGGATGGATTCAAGGTCACGTTCACCAAACCGGTCGAACCGACGACTGGCAGCTCACCAGAGTCGTACTCGATCTCCGCGTTTACGCACCCGTATCACGCAGGCTACGGCGGGCCGGAAATCGAAAAGCACAAACCCGGCGTGAATGCAGTCGCATTGGCCGAAGACGGACTCTCTGCGCGGATCACGTTGGAAAAACTCCAACAAGGATTTGTCTACGAACTCGATGTCGCAGGGCTTCGCTCACGCGACAACGAAGAACCGCTGCATCGCAACGCGTTCTACACGGTCAATGAAATCCCGGTTCAACAAACGAAACAGTGAAACAAAACCAAACGACCCTTGTCTTTATTCGCTTGTCCCCATTCGCCTGTCTGAAACCCGGAAGGCAAATCAGCCCAAGAGTTCAGACAGACGAATGAGGGACAGGCGAATGAAGACAACTACCCTTGATCAGACGGAATCAGAAATGCCAGGCGTGCGACCAACCGCCTTTCCCCGGATTCTGTGCGCGTTCGTTGTCGCCGCGTTGCTTGGGCTTCAATGGAGTCACCGTTTGAACGCCGCCGAACATCCCGTCCCGGAGAGTCCGCTGTGGCTGACGTACTCGGGCGACAGGGGGCCGGGAGCGGGGAAGCACATCGTCCTGATCGCGGCGGATCAGGAATACCGCAGCGAGTACTCAATGCCGATGTTGGCGCGGCTCTTGGCCAAGCATCATGGGTTTCACTGCACCGTGCTGTTCAGCCTGAGTCAGGACAACGACGTCGATCCGACCCAGAAGATTCGCTGGGAGGACAAGACGGTCACTCACAACATTCCCGGCCTCGAACATTTGGAGAAGTGCGATCTCGTCATCTTGTTCAGCCGACTCATTTCGCTGCCTCCTGAGCAGTTGAAGCACATCTACAACTACCTGGATTCCGGAAAGCCGATCATCGGCATCCGCACCGCGAATCACGGCTTCATCGGCTTCGATTACCAAAAGGACGGCAAGAAGATCGACTTCGGCGAAGCCGTGTTGGGTGGTTCCTTCCGCAATCATCATGGCCGCTGGCAGCAGGATTCCACACGCGGCATCATCGTCGAGCAAAATAAAACTCATCCCGTTCTCAAAGGGGTCAGGGACATCTGGGGCACGTCAGATGTCTATCGCACCTACAAGGAAGGCGGCGCTCTCCCCGAAGGCTGCCTGCCGTTGGTGGACGGCCAGCCGCTGAAGGGTCGCAATCACGACGACGCGGTGAATACCGAGCTGATTCCGCTCCCGGTCGCCTGGGTGAAAACTTGGACCGGCAACACCGGGCAGACCGCGCGAGTCTTCCATGTCACGATGGGCAGCGCTCAGGACTTTCAAAGCGAGGGTCTGCGCCGCCTGACCGTCAACGCCGTCTACTGGTGCCAGCACATGGAAGCCGACATCAACGACGAATCCTGCATGGATCTCGTCGGCGACTACAACCCGCCCGACAGCGGCTTCGCCTACAAGAAGCTCAACATCGTTCCGAGAAAGCCCAGCTTCTACAAATAACGTCACGATTGTTTGCCCAACTCGGAGAGATGTGAGTTGGTCGAGAAGTCGCCGATGACGAACGAAAGTCCGACCATTGAATGAGGAACTCCGTGAATCTGTCTTTTCGAAAAGTGATCGTGACAGGCTTGGCGTTGGCCTTCTTGACAAAGGCGACTGCCATCGCCGAGGAGGTCACGCGAGTGTTCCTTTTCGCCGGTCAGTCAAACATGGTGGGAGCCGACGCGCACGCGGATCGCATCGACGACTATCCGAACTTCAAAGGGGCGGGCGAGCCGCAGAGCGACGTCCTCTACTCGTACAACTTGGGCAATGGCGATGAAGCCTCCCAAGGCTGGGTTCCGCTCAAGCCGCTGCGTTCGTTCGGGCCAGAGGTGACGTTCGCGAGACGAGTCAGGCGGCACGCTCAATTCCCGATCACCATCATCAAGTCGGCGGTGGGCGGGACGACGGTCGCGTTTGATTGGAATCCCGATGCGCCGGACAAGGGGCAGAAGCTCTACCCGCGAACGCTCAAGCTCATTCGCCAGTCGCTCGACGAGTTGGACAAGCGCGGTATTCGTTATCGGCTCGAAGCGGTCCTATGGCATCAGGGCGAGAACGACATGCTCGACCGCAAGCTCTACAAGCAATATGCCGACGGACTGACGAAGCTCGTCGCGCGGCTGCGAGCCGATCTGAAGGCTCCGGAACTCAAGTGGTACGTCGCCGAGGTCAGCGAGAAGGGAATCTGGGGCATGGACCACCGCGAGAACCTCGGCATCCTGCGTCAGCAGCAAGAGCAAGTGCTGAAGGCCGATCCGCTGCTGCGTTGGGTGCCGACGTCGCATCTCGCATTCGAGGTCATGGGGAGCGGACAGCCGCACTATCACTTCGGCACTCAGGGTCAGCTTCAGATGGGCGAAGCGTTCGCGGCCGCGTATCTCCGCGACATCGGGCAGTCGCCGGCAGCGACCGACCGCCGCTTCAAGAATGGACTGCCGATCGCCAAGCCGGCCCGCGTGCGACTGTTCGTGCTGGCCGGTCAACGCAACATGGAAGGCGAGGATTCCTTCGTCTCCGAGATCGCTCAGCAACCGAGCTACGAGTCCTTGGCCAAGGATCAACGAGACATCTTGTTTCGCTACTCGCTGGGGGGCGGAGTGAAGTCGTCAACCGGTTGGGAACCGCTCGGTCCCGTGGACGATCTGGGCAACTTCGGCCCGGAACTGAGCTTCGGTGCTCGATTGCGGAAATCGCTGGATGCCAAGGACGGAGTGGCCATCATTAAGTTCACGCACAGCGGAGCGCAAGGCCCCGATTGGTTCCCAAACGGCTCGGCCGAGTCGCATCGCAATCTCTATCCGAAGGTCATCCGCTTCATTCGCGCGGCTCAGGATGACCTCAAGCAGCAAGGCTTCGAGAGCAGCCTCGAAGGGATCTTCTGGCACACGGGAGAGAACGATACCTACTTCGGGCCGTACGCCAACAACAATGCCAAGTGGTTGAAGCAGTTGATCGACCAGACGCGAGCGGACCTCAAGCAGCCCGATCTTCCCTGGTTCATCTCGGAGCAACACAAAAACTCGCCGTGGCGTAACATCGAACCGGTCAACGCCGCGTTAAACGAAATGGCACGCACCGATCCGCGCATCACGATCATCAAGACGTCCGAGTTACCTCACACGCGACTGCACTTCGGAACCAAGGGAACGCTCTTGCTGGGCGAAGAGATGGCCGAGGCGTACCTGAAGAAGCCGTAGAGGCTTCGTCCGAAACATGCGCGTGTTTAGCGTGCGTGTCAGACAGAAGTCGCCGATTGGGATTCCGATTGATTCTGCGCTTTCATCCGCGCCCACTTCAAACGCTTACCGAGCGTGGAACTCACGATGCGGCTGACCTTCGCTCCAAACCGCACGATCAACAGGTCGATGCGGTGCCTCAAGCTGGCTCCGTGTCACTTTTTGCCAATTCATTGTGACAAACTGGCTCTGACAAACGAATCACAGTGTGTGCTGACTCGGCTCGGAAACCGAGGGACCGACCGGCACGAGCGACTTCCAGCGAAGTGGACTTCATGCAACCGCAGCCTCCAAACCATGACGAGTTTTTGTCGCTGTTGGACTCACACCAGCGGCAGCTACTCAAAGTTTGCTGGGTCTATGGCCAGACGTGGCATGATCGCAATGACCTGCTGCAGGAGATCACGAGTCGGTTGTGGTCGGCGTTCGACAAGTATGACCGTAGCCGCCCGTTCTCAACTTGGATGTTTCGCGTCGCACTGAATGTGGCGATCGACTTTCGCCGCCGACAGACCCGATGGGGACGAGAGGCGATCCGTCTGGATGACCGTGAAGAGACCGATCCGGCGGAGGTCGATGAGGACAAGACGAAGGTCCAACAGCTTGGCGAACTGCGCGAGTTGCTGGATCAACAGACCGATTCGGACCGAGCACTCTTGCTGCTGTATCTGGAAGGGAACTCGCACCGCGAGATCGGCGACATCCTGGGCATCAGTGAAACTAACGCCGGCACGCGGCTGAACCGGCTGAAGAAATCGCTGAGACAATCCGTGCAAGACCCGTCCGACCAACTCGAAAGGGAATAGCCATGCAACTGGAAGCACTTGAGCAACAGTGGCGACTGCTCGACCAAAAGCTCGACAGGTCGCTGGCGCTGGAAACGGAACTGGTGCGACAGGTCGTCCTGCAACCCGCGCGGCGACGTGTGCATCGTTTGGTCATCTGGCCTGCGATCGATGTCGCGTTCTGCATCGGCGGCCTGCTGATCGTGGGAGCGGTCGTCAGCCAACAATGGCACGACTGGCGGCTGGTGCTACCCGCGAGCGTGGTCGCTGTCAGCTTTCTGACATTGCTGCTCGACAGCATTTGGCAACTGGAGCGGCTCGCGACGGTGGACTGGAGCGGCCCGGTGGCGGTCATTCAGGGTTCGCTCGAACGATTACGAATCGCGAAGATCCGACAGTTCAAGTGGATCATGCTCCTCTCGCCGCTGGTCGGCTTCTGCGGGTTGCTGGTGACCGTCCAAGGATTTCTGAACTGGGTTTCCGGCGGACGGGCCGACCTGTTCAGCAAGCTCGATGGCTGGTGGATCGTGGGCAACATCGTCTTCGGCGTCCTGTTCGTCCCGGTGGGACACTTCATCGCCCGCAAGCTCGGTCAGAAATGCCACCGTCATCGCTGGTGGCAGTCCGTGCTCGACGGCATTTCGGGAACCAGCCTCAGGGCCGCAACGCTGGAAGTTGACCGCTGGGCCAGCCTGCAAACGGATGATGCCAACCGTAGTCAGTAGCGCTCGGCAAGATTTTGGGAATGCTATCGAATTCATGCGTGACTCAAGGAAAGGATGGTTCGCTGACAATGCCTGTTGATCGACGACATGATCTCGACGCCCTGCGAGCGACCGCGATGTTGCTCGGCATTGTGTTGCATGCGGGACTTTCGTTTGTGCCGTTTCCGTGGATGGTGCAGGACAGTCGGCAGCATGAACTCTTCGGGCTGCTGTTCTTTGCGATTCATGGTTTTCGCATGCCGCTGTTTTTCGTGATCAGCGGCTTCTTCACGGCGATGCTGTGTCGGCAGAAAGGACTGGCCGCGCTGCTCAAGCATCGTGCTCGACGAGTTCTGTTGCCGTGCGTTCTCGGTGTGCTGACGATCGTCCCGTTGATGCACGGGCTGTCGGCTTGGGTGATGGCCAATGCTCCGAAACCGGTCGCGGCGAGTGTTCCGTCACCGCCGTTGATCGACGCGATCCGCAAGATGGATTCCGCCCGTTTCGAGCAAAGCCTGGCCGAGGGCGCGGACGTCAACGGGACCGACGCCGAGTTCGGCGTTCGGCCGCTGACGTGGAGTGCGCTGCATGGGAATGTCGCTGCCGCGCGGCGGCTGATCGAAATGGGAGCCGACGTCAACGGCACGAATCGTGACGGATCGACGGCGTTGCACTCAGCCGCGTGGCTGGGACATCCGGAGATTGTCAAAGCGCTTGTCGATCAGGGAGCAAACTCCGCCGCCAAAACGCAGCGAGGCGATTCGCCGGCGGACGTGAGCTTGGCGGATCGCGGCACGATCGAGTACTTGGCGAACTTGTTGAAGTTCCCGATGCGACCGGACGACGAGCTGAAAAGCGGTCAGGCCAAATGCCGCGAACTGTTGCCGGAGAAGGCCCGCGTTTCACCGATCCAATTCGAGATGCTGACGGCGATTCGATCCCGCTACGCCGCATGGTTGAAGTCCGATGTCTGGAACGTGCGCTGGTCCGCGACCGCCTCGCCGCTGCACCTCATTCAGACCAGCCTCTTCGATCATTTGTGGTTCTTGTGGTTTCTGTGCTGGATGGTCGGCGGGTTTGCGATTGTCCAAAGCATCGCGTCTCGCACGGCGATCGCTGCCTTCGATGTTGGTGGCGCGACGCTCCGCGTCGCGAATCACGAAGCGGAGCGTCGTGCCACACTGCTTCGCCGCCTGATCCTTTCGCCGATCCGTTTCTGTTGGCTGTTGCCGCTGACTCTGTTGCCGCAGTTGTTGATGGGCACGGCTGGCCCGGTCTTCGGCCCGGACACATCGGTCGGTCTGATTCCGCAGCCGCACTTGCTGTTGTATTACGGCCTCTTCTTCGGCTTCGGCGTGCTGTACTTCGACGCGAACGACACGGACGCTCAAGTCGGCCGCCGCTGGCTGATGTCGCTGTCGATCGCCACGGCCGTTGCGCTGCCGATGGGACTGGCGATGATGGGCTCGCCGCTGCTCGGCGGCATCGCTCAAGTCAGTTACGCCTGGCTGATGTCGTTCGCCGCGATGGGCCTCTTCCGCCGTCTGCTGACGCGCGAATCGAAATGGATTCGGTACGTCTCCGATTCGTCGTACTGGCTGTATCTCGCGCACTTGCCGTTGGTCATCGTGGGACAACACCTGATCCAAACGTGGCCGATCCCGTCGGGAATCAAGTTCCTGCTGCTGTGCCTCGTCGTGACCGGCCTGCTGTTGGCCTCGTATGAATGGCTCGTCCGCTACACTTGGCTGCGAGCACTTCTCAACGGCCGCAAGAAGCGTCCGGCTCGATCGGAGGCTTAGAGCGGTTTCAGTTCGGATGTAGCGGCAAAAGGTAGCTGAAATCGTGAGATTTCAGTTCGGAACTCCCTCCCGTCGAACTTCCAGACGATTTCCACACCGCGGATCAAGTACCTCAGCGACTCGCGACCTTGCCCCCATTCGTACCCCGGCCTTGCCATCAGTGCGAGTTCCATCAGAGTAGTCGCACGGATGGCAAAGTCGGGGCACGGATTTGTTCCATTCCAAACGAAGGATGCCAAATGCTCAGCCACAGAATGATGACTCGATTGGTGATGCTGTTCGCGATCTCGTTGAGTGGCGGCCTGTGTTCGTCGCTGTGCTTCGCGCAGGCACAAACGAACGAAACAACGACGTTCAAGATCGTGCTCGATCGTGGAGCCGATCTTGGCCAGTGCTTCGGATCGTTGTTTGAAGTGACGAGCGACGACGGAGCAGTCGTGATCGGGGCCGGTTTTCCGAATGTCTACAACACTCGGAACCGGGCTGATCGGCATCAGTTGCAGTTCTTCGTCAGGCCGACCAGCGGCGAGCGAAAGTTTGAGGTCGAGGCGTTGCCGAGACCGAATCAACTCTGCGGGACGTATCTGTATGGCCGCGACAATGGCGTGTACTCGACGTTCGGCGGACTGAAGGCGTGGGACGCGGCGAGTCGGATCTGGCGTGAGCAACCGAGTGTCGGCGGGACTCAGGAGGTGATGCGTGTCGGTGACGGGCTGCTCGAATTCGGCGACAGCACGGTTCGCTACAACGGCCAGACGATTCTGTCACCGCCGGAGCGAGGCAAGTTTCAACTCTTCTTTTACGCGAACGGGACGCTCTGCTTTTATCACGTCGAGAGAGGCGACCGAGGCTATCGGCCGTTTGAAGATTTGAAGGACGGGTTCAGCAAGCTCTACGCCTGCCGCTGGGTTCCGGGCGATCCTGCCATCAATCCGTACGAGAAGGCCGTCATGCGGACGCTGCCGATCGTCGGCGAGACGACGTTTGCATGGGGAGTCCTTGGCGAGAAGATCGTCACCGGGTCGAACGTCGGTGGGTTTTATGTGCTCGACAACGGCGGCTGGCGAATGCAGCTCGAACCGAACTTGAAGGTCAGCTACCAGCTTTATTCGACGATGGCCTTTCACGACCGGCTGCTGATGGGGCAATACCCAACCGGCCGGCTGTTCGACTACGACGGCAAGACGATCACCGACCGAGCGGGTTGGCCGCCGGTGCTTGCAGGCGTATCGGGAAGTTCGCGCGAGGCTCAAACGACGGTGATCTACGGCGGCGAAGTGTTCGTCGGCGTCTGGCCGTGGGGCGAGCTGTGGCGGTTCAACCCCGACGCGAAGAAATGGTCGTTCATGCAACGAATGTTCTCGCACCCGGAACTCACTGACAAAACGATTCACCCCTACGACATCGAGAACAAAGGACACCCCGTCAGCAATCAATGGGGCCAGCGAGTGACGAGCCTCGTGACCAGCGGCCCCGACCTGTTCGTCTCGACGTCCGCCAAAGACCCGTGCGAATGGAACCCGGATCAAAACCCGTTCCTCGCGCCTGACAAATGGAAGTCCTACGGCTTGGTCTATCGCCTGACGATGCCCGGCCATCTTGCCACCAACCTCGCGTGGACCAACGGACCGACGGTACTCGAACTGACGCTGCGCGGCTCAACGATGACGATCACTCAAGACGGCAAGCAGCTCGCCCAATCAACACTTACCGGACCGCTCGCCGAGCAACTCCGCCGCGCGAACCAGCTCAAGCCGATCACCTGGAGCAACGGCATCTACGGACAGTTCGCCGGCAAGAAACTCGATGGCTCAGTCAGCTCGGCCACGAAATGATGCGAGGAGGGTTCAGCCCACATTATTCATGGCTCGACAGTAACCCGATGCGTCAGCGAGGGCGGCGTCACCGTTCGCCCTCGCTGACGCGTCGGGTTGGTGTGCGACACTACGTCTCCTGCATGAGCAGGCCATGAATAATGCGGGACAGCGGTCATCGCGGGTGGCCCGGCTTCGCAGAAGCTGGGTGCCGTAGGCACAGGAAACCCGGAGTGGACGCAGATCGTGCTGTTGACGCTGGTCTTTGGGTTGGACGCCACCTGCAGGTTTCTAATGCTTCGCACACAGCTTGAAGCAAGCTGTGCCAGCCGCGTTCAAAATGGAAGTGACCTTATGCGTGGGATGCTCTGTGGCCTGTTGTGGCTGACGGGATCCGGTGCCTCGGATGATCTTGTGTCGGTTCGGGGCCGAATCACGCTCGATGGTCAGTCACGTTTCTGTGCGGGAGTTGACGGGAGATGTTCTTCGACTCGTTGGCACCAGTTTGCCCAACGCTGCTTTTGATCGGAGGTCAGGACACCATCAACCTCCGTCCGCAGCAAGCGAAGTTCGGTGGCGACTCGCGGAGTGAAATCGGAACGAACTTCTTCGAGCGCGGTGTAGCGACGGCGCACGATGTCGGCGACCTGCTCGGCCTGCTCGTCGGTCAATGCCAAGCGATGACGCAGGATTGGCATGACTCGATCCGGAATCAGTTCGGGCTGACGCAGCACCGCCGTAAGTCGCTCGCGGATGAGCAACACGGAACCGGCGGCTCCGACAGCCACGCCGGCACCAAAGATGACGACCAACAATCCCCACTTCAGCCAACGACGCGGCGACGATGCGGTGAGGACAACGGAAGGCGGCAGCAGGTTTGTGGAATCGGTCATGGCAAGGTTCCTGCGAGTGGCATCCACAGCAAGGCGTATGGCTCGACGGTCATGTCCCACGCGGGCCACGCGAACAACAGCATGGCAGCGGCTGTGCAACTCGTTGCCACGGCGAACCACAGAGTCGCTCGCAACGAGTCATCCAACCGCAGCGACTGACGTTGTTGAATCGCTCGCAGCACGACGCCAGACACCGCCAGTGACGGCGCGGCTTCGGCACGAGCCTGTTCGGCGAGCCGTTCAAATTGGGACAATCGAGTCAACGGATCGCCTTTCATGGAGCATCCCCTTTGAGCAAGTCTCGCAGTTTCTGACGAGCACGCGACGCGCGGACCTTCGTTCCGATCGTCGTCCACCCGGCTCGCTCGGCGGCTTCGGCCATCGAGCAACCATCCAAGTAAATCAGTGTCAGCACCAACCGGTCCGGCGGCGAGAGTAGCGCCAGCAACTCATGCACAAGCTCCGCCGCAAAGGTGTTCGTGACCGGTTCCGCCATTGTTCCGCGCAACTGCTCCCATTGCTCATCCGAGAGTTGCGGCATCGTGCGGCTTCGCGTCCGAGTTTTCCAATAGCGGTAGCCGACTCGCACGGCGACCTTGCGCAGCCAATGCTCAAACGGAGATCGTCCGCGAAAGCTCGACAGGCTGAAGTACGCTTGGACGAAGACCTCTTGGACCAAGGCATCTCGCTCGGAGATATCGCGTGTGAAGCGCCGCATCTGTGTGCCGATCAGACTTTGATAACGCTCGACGATCTTGCGATACGCCTCACTGTCCCCGCTCTGAGCCGCCGCGAGTTCAACCAGTTCGTTGGCGCGATCAAAGGCCTGTGCCGCCTGGGCGGAGTCGCTGACGTTGTCGTCCATCATCGCCGAGGCATGCACTTCCGAAGCGACCAAGTTCGTCATCGTTACGATGGCCAAACCAACGAACCTGCCCGCCCGAAGCCAGAGCGTCGGGCGGGTCAGGCAAAAGTCATTGATGAGCATCGCCGTTTGCATCGAACTACTTCTTCGGCTGCTCGGTTTGTGGACGCGATCCATTTCCGGGACGTCGCATTCCGCCGGCTTTCTGGAGATGGGCCATGATCTCTTCGCGAGTCACCGCACCATCGTCATCCAGATCGGCCACCGACAACCGTGACCAAACGGGTGCCGGAACTTCGTCCTCGGTCAGAGCATCATCTTCGTCGGAATCGAAGATATAAAACAGCATGAACGGTCGCGGCCCCTGCCCGCCGCGAGCCCCCGCTGGCGCATCCGCGGCGCTCACCGAAGAGGCCGTCAAAGCCACTGCGGCCACCGCCGTAATCACACCCAGCTTCCAATTTCCAAGTCTCATCGAAATCTCCTTCATGACACGTTCCTTTTGAGAAGAGTTTGGTCACAACACACGTTGGCGATCCGGATCGCTCAACGGATTTAGTGGTGACGGCCACCTCAAAAGGTTTCACGCTCCGCCGAGTTTTTGAAAAACGTCTGCGCGATGTCAAAAAGGGGAAGCCGAAGGGATTGGGCTTCTTCCGGGGGACGAGATGCAGCGGGCTGGCTTGGGGGTTGGGGTCGAGGAATTCCTTGGTCCAGGCGTAGTCGGCGAGGTCGCCCGGTTCGGGACCGACGACGTGCTTGTGGACGCTCCCTGCCCGGCCCTGCATGTTCTCCGCGATGCCCGCGATGTCTTGCAACCGAGGAAACAAGTCGGTCTTGTATCGATGCTGCGGATGCCGTGAAGCACGTTGAAGGGGAGATCATGAAACCAAGGATTCGTGTCTGGCTGCCGTTGTGTCTGGTTGTGGCCGGGAGCGCATTGGCCTGGCATTCGTGCGGCGCGGATGATCTTGACAAGCCGCGAATGCTGTTGAAGCCCGGTCTGTTCAAGTCGCTCACGGAGCCGCAATGCTCCTACTGCTCGACGCAGCATCGCAAGAAATTCGTCCAAGGGGACGACCGGGTCGTGGCGTGGATTCGGGGTGCTCACAATGGCGGAGCCATCCCCGTGAAGCACTTTCTGTCGGCCACGCGCGTCATCAATGACACTTATGGGCTGTTCTTCTACGACCCCGACGGCGGCTACGTCACCGCATACAAGAAGGACTACGGTTACGAATTCCACGGCTGGCGTGGAGGGGTGATGATCGTCAAGGGGCGTGACGGAACCTTGTGGTCCGCGCTGTCGGGACGAGCGATCGCTGGACCGCAAACGGGAGCTCGGCTGACGCGCGTGCCCAATGTGATGACCGACTGGGCGCATTGGCTGATGCTGCATCCCGAATCGACCGCGTGCCGGTCGCGTCACTGAAGATCAGCAACGTCAACATCATCCGCGGATGGAACGACGGAAAGCCCCGCAGCTCACGCTCGTAGTACGACGTGATCGGACTGATGTCGATCGCCTTCACCGCATCCATCAAGAAGTCAACGAGATGCCCTTCCGACAACCAATCCCTCGGCGACGGCGGCAGCAACCAGACCTGATCCGGCCGCCACGCTCGATAAGTCTTCTCGCTCACAACCAACCTCCCTGCCAACCAACCCGATCCAAAACTCAACCCCACCTGCTACGAGCAGTAAACACCGTTCCGTTGGCTCGATTACAAAGACAAGCTCCTAGAGCCACCTAACACGAGTCTCAATCCGTGAATTGAAACGAGAACAAGTCGCCGTCGCGGAGAACGAAATGCAGTCGCAGCTCTTGGCTCGCCAGACGACTGACATCGGTGGTGTCTTTCCACGCGGCTTTTTGATCAATGGTATCGCCGAACAACTCATCCGCGTCGGCGAGCGAGAAACCGGGGATCGGCTGGCCGGCGGAGTCTTGCAGTTCGACTCGCAGGTTGCCGGCCGCGGATGTGGCGTAGTTCAAGGACAGGCGTCGGCCGGTGAACTTCAGCGGCTTCGTCGTCAGTTCGCCGCCGGACAGCGGCGCGTGCAAGGAAACGAAGCCATCGACCCGAATCGTATAGCGCCGCAGCCGGTGCATTTCGTCTCGCCACGAACCTTCGTTAAAATGCAGCGAGATCTCGTTGGGCAGTCCGGCCGTGTCGGACTTCGTTTCGAACAATCCGTAGCTCTGGTAATTGTCGCCGTAGATCCACCGACCTTCCCCCTGCGGACCCGGACGCAGGAACGCCTCGTCCCAACGACGAAACGTCTGACCGTCGCGACTGGCGATGAGCAAGCCGTCCGTCACTTCCGCCCCTGTGTAGGCATCGCTCCCTTTCACCGAGGCCACGAATTGCGCCCGCG